>JBKCUM010000029.1:0-12941 GCA_046318395.1 Rubrivivax sp.
GGGCCAGATCGTCCATGTAGCAGTACACATCAGGCACGACCAGGAGGGTCAGCAGCGATGACGTGATCACGCCGCCGATGACGGCCTGGCCCATCGGCGCGCGCTGCTCGGAGCCCTCCGACAACGCAAACGCCAGTGGCACCATGCCGAAGATCATGGCCAGCGTGGTCATGAGAATGGGGCGCAGCCGCACGCGTGCGGCCAGCAACAGGGCCTCGGCGCGCGGCAGGCCGGGCACGGTGCGCCCCGTGTCGTCCACATGCTCGTCACGGGCGCGAATGGCAAAGTCCACCAGCAAAATAGCGTTTTTGGTGACCAGGCCCATCAGCATCACCACGCCGATGATCGAGAACATCGACAGGGTGGAGCGAAACATCAGCAGCGCCAGCACCACGCCGATCAGCGTCAGCGGCAGCGATGTCATCAGCGCCAGCGGCTGCAGGAAGCTCTTGAACTGGCTGGCCAGGAGCATGTAGATGAACACCACGGCCAGGCCCAGCGCGCCCACGGCGTAGTTGAAGCTGTCGGTCATGTTCTTGGTGCTGCCGCCGAAGCTGTAGCGGTAGCCCGGTGGCCAAGCCATGCCGTCCAGCACGCGGCGGATGTCGGCCGAGACCTCGCCGCTGCTGCGGCCCAATGCGTTGGCGTCGATGTTGATCTCGCGGTTCAGGTCGCGGCGGTTGATCTGGTTGGCGCCGGTGCCAGGCCGCACCTCGGCCACCTGGGCCAGCTTCACCACGCGCACGCTGCCATCGGCGGCCTGCACCACCAGTGGCAGGGCCAGCAGGTCGGCTTCGCGGCTGCGTTGTTCGGCGCCCAGGCGCACCACCACGTCGTAGTTCTCGCCGTCGCTGGCGCGCCAGTTGCCCACCGTGGTGCCGGCCAGCAGGGTGCGCAGGCTGCTGGCCAGGGCGTTGACGTTCAGGCCCAGGTCCGAGGCCGCGTCGCGTTTCACGTCCACGGCCACCGTGGGTTTGTCGGGTTTCAGCGTGGTGTCCAGGTCCACCAGGCCGGGGATCTTCGCCAGCGCGGTGGTGATCTGCGACGACAGCCGCTGCAGTTCAGCCAGGTCCGTGCCCTGCACCGAGAACTGGATGCTCTTGCCACCGCCCAGGTCGGTCTGCCCGATGTTGGTGATGGTGATGCCCGGCACCTGCTCCAGCCGCTGGCGCAAAGGCACGGCCATCTCGCTGATGCTGCGGCTGCGGTCTTTGCGGTCCACCAGGCGCACGTAGACCGAGCCGTAGATCTTGCCCTGCGTGAAGCCGCTGTTGATGGTGGTGACGGTGTGCTTCACCTCGGGCAGTTCGCGCAGCGCGGCGTCGATCTGCTTGGCGCGGGCCTCGGTCACTTCCAGCGAACTGCCCACCGGCGTGTAGAAGTTGATCTGCGTCTCGGAAAAGTCGGCCTTGGGCACGAATTCAGCGCCCAGCAGCGGGATGACGAAGAAGCTGCCCACGAAGGTGGCCGCGGCCGCCGCCAACGTCTTGTGCTTGTGCACCAGGCTCCAAGCCAGCACGGCCTGGTAGCCGTCGCTCAGGCTTTGTGTGAAGCGGTCGAAAGCGCCGGTGACGCGGCCGATGGTCTTGTCGTACAGCGTGACGGGCGGGCCCTGGCGCACGCCGTGGGCGTCGGGGTCGTGCCACACGCTGCTGAGCATGGGGTCCAGCGTGAAGCTGACGAACATGCTGATCAGCACCGCGGCCACGATGGTGATGCCGAACTCGTGGAAGAACTTGCCCACGATGCCGCCCATGAAACCGATGGGCAGGAACACGGCCACGATGGACAGCGTGGTGGCCAGCACCGCCAGGCCGATCTCGTTCGTGCCTTCCAGCGCGGCGTCGTGCGCGCTCTTGCCCATCTGCACATGGCGCACGATGTTCTCGCGCACCACGATGGCGTCGTCGATCAACAGGCCCACGCACAGGCTCAGCGCCATCAGCGTGATGGTGTTGATGGTGAAGCCGCTGATGTACATGAACAAGAAGGTGCCGATCAGCGCGATGGGCAGCGTCAGGCCGGTGATGACGGTGCTGCGCCAGCTGTTCAGGAACAGGAAGACGATCAGCACCGTCAGCACCGCGCCTTCGATCAGCGTGCGCTGCACGTTGGCCACGCTGACGCGGATGCTGCGCGAGTTGTCGCGGTTGACCTCGGTCTTGATGCCCGGTGGCGTGACGTTGGCCGCCCCGGCCAGCGCGGCCTTCAGGCCGTCCACCACGGCGATGGTGTTTTCGCCCTGGCTCTTTTGCACGCTGAGCAGCACGGTCCGCTGGCCGTTGTAGAGCGCCAGGCTTTCCACCTCTTGCGGGCCGTCCACCACGTCGGCCAGCTGGCCCAGCTTCACGGCCTGGCCGTTGCGGCGCGTGACCACGATGTCGCGGAAATCGGCCGGTGTTTTCAGCCGCGCGTTCACCTGCACCACGCGTTCCTGTTCGGCCGAACGCAGGGCGCCCAACGGCAGTTCCTGGTTCTCGCTGCGCAGTGCGCTGTTGATCTGCTCCACGCCCACGCCGAAGGCTTCCATGGCCGCGGGTTTGGGGCGGATGTGGATCTGCCGTTCCACACCGCCGATGAGGCTGACCGCGCCCACGCCGCGCACGTTCTCCAGCCGCTTTTGCAGCACCTGGCGCGCCCAGGTGGTGAGCTCTTGGGCGCTGACGCTGCCGTCGGTGGGCAGCACGGCCACGTTGAAGATGGGCGTGCTGGCGGGGTCGAAGCGCGAGATGCGGGGTTCCTTCACCTCGTCGCGCAGGTTGGGGCGGATCAGCGCCACCTTCTCGCGCACGTCTTCGGCGGCTTTGCGGCCGTCCACGTCGAGGTTGAACTCGACGATGACCACCGAGGCGCCTTCATAACTGCGCGAAGACAGCGCGCTGATGCCGGCCACGGTGTTGACGGCCTCTTCGACCTTCTTCGTGACCTCGGCCTCGACGATCTCGGGGCTGGCGCCGGGGTAGTCCATGGACACCACGACGGTGGGGAAGTCGATGTTGGGGAACTGGTCCACCGACAGGCGCTGGTAGCTGAACAAACCCAGCACCACGAAGGCCAGCATCACCATGGTGGCCAGCACCGGGTTGGCGATGGATACGCGGGTGAACCACATGGTTGCGGCGCCGGTGTGGGTTCAGCGGGCCGAGGCCGCGGGGCTGGCGCTCGGGGCCGCGGGCAGCCGCACGGCAGTGCCTGCGCGCAGGGCGCCCACGCTGCCGCGCAGCACGGTGGCGCCTTCGGCCACGCCGCTCAGCACTTCCACCGCCTCTTCCGCCGGGGCGTCGCCGGCCAGCCGGGCCTGGCCACGGCGGCCGGTGGTGACGGCCAGGGCGCGCACCACGCCGGCTTCCACCACCAGCACGGTGGGCTTGGCCTGGTCCACGCGCACGGCGCTGGCCGGCACCACCAGGGCCGGCGCGCTGGCCAGGTCCACGCGGGCGCGGGCGAACAGGCCCTGGCGCAGGCCCAAGCTGGCGGCTTCGGCGGGCAGGCGCAGGTAGGTCAGCACGCTGCGCGAGCCGCTCTGCGCCGTGGGGCTGATGCGCTGCACCGTGGCGGCCAGCGGCGCGGCCAGGCCGTCCACCTGCACCTGGGCGCTTTGGCCCACACGCAGCGCCAACACGTCTTCGGGCGGCACGGCGGCTTCCAGTTCCAGGCGGCTCAGGTCGACGATTTCCACCAGCCGCGCGTCCAGCGCCACACGCTCACCAGGCTGGGCCAGGCGCTGCGCCACCAGGCCGGCGATGGGCGCGCGCACCTCGGTGTCCTTCAGCGCCTTGCGGGCCAGGTCGGCGGCGGCCTGGGCGGCCTGCAGGCTGGCCTGGGCGCCGTTGACGGCGTTCTGCGCCGTGTCCAGCGCGGTCTGGCTGATGAAACCCTGGCCCACCAGGGCGCGGTTGTTGGCCAGCGTGCGCTGGGCGGTGTCCAACTGGGCCCGTGCCGCGGCGGCGTTGTCCTCGGCCTGCTTCACGCGCAGGCGGGCTTCGGTGTCGTCCAGCTGGCCCAGCAATTGGCCGGCGCTGACGCGGTCGCCTTCGCGCACCGTCAGCTTCTGCAGTTCAGCCGCCACCTTGGCCTTCACCAGCGCGCTGTCGGCGGCTTTCAGGCTGCCGTTCACCTGCAGTTGCGCCGCCAGCGCCACGCGCTGGGCGCGGGCCACATCGCCGGCGGTCAGCGACAGCGGCGCCACCGGGGCGCTGGCCGCGCTGGCGGCGGCCGCGGTCTTGGCCTGGCGCGCTTTCACCAAGCGGGCGCCGGCGGCCACCAGCAGCGCCAGGGTCAACAGGCCCAGGGCCCAGCGGGTGCGGCGGTTCATGGCAGGCTCATGGTGGTTGCTGACCCGGCGTGCGCAGGCCGTTCAGGGTGATGTCCAGCTGCGTGCGCAGCACGGCTTCGGGGTCGATCTGGTGGCACAGCTCTACCGGGCAGGCGCCGAAGGAATGCTTCTGCAGCGCGTGGAAGATCATGGGCGCGATCAGCGCGTGCGCCACTTCGTGCACCGGCAGCGGCCTGAACTCGCCGCGGTCGATGCCACGCTGCACCACGCCCGAGAACAGTTGGTCGGCGGGCATGATGACCTCGTCGGCATAGAACTGCGCCAGGTCGGGGAAGTTGCGCACCTCGGCCAGCACCACCTTGTGGATGCCGGCGGCCTGGTTCTGCCCGGTGCGCTCCCACCAGGTGCGCATCAGCACCACCAGCAGGTCGGGGGTGCTGCCCTCGAAAGCGGCGGCCATCTCGCGGCCTTCGGCGATCAGGTTCGACAGGTTCTGTCTCACCACCGCCTTGAACAGTTCTTCCTTGCTGGGGTAGTACAGGTACAGCGTGCCTTTGCTGACGCCGGCCGCGCGCGCCACCTCTTCACTGCGCGTGGCGGCGAAGCCCTTTTCGACGAACAGGCTCAGCGCCGCGTCCAGCAGTTCTTGCGGGCGGGTTTCTTTGCGGCGTTGGCGGGGGCTGTCGGGCACGGCGGGCGTTACTGACTGGTTGGTCAGTAATGTAGTCAATCCGGGGGGTGGCGGCAAGGCGGCGGCCCGGCGGGGTCACCACGGCCGACCCGTATCATCCGCGGCCCAAGACCACCGCCATGGAAAGAACAGGCCCGATTTGGACACCTTGCTGTTGCTGAAAGCCGCCCTGATGGGCGTTGTGGAGGGCCTGACCGAGTTCCTGCCCATTTCGTCCACCGGCCACCTGATCCTGGCCGGTTCGCTGCTGAACTTCACCGGTGAAACGGCCAAGGTCTTCGAGATCGCCATCCAGACCGGCGCCATGTTCGCTGTCATCTGGGAATACCGCCAGCGCCTGGGCCGCACGGTCAGCGGTCTGGGCCGTGGCGACCCGGTGGCGCGGCGTTTTGCGCTGAACGTGCTGATCGCCTTCGTGCCCGCCGTGGTGCTGGGCCTGGCCTTTGGCAAGCTGGTGAAGGCCCACCTGTTCCACCCGGTGCCGGTGGCCACGGCCTTCATCGTGGGCGGGCTGATCATCCTGTGGGTGGAGCGCCGCCACCGCCGACAGTTCGGCGACATGGACCTGCAAGGCAGCCGCCGCGCCCGCGTGGAGACCGTGGACGACATGGGCCCGCTGGACGCGCTGAAGGTGGGCCTGATCCAGTGTCTGGCCCTGGTGCCCGGCACCAGCCGATCGGGTGCCACCATCATCGGTGGCATGGTGCTGGGCCTGTCGCGCAAGGCCGCCACCGAGTTCAGCTTCTACCTGGGCATCCCCACGCTGATGGGCGCTGGCGCCTACTCGGTGCTGAAGCAGCGCGACGCGCTGCACTGGGGCGACCTGCCGATGTTCCTGGTGGGCTCGGTGATGGCGTTCTTCAGCGCGCTGCTGTGCATCCGCTGGTTGATCCGCTACGTCAGCACCCACGACTTCACGCTGTTCGCGTGGTACCGCATCGTGTTCGGCTTGATCGTGCTGCTGACGGCCTGGACCGGCGTGGTGAACTGGTCGGCCTGAACGACGGTACGGGCGCCCCGCGCCGGTGGCGTGGGGCGGGTTCAGCGGTGCATGCGGCTCAGGCCGGCCGCTTGAACACCAGGTCCCACACGCCGTGGCCCAGCTTCAGGCCGCGGTTCTCGAACTTGGTCAGCGGCCGCCAGGCTGGCTGCGGCGCGTAGCCTTCGGCGGTGTTCACCAGGCTGGGGCTGGCGCTCAGGACTTCCAGCATCTGCTCGGCGTAGGGCTGCCAGTCGGTGGCCAGGTGCAGGTAACCGCCGGGGCGCAGGCGGCTGCTCAGCAGTTCCACGAACTCGGGCTGGATCAGCCGGCGCTTGTGGTGGCGCTTCTTGTGCCAGGGGTCGGGGAACCAGATGTGCACGCCGGCCAGCGAGCCCGGGGCCAGCATCTCGCGCAGCACCTCCACGGCGTCGTGCTGGAAGATGCGGATGTTGCGCAGGCCTTGTTCGCCGATCAGCTTCAACAGCGCGCCCACGCCGGGTTCGTGCACCTCCACGCCTATGAAATCGGTGCCCGGCGCGGCCGCGGCCACCTGGGCCGTGGGGCCGCCCATGCCGAAGCCGATCTCCAGCACCAGCGGGGCCGTGCGGCCGAACACCGCGGCGGTGTCCAGCGGCTGGCCGGTGTAGGGCAGCACAAACTGCGGGCCCAGTTCGGCCAGCGCCTTGATCTGGCCCGTGCCCATGCGGCCGGCGCGCACCACAAAACTGCGCACCGGGCGGTGCTGCACCGTGGCGTCGGCGCTGTCGCCGGCGGCGGGGCGCGCTTCGGTGCCGGCCTCGGTGGGCGGCAGGCCGTCTTCGGCGGGGGAGGGGGGTGGTGCGGTGTTCGGCATGGGGCGCGCAGTGTAGCGAGGTGCCGCTGCCGCCGCACCTGGCGCGGCGGCCGGCGGCGCTGGGCGCGGTGCATCCCCAGCAAACGGGTGGTGTGTGGCCCCGGCTTGCGGGGTTGAAGCCTGGGGGCTCCAGGCGGACATTGGGGGCATGGACACGCCGCAACCCCACCACCGCCCCGAGCCCACCACCACGCCCAGCCTGGCCACGGTGCAGCAGATGCAGCGCCTGCAGGACCTGAAGGAGCAGATGCTGGAACTGCACTCGCAGCTGGAAACCATGCGCCTGATGCTGCGCCTGAAGCGCCCCTTCGGCAGCTGAGGCCCTGCACCGCGGTGGCGGGCCGGTGGTCCGCCAATCGCATACACTCGCGGCCGCTGCGGGTGTAGTTCAATGGTAGAACGGCAGCTTCCCAAGCTTCATACGAGGGTTCGATTCCCTTCACCCGCTCCAGTTGCTTGGCCTTGCGCCCATTCGGTGTTGGCCAGAAACCAGGGACCTGACCAGGTCCCTTTTTCACGCCCGGTGGCAATGCGGCCCTGTTGCAGAATGCAGGAAAGGGCTGCTTTGCCGGCCCGCAGGTGTTTTCCTTGACCGGGCAGGTACCGCATGGCTGTCGAGTTCCGCGTACTGTGTGTTCCTGGTTTCCGCCCTGGCTTGCTGAAAGCCCTGGGCCCGGCTTTTGAATGCCACAGCTGCGCCTCGCTGGACGACGCCGCGGCGCGCCTGCGTGAGCAGGCCCACCACGCACTGCTGATCGAAACCGCCGATCCCGCCGCCTTGTTGCTGTGGCCGGCCCTGGTGCACGCGGTGTTGGACGCCGCCGTGCTGGTGGAAGCCGACGGCGACACCGAGGCTGCGGTGAAGCTGATGCAACTGGGCGTGCAAGACGTGCTGCCGCCGGCCCTGGCCCAGGGCAGCGACGCGGCCATGGCGCGCGCCATCCGGCTGTCCATCGAACGCAAGCGCATCGAACAGGCGGCGCGCAAGGCCTACGCCACCGACCTCTCCACCGGCCTGCCCAACCACGCGCAGCTGCTGGAGCACATGACGCACCTGCTGGCGCTGCGCGAGCGCGAACCGGCGCCGATGGCGCTGATCGTGCTGCGCCTGGAAGGCCTGGTGCGGCTGGCCGACTCCGCCGGCACCGAAGCTGCCAACGTGCTGCGCCGCAAGGCCGCCGTGCGCCTGCGTTCTGCGCTGCGCGCCAGCGACGTGGTGGCCTCGCTGGGCGGTGACGCTTTTGCCGTGCTGCTGGCCTGGATCGATTCGCCGTTGGACGGCGAGCGGGTGATGCAGAAGATGGCGCAGTCGCTGGCCCAACCCTTCAAGGTGACGGGCCGCGCGCACACGCTGGCCATCAGCGCCGGCCTGGCCAGTTACCCCGAACACGGCAAAGACGCCGACAGCCTGCTGCGCCGCGCCTTGGGCCAGGCCGCCCAGGTGGCCACCGTGGGCCAGACCGGCTTGGCGCACCGCGCCGACCGCGGCGCCCACGCCGCGGCCAACGACGACGAGGCTTAGCCCCCGCTGCCGGCCCTGCGCGGGCCTGCCGGGCGGGCTGTCACTTCAACACGTCGCCCAGGCACAGGTACTTCAGCTCCACGTAGTCGTCCAGGCCCTGACGCGCGCCTTCGCGGCCCAGGCCGCTTTGTTTCACGCCGCCGAAAGGCACTTCGGCCGTGCTGATGAGGCCGGTGTTGACGCCCACCATGCCGTACTCCAGCGCTTCGCCCACGCGGAAGATGCGGCCGATGTCGCGGCTGTAGAAGTAGCTGGCCAGGCCGAACTCCGTGGCGTTGGCCGCGGCAATGGCCTCGGCTTCGGTCTCGAAGCGGAACACCGGCGCCACCGGGCCGAAGGTTTCTTCCTTGGCGCACAACATCTCGGATGTCACGTCGGCCAGCACCGTGGGCGTGAAGAAGCGTTCGCCGCGGGCGCTGTCGCGGGCGCCGCCGGCCACCAGGCGTGCGCCTTTGGCCAGTGCGTCGGCCACGTGGCTTTCCACCTTGGTCACGGCGTCGTCGTCGATCAGCGGGCCCTGGGTCACACCGGCCTCGAAGCCGTTGCCCACCTGGATGGCCTGCGTGCGCGCCGCCAGTTTTTCCACGAACGCGTCGTACACACCGGCCTGCACGTACAGGCGGTTTGCGCACACGCAGGTCTGGCCGGCGTTGCGGTACTTGCTGACCATCGCGCCTTCCACGGCGCTGTCCAGGTCGGCGTCGTCGAAGACGATGAAGGGCGCGTTGCCGCCGAGCTCCAGGCTCAGCTTCTTGATGGTGGAAGCGCACTGCGCCGCCAGGATGCGGCCCACCTCGGTGCTGCCGGTGAACGACAGGTGGCGCACCACGTCGCTGGTGCACAGCACGCGGCCGATTTCGATGCTTTGTTCGCTGTCGGCGCACAGCACGTTCAGCACGCCGGCGGGCATGCCGGCGCGCTGCGCCAGTTCGGCCACGGCCAGCGCGCTCAGCGGCGTTTGTTCGGCGGGTTTGATGACCACCGGGCAGCCCGCGGCCAGGGCCGGCGCCACCTTGCGCGTGATCATCGCGATGGGGAAGTTCCAGGGCGTGATGGCCGCGCAGACGCCAATGGGCTGTTTGATGACGAGATAGCGCTTGTTGGGGTCGGTGGTGGGGATGGTCTCGCCGTACACGCGCCGCGCTTCTTCCGCGAACCACTCGATGAAGCTGGCGCCGTACAGCACCTCACCACGCGCTTCGGTCAGGGGCTTGCCCTGTTCGGCCGTCATGATGCGCGCCAGGTCGTCGGCGTGGGCGTGCAGCAGCTGGAACCAGCGCATCATCACCGCGGCGCGTTCCTTGGCGGTCTTGCTGCGCCAGGGGCCGTAGGCCTTCTCAGCGGCAGAAATGGCCGCGGCCGCGTCCACCGGGCCCAGGTTGGCCACACGCGCCAGCGCTTGGCCGGTGGCGGGGTCGGTCACGGCGAAGCGTGCGGCGCCGCCGGTGCCCGTGACCCATTCGCCGTTGACCAGGCCGTCGGTCTTCAGCAGGCCAGGGTCTTTCAGCAGCGACAACGGCGAGACGGCTTCGGGGGTGGGCGTGTCCATGGTGCGGTCCGGGCGGCGCCAGGGCCGCGGTGGCAAGAAAGAACGCCGACTTTATCGCCCTTGTTCAACGGCTGTCCGCGGCCAGGCCGGGCAGAGCCCTGCGGCTAAAATCAAGGGCTTTTGGGTCGGCGCTGACCGCGTCTGTGTGTGCACTGGGTGGCACGCACTGGCGAACCGGCCCACCGGCCCAGCTGTCCGTTCGACCGCCCGCCCCCTACCCAGGCCCCACCTTCGAGAGCCCCGCGCATGAAAGCCAACGAGATCCGTGCCACCTTCCTGAAGTACTTCGAGAGCAAGGGCCACCAGATCGTGGCCAGCTCGCCCGTGGTGCCCGGTGACGACCCCACGCTGCTGTTCACCAACGCGGGCATGAACCAGTTCAAGGACGTGTTCCTGGGCTTCGACAAGCGCCCCTACAGCCGCGCCACGACCAGCCAGAAGTGCATCCGCGCCGGCGGCAAGCACAACGACCTGGACAACGTCGGCTACACCGCGCGCCACCACACCTTCTTCGAGATGCTGGGCAACTTCAGCTTCGGCGACTATTTCAAGAAGGACGCCATTGCTTACGCCTGGGAACTGTTGACCGTGCACTTCAAGCTGCCGGCCGACAAGCTGTGGGCCACGGTGTACGCCGAAGACGACGAGGCTTACGACATCTGGTTGAAGGACATCGGCCTGCCCGCCGAGCGCATCGTGCGCATCGGCGACAACAAGGGCGGCCGCTACATGTCCGACAACTTCTGGATGATGGGCGACACCGGCCCCTGCGGCCCCTGCAGCGAGATCTTCTTCGACCACGGCCCCGAAGTGGCCGGCGGCCCCCCGGGCAGCGCCGAACAAGACGGCGACCGCTACATCGAGATCTGGAACAACGTCTTCATGCAGTTCAACCGCACCGAAGACGGTGTGATGCACAAACTGCCCAAGCCCAGCGTGGACACCGGCATGGGCCTGGAGCGCCTGGCCGCCGTGCTGCAGCACGTGCACAGCAACTACGAGATCGACACCTTCGCCCACCTGCTGGCCGCGGCCAAGGCCGCGGTGGACGCGGCCGGTGCCGGCGACTGCGACGCCAGCAGCCCCAGCCTGAAGGTCATCGCCGACCACATCCGCGCCTGCAGCTTCACCGTCACCGACGGCGTGATCCCCGGCAACGAAGGCCGCGGTTATGTGCTGCGCCGCATCGCGCGCCGCGCCATCCGCCACGGCTACAAGCTGGGCGCGCGCAAGCCTTTCTTCCACACCCTGGTGGCGGCGCTGGACGCCGAAATGGGCGGCGCCTACCCCGAGCTGCGCAAGGCCGCGTCCACGGTGACGGCCGTGCTGAAGACCGAAGAAGAACGTTTCTTCCAGACCATCCACACCGGCATGGAGATCCTGGAAGGTGAACTGGCCAAGGGCGTGAAGGTCATCGACGGCGAGACCGCCTTCAAACTGCACGACACCTTCGGCTTCCCGGTGGACCTGACAGGCGACGTGTGCCGCGAGCGCGGTGTCACGGTGGACGAAGCCGGCTTCAACGCCGCCATGAACCGCCAGCGTGAACAAGCGCGGGCCGCCGGCAAGTTCAAGATGGCCGCCGGCCTGGCCTACGAAGGCGTGCCCACGGCCTTCCACGGCTACGAACACCTGCAGTGCGAGACCAGCCGCGTCACCGCGCTGTACATCGACGGCGCGCCGGTGCAGAGCGCCCGCGCCGGCGACGACGTGGTGGTGGTGCTGGACCACACGCCCTTCTACGCCGAAAGCGGCGGCCAGGCCGGCGACACCGGCGAGCTGCGCAACGCCGTGGCCCGGGTGGTGGTGGAAGACACCACCAAGATCCAGGCCGATGTGTTCGGCCACCAGGGCCGTGTGGTGGAAGGCGAGCTGAAGGTGGGCGACAGCTTCGCCGCCAAGGTGAACGCCGAACAGCGCGCCAAGACCGTGCGCAACCACAGCGCCACCCATTTGATGCACAAGGCCCTGCGCGAAGTGTTGGGCGGCCACGTGCAGCAAAAGGGCAGCCTGGTGAATGCCGAACGCACGCGTTTCGACTTCGCGCACAACGCGCCGATGACGGACGAGCAGATCCGCCAAGTCGAAGCGCTGGTGAACGCCGAGGTGCTGGCCAACGCGGCCGCTAACGCCGAGGTGATGGCGCTGGAAGCCGCGCAGAACAGCGGCGCGATGATGCTGTTCGGCGAAAAGTACGGCGAGACCGTGCGCGTGCTGAGCATCGGCAGCAGCAAAGAACTGTGCGGTGGCACGCACGTGAAGGCCACGGGCGACATCGGCCTGTTCAAGATCGTCGCTGAAAGCGGCGTGGCCGCGGGCGTGCGCCGCGTGGAAGCCGTGACCGGCGACAACGCCCTGGCCTACCTGCAACAGCTGGAAGGCACCGTGAACGGCCTGGCCGGCACGCTGAAGGCCACGCCGGCCGAAGTGCCGGCCCGTGTGCAGGGCGTGCTGGACCAGGTGCGCAGCCTGGAAAAAGAGCTGACCGCGCTGAAGAGCAAGCTGGCCAGCGCCCAGGGCGACGAGTTGGTGGCCCAGGCCGTGGACGTGAACGGCGTGAAGGTGCTGGCCGCCACGCTGCAAGGCGCCGACGCCAAAGCCCTGCGCGAAACCATGGACCAGCTGAAGAACAAGCTGAAGAGCGCGGCCATCGTGCTGGCCGTGGTGGACGGTGGCAAGGTGCAGCTGGCCGCGGGCGTCACCGCCGACCAGATGGGCAAGGTGAAAGCCGGCGAGCTGGTGAACTTTGTGGCCCAACAAGTGGGCGGCAAGGGCGGCGGCAAGCCCGACCTGGCCATGGCCGGTGGCACCGACGCCGCGGCCCTGCCGGCGGCGCTGGGTGGGGTGCTGGCCTGGGTCAGCGCCAAGCTGTGATGCGCTGAACTGTCCACGCTGGCGCGGGCCACGGCCCGAGCACCCCAACGGCGCCCTGCGCAGTCCGTGTCAAAACGGCTGCAACGGCCACCGTCAGCAAAACGCCCTGAACCATCGGGGCGTTTTTGTTTGTGGACGCCAAACCGATAGGCGGCGCGGGACGTGATGCGTTAGCGTGTTTTGGCAAACGCTTA
>JBKCUM010000030.1:0-5861 GCA_046318395.1 Rubrivivax sp.
GCCATCGTGCTGGGCGGCCATGGCAAGGCCTTTTGTGCCGGCGCCGACCTGAACTGGATGAAGGCCATGGCCGGCTACAGCTGGGCCGAGAACCACGCCGACGCCAGCGGCCTGGCGCAGATGTTGTGGACGCTGTACAGCTGCCCCGTGCCCATCGTGGGCCGCGTGCACGGCGACTGTTATGCCGGCGGCGTGGGCTTGGCCGCCGTGTGCGACGTGCTGGTGGCCGCCGAGGGTGTGCACTTCTGCCTCAGCGAAGCGCGCCTGGGCCTGCTGCCGGCCACCATCGGCCCCTACGTGTTGAAGGCGCTGGGCGAACAGGCCTCGCGGCGCTACTTCATCACCGCCGAACGTTTCAGCGCCACCCAGGCCCAGGCCCTGGGCTTCGTGCACGCCTGCGTGCCACCCGATGCGCTGGACGCCCAGGTGGCCGAGCTGGTGGCCGCCCTGGTGGCCAACGGTCCGGCCGCGGTCAAAGCCTGCAAACGCCTGGTGCAAGACCTGGCCGACCGGCCCATCGACGCCGCGCTGCGCGACGACACCGCGCGCCGCATCGCCGACATCCGCGCCAGCGAAGAAGGCCGCGAAGGTGTGGCGGCTTTCTTGGGCAAGCGCGAGCCGGCCTGGCGCGGCTGAGGCGCGCACCGGTCACTGCCGTCACCGGCCTTCAGCACCACCCGTCCACCCCCCATGCGCCGTTTCATCCGCCACAACCCCAGGGCCACCGCCCCGGCGCACCGCCGCCGTGCAGGGGCTTGGCGTGGGGGCTGCTGGGTGGGGCTGTGCTTGGCGGCCACCCTGGTGTCGGCGCAGGGCGTGGCCGATGGGGTGGACGCCGCGCCGCGCCCGGCCAGCGCAGCGTCTGCCGCAGACCGGGCGGCCGAAGCCGCCGTGGTGCTGCCCGCGCCTGAAACCACCGACACCCCCGCGGCCGCCGGACCCACCGGCCTGGCCGCCGACCTGCACGAAGCCGTGCACCGCCTGCCCGTCACCGTGCGTGACGCCTACGGCCGCGAGGTCACGCGCGACATCGCGCTCACCAGCTTCAGGCCCGCCGGGGCCGGGCCCTTTCCGCTGCTGGTGCTGAACCATGGCCGCGGCCCGGCCGAACAGCGCGCCACCCAGGGGCGCCAGCGCTTCGAGCCGCAGGCGCGCTACTTCGTGGCCAAGGGTTTTGCGGTGCTGGTGCCCACCCGACTGGGCTACGGCGACACCGTGGGCGACTTCGACCCCGAAGCCTCAGGCCCCTGCGACCGCGTGCGCCTGGAACCCGTGGCCGAAGCCGCCGCCAGCCAGGTGCTGGCCGCCGTGGCCTGGGCGCGGCAACAGCCCTGGGTGAACGCCGAACGCTGGGTGGTGGCCGGTGCCTCGGTGGGTGGGTTCACCACGCTGGCCGTGGCCGCAAGCCGCCCGCCCGGTTTGGTGGCGGCCATCAACTTCGTGGGCGGCGCCACGGGCAACCCCATCACCCGACCAGGCGACCCCTGTGCGCCACGCGCCATCGCGCAGCTGTGGCGCGCGCAGTCGGCCGCCGCGGCCCCGGCGGCCCTGCCCATGCTGTGGCTGTACTGGTTGAACGACCGCTACTGGGGCGCCGACTGGCCACTGCGCTGGGCCCAAGCCTGGCGTGAAGGCGGCGCGCCGCTGCAGTTCCACCAACTGCCGGCCGTGGGCGAAGACGGCCACGCCGGCATGGGCGTGGACATGGACCGCTGGGTGCCCTTGGTCGAAACCTTCCTGGCCGAAGCCGGCTTCCGCCAGCCGGGCACCGTGCCACGCCCGCCGCCCAGCGCCTTCGCCACGCTGGACCGGGCCGATGCCCTGCCTTTGCCCACCGCGCGGCGCGAGGCAGCGCTGCGCCGTTTCCTGGCGATGGCCCCGCCGCGGGCCCTGGCCATCGGCCCGCAAGGCGCCTGGGGCGTGGCCCGGGGCGACTGGGCGCTGGGCCGCGCCCTGGGCTGGTGCCAGCGCACGCGCGGCCAGCCCTGCCGTTTGTACGCCGTGGACGACCAGGTCGTCTGGGCCCCCTGAACCTAGCCTGTCGAGAAGAGAGCACCGCATGTTCAAGAAGATCCTCATCGCCAACCGCGGAGAGATCGCCTGCCGGGTGGCCACCACCGCGCGCCGCCTGGGCGTGCAGACCGTGGCCGTCTACAGCGACGCCGACGCGCAAGCCCGCCACGTGCACCTGTGCGACGAACGGGTCCACATCGGCGGTCCGGCGCCGCGCGACAGCTACCTGCAGTGGGAACGCATCCTGGCCGCGGCCCAGGCCACGGGGGCACAGGCCGTGCACCCGGGCTACGGCTTCCTCAGCGAGAACGAAGCCTTCGCCCAGGCCTGTGAAGCCGCCGGCATCGCCTTCATCGGCCCGCCGGCCTCGGCCATCGCCGCCATGGGCAGCAAGTCGGCCGCGAAGTCGCTGATGGAAAAAGCCGGTGTGCCCCTGGTGCCCGGTTACCACGGCGAAGACAACGACCCGGCCCTGCTGGCGCGCGAGGCCGCGCGCATCGGCTACCCCGTGCTCATCAAGGCCAGCGCGGGCGGGGGTGGCAAAGGCATGCGCCGTGTGGACCGCGCCGAAGACTTCGCCGCCGCCCTGGCCAGCTGCCAGCGCGAGGCCCAGGCCAGCTTTGGCGACGCGCACGTGCTGGTGGAGCGTTATGTGCTGAAGCCGCGGCACATCGAGATCCAGGTCTTCGGCGACAGCCAGGGCCGCTGCATCCACCTGTTCGAGCGCGACTGTTCCGTGCAGCGCCGCCACCAGAAGGTGCTGGAAGAAGCCCCGGCCCCGGGCCTGAGCGAAACACGCCGCGCCGCCATGGGCGCGGCCGCCGTGGCCGCCGCACAGGCCGTGGGTTATGTGGGCGCCGGCACGGTGGAGTTCATCGCCGAAGAACGCGACGACGGCGACCTGCACTTCTACTTCATGGAAATGAACACGCGGCTGCAGGTGGAGCACCCGGTCACCGAAGCCATCACCGGCCTGGACCTGGTGGAATGGCAGCTGCGTGTGGCCAGCGGCGAGCCGCTGCCGCTGCAGCAACACGAGCTGACGCGCCGCGGCCACGCCATCGAAGCGCGCATCTGCGCCGAAAACCCCGACGCCAACTTCCTGCCCGCCACCGGCACGCTGGGCGTGGCGCGCTGGCCGGCCCACGTGGCCTTTCAGCGCAGCGACGAACAGCCGCGGGTGGACAGCGGCTTCGGCGAAGGCGACACCATCACGCCGTACTACGACTCCATGGTCGCCAAGCTCATCGTCTGGGGCGCCGACCGGGCGCAGGCGCTGGCGCGGCTGGACGCGGCGCTGCGCGACACCCACCTGATGGGCCTGCACACCAACGTGGCCTTCTTGCGCCGCGTGGTGAACAGCCGCGCTTTCGCCACCGCCGACCTGGACACCGCGCTGATCGGACGCGAGCGCGAAGCCCTGTTCAACGCGCCACCGCTGCCGCTGGCCTGGGCCGCGGCCGGTGTGCTGGCGGCGCAACTGGCCGCCGAACAGGCCCTGGCCGGCGCCGACCCCTGGAGCCACCGCAGCGGCTGGCGCCTGCACGGCGGCGCCCAGCGGCGTGTGGACCTGGAGGTGGCTGGCGAACGCCACACCGTGCGCGTGCAGCGCCAGCACGACGGTGGCACGCGGCTGCTGATCGGCACCGACAGCTGGCCCCTGCAGGCCCGCGCGTTGGGCGCCGGCCGCCACGATGTGCAGCTGGGTGACCAGCGCCAGACGCTGACCGTGCACGCCCTGGGCGAACGTTTCGGCGTGTTTGCCGCCAGCGGCAGCGCGCTGGTCGCCGAAGTCGACCCCATCGCCCATGCCGCCGACGGCGCCGCCGAAGGTGGCCGCCTGACCGCGCCCATGCCGGGCAAGGTGGTGGCCTTCATGGTGGCCGCCGGCCAGGCGGTGAAGCGTGGCCAGCCGGTGGCCGTGATGGAGGCCATGAAGATGGAACACACGCTGACCGCCCCGCGCGACGGCACCGTGGCCGAACTGCTGTACGCCGTGGGCGACCCCGTGGCCGAAGGCGGTGAGCTGCTGAAGCTGGCGGAGTGAAGTGAACGCTGAGAGCGGCGCCCGTGGCCCGCGCAGCAGGGTATTTCGACCCTTGTCAGCGGCCCAGCCAGCGGGCCGGCGAGTACCAGGCCGCGCGCGTGGCCTGGGTGGCCGGTGCGGCCAGCAGGGCCGGGGGCACCTGGTAGTCGGCGTCGGTGCCGAACAGGCTGCCGAAGGTGCTGTTGAACCGGCTGGCCAGGCCGCTGCCGGCGCCCAGCACGCTGTGGCCGAAACCGCTGCGGCCGCTGCTGCCGCCACGGCTGTCGGGCCACACGCTGTCTTCCAGCGGGATGTCCAGCCCGTGCTGGGCCAGGTGCTCGTCGCGCGCCGTGCGCTCGCGGCGGAAGTGCAGGGCCAGCGAAAACAGGTCGGTGCCCGGGCGCGCGTCGCACACCAGCAGCACGTCGCGGGCGTAGCGCTCGTCGTTCATCGTGCGACGCACGTCGATGGTGGTGCCAAACTCGCGCAGCAGCAGTTGCTGCAGGCGGCAGGTGATGCGGAAGAGGCGCTGGCTGTGGGCGTTCATGGCGCCGCCAGTGTCGGCCGCGGCGGCCCCGGCGCGCATCCCCCACAAGGGGCACACCGGGCGCTTGGCGTCATTGATGGAGAGGAAAAACCGCATGTTCCCTGAACACGTCACCCTGGTGGAAGTGGGCCCGCGCGACGGCCTGCAAAACGAAGCCACGCCCGTCAGCGCCGCGCAGAAGGTGGACCTGGTGCACCGCCTGCAGGCCGCCGGCTGCCGCGAGATCGAGGTCACCAGTTTTGTCAGCCCCAAATGGGTGCCGCAGATGGCCGACAACGCCGAGGTGATGGCCGGCGTGCAGCGCCAGCCCGGCGTGCGTTATTCGGTGCTGACACCCAACCTGAAAGGCCTGGAAGCCGCGCTGCTGACGCGGCCCGACGAGGTGGTGGTGTTCGGCGCCGCCAGCGAGGCCTTCAGCCAGAAGAACATCAACTGCAGCATCGCCGAGAGCATCGAACGTTTTGCGCCGGTGGTGGCCGCTGCGCGGGCGGCCGGCGTGAAGGTGCGCGCGGCCGTGTCCTGCGCCCTGGGCTGCCCTTACCAGGGCGAGGTGCCGCTGGACGATGTCGAGCGTGTGGTGCGGCTGATGAAAGACATCGGCGTGCAGCACTGCGGCATCGCCGACACCATCGGCGTGGGCACACCGCGCCGCGCCCAGGCGGCGCTGGAACGGGCCCTGAAACACTTCCCACTGGCCGAGGTGAGCGGGCACTTCCACGACACCTACGGCCAAGCGCTGGCCAACATCCTGGCCTGCCTGGAGCTGGGCGTGCACACCTTTGACACCAGCATCGCCGGCCTGGGCGGCTGCCCCTACGCCAAGGGCGCCACCGGCAACGTGGCCACCGAAGACGTGGTCTTCATGCTGCACGGCATGGGCATCCACACCGGGCTGGACCTGGACGCCCTGGTGGACGCCGGCGCCGCCATCTCCCAGGTCGTCGGCCGCCCGCCGGTCTCGCGCGTGGCGCGCGCGCTGCTGGCCAAGCGGCGTGTGGTGGTGTGAGCCCGGCTGAAGCTGGGGCGCCGTGCTGGCGGCGTTGCAGCCCAGCTTGCGCCTGACCATCCCCAAGTCAGCAGGGGCCAGCCGCCTGGGTCTGGCCTGCAGGCACTAGGATGGGCCCCGTGCGATCCAACCCCAGCGATCCCCCCAGCGGCGAAGACCGCAGCCCCGAGGCCCTGCAGCGTGCGCAGGCCCGGCGCTGGTTGCAGGCCGAACACGCCCACCGGCTGCGTGAACAAGCCGCGGCCTTGGGCCTGGGCGAAGAACTCTCG
>JBKCUM010000031.1:0-7179 GCA_046318395.1 Rubrivivax sp.
CTTCAGCGCCGCGGCGGCGGCCTGCTCCAGCTTCTCGGCGTTCTTGGCCTGGGGCGAGCCCGCCAGCTGTTGCGAGGGCAGGCGGTCGAAGGCATAGCTGCCGGTGGCGCGGCCGGCCGGCCATTCACCGTAGCTGCGCACCTCGCTGGTCACGGTGCGCAGCGTGCTGCAGCCTGCCAACAGCGCGGCCGCGCCCAGCACGGCCAGGCCCAGGGCGCGGCGCGTGGGCTGGCCCAGCGTGGCGGCGTTGGTGTTGCTGAAGGTGGCGGTGCGCTGCATGGTGGGCTCCTGGTTCGTTCGCGGCTTCTCAGTCGTCGCTCTCGCCGTGCGGGTGGTCGGCGCGGGCGATCTGAATGCTGCCTGGCAAAGTGGGTGGTGCGCAAGGCTCTTCGTCGAAAGCGATGTCACCGTCTGCGCTGGCCACCCCCGTGGCTTTGACGGTGGTGAACGGGAAAAGGTTCCGGTCCATCAGGTGCGAAGGCACCACCGAGCCCATGGCCGTCAGCATGTTGTCGGTGCGGCCGGGGTACTGCTTTTCCCATTCGCGCACCATCTTCTTGACCAGCACGCGCTGCAGGTTGTCCTGGCTGCCGCACAGCGTGCAGGGGATGATGGGGAACTGCCGGTGCACGGCCCACTTTTCCAGGTCGGTCTCGGCCACGTAGGCGAGCGGGCGGATCACCACATTCTTGCCGTCGTCGCTGACCAGCTTGGGCGGCATGCCCTTCAGCCGGCTGCCGAAGAACATGTTCATCAGCAGCGTCACCACCATGTCGTCGCGGTGGTGGCCCAGCGCGATCTTCGTGGCACCCAACTCACCCGCCACGCGGTACAGGATGCCCCGGCGCAGCCGCGAGCACAGGCTGCACATGGTCTTGCCTTCGGGGATGATGCTCTTGACGATGCTGTAGGTGTCCTGGTTTTCGATGTGGTAGTCCACACCGATGCCGTCCAGGTAACGCGGCAGCACCTCGGCCGGGAAACCTGGCTGCTTCTGGTCCAGGTTCACGGCGACGATCGTGAAGTTGATCGGCGCGCGCTTTTGCAGGTTCAGCAGGATGTCCAGCATCGCGTAGCTGTCCTTGCCACCCGACAGACACACCATCACCTTGTCGCCTTCTTCAATCATGTTGAAGTCGGTGATGGCCTGGCCCACCTGGCGGTGCAGGCGCTTGCTCAGCTTGTTGGCCTCGAACGCTGCCTTGTCGTGCGCCTTCTTGGCGGCCTTGTGTTCCAGCGCCTCGGGCTCGGCGGTGCGCGCCTGTTCAGTGCGCTCGGCAGCCGGCGCCTGCGGGCCACGCCAGGGGCGGCCGTCGGGGCCCAGGGTGTCGCTGTGGGCTTCAGCGGTGGCCAGGTGGGCCGGGTCGGTCAGGTCGTTCATGCGGCCTCCGGGGCGGTGGCAGTGGCGGTGGGCTCGGTGGGTTTGAAGCCGAAGACTTCCACGCCCACAGCGTCGCAGTCGGGGTAGACGTCGGGCTTTTCGGTGGTCACGCGCACGGCGCGCACACGCGGGTGGGCCAGCATCAGCTTCACGATGTCGTCGGCCAGCGTTTCCTGCAGCTGGATGTGGCCACGCTGCACACGTTCTTGGATGCTGCGGCGGATGAAGTCGTAGTCCACCACTTCGTCCAGTTCGTCGGCGGTGGGCGTGGACAGCGCCAACGGCACGTACAGGTCCACGTTGATCAGTACACGCTGCACGCCTTGTTTTTCGAAGTCGTGCACGCCGATGTTGATTTGCACGGCGTAGTCGCGTAGGAACAGGCGCCGGCAGTCCAGCAGTGAGGGGGTGGTGAGCAGGCTGGGCATCAGGCGTCCTTGGTGGGCGTCGGGGGGGAAGAGGGGGTGGGGCTGGGTTCGCGCGCGAGGAACATCACGTCGCGCGCCTGGCCCTGCAGGTGCTGGCCACCGTCCACCAGCAAGGTGGTGCCGGTGATGGCGGGGGACTCCAGCAGAAAGTGCACGGCGCGCGCCACGTCCTGCGGGGTGGAAGAACGCTGCAGCGGCGTCATGCGGTGCGAGGCGGTGAACTCGGCGTCGTTCATTTCACCCGAAAGCAGCGTGACGCCTGGCGCCACGCCGCACACCCGCAGCACCGGCGCCAGCGCCTGCGCCAGCAAGGTGTTGGCGCTTTCCAGCGCGGCCTTGCTCAGCGTGTAGGCCAGGTAGTCGGGGTTGGGGTTCCACAGCTTCTGGTCCAGCAGGTTCACCACCACGCCTTGGCCCGCCCGCGCTTGCGCATGGCGGTGCAGCGCACGCGCCAGCAGCACGGCCGGGCCGGTGTTGGCCAGGAAGGCGCGGCCCAAGCTGGCGTAGCTGAAACTGGCGACGTCGTCGTATTCGAACAGCGAGGCGTTGTTCACCACCGCGTCCACGCGGCCGAAAGCCGCCATCACGGCCGGCAGCAGGGCTTCGCAGGCGGCTTCGTCGGCCAGGTCGGCGGCGAAAGCCTGGGCCCGCGCGCCCAGGGCTTGGGCGGCGGCCACGGTCTCGGCGGCGTCGGCGGCCGACTGCCGGTGGTGCACGGCCACGTCCCAGCCGCGCGCGGCCAGGTGCAGGGCGATCTCGCGGCCAATGCGCCGCGCCGCGCCGGTGACCAGGGCCACGGGCCGTGGTGCGGCCGCGGAATCGAAGGGGGTGGAGGCCATGCTTCCTAGAATCGGGCGATGAACGCCCACGAAGAGAACAGCGGGAACATGCCCGCAGCGCTGCAGCAAGCCGCTGAACCGGGCCCCCAGGGGGCGCCCGTGGGCGGCGACGACAGCCCGCAATTATCGGCGGTGCTGGCCGCGCGTGTGGCGGCGCAGATCACGGCCAGCGGCGGCTGGTGGCCTTTCAGCCGTTTCATGGCCGCGGCTTTGTACGAACCCGGCCTGGGTTACTACAACCGCGGCGCCGCCGTGTTCGGCCCCGGCCCGGCCGGTGGCAGCGACTTCACCACCGCCCCCGAACTCTCGCCGCTGTTCGGCCAGGCCCTGGCGCGCCAGGTGCAGCAGGCCTTGGTGGCCGCCGACAGCCGCACGGTGTTCGAGTTCGGCGCCGGCAGCGGCGTCCTGGCCGAACAACTGCTGGCGGCGTTGCCGGCCGACACCGAATACCGCATCGTGGACCTGTCGGGTGCACTGCGCCAGCGCCAGGCCGAACGCCTGCGCGCCTTTACGCCCCGCGTGCAGTGGCTGGACGAACTGCCGGCCACGCTGACCGGCGTGGTGGTGGGCAACGAGGTGCTGGACGCCATGCCGGTGGAACTGCTGCACTTTGACGGCCAGGCCTGGTTCGAACGCGGCGTCGTCGTGAACGCGGCCGACGGCGGTTTTGCGTGGTCAGACCGCCCCACAGCCCTGCGCCCGCCCGCGACCGCCGTGCCCTGGGTGCCGGGCACGGTGACGGAAGTTCACCCCCAGGCCGAAGCCTTCATCACCACGCTGGCCGAACGCCTGCAGCGCGGTGCGGCTTTTTTCATCGACTACGGCTTCCCCGAGGCCGAGTACTACCACCCCCAGCGCCACATGGGCACCCTGGTGTGCCACCGCGCCCACCGCACCGAGGTGGCGGCCGACGCGCCGCTGCAAGACATCGGCTGCAAAGACATCACGGCCCACGTCAACTTCAGCAGCGTGGCCTTGGCCGGCCAGGCCGCGGGTTTGGACGTGCTGGGCTACACCAGCCAAGCCCATGCGCTGATGAACTGCGGCCTGCTGGACCTGCTGCAGGGCGCCGACGCCCGCACCGTGGCCAACGCGCAGAAACTGCTGACCGAACACGAGATGGGCGAGTTGTTCAAGGTGGTGGGCTTCGCGCGCGGCCTGCCGGCTGATTTCGAGGCCCTGGCCTTTCGGCGTGGCGACCGTTCGCACACGCTGTGACCATGCCCGCTGTCCGCTTGCCCGCGCACTGAGCCGCCCCACCCCATGCGTTGGCTGCTGGTCTTCCTCATCGCGTTCTTGCTGTTCAACGGCCTGCAGGCCTGGCTGCGCAAGCTGGGCCTGGGGCGTTTGCCCGGCGATTTCAAGTTCACCTGGCGTGGGCGTGAGTTCTATGTGCCGCTGGCCAGTTCGGCGGTTCTGAGTGTGTTGGCGGGGTTGGTGGGGTTGTTGATCTGAACCGCGCTGGCTGGCGGCGCTGCTGAAGTGTTTTCATTTCGCAAGCGCTTGAAACTTCGCGACTACTTTCGTCGCAGCGCAGGCACTCAACACACCTCCACTGAATTGTGGAAACAGCTGTAGACCTGTCAGATCTTACAGAACGAGTTTCCCTGGCAGGTTGTAGAGTCGTTAATCGTCACAGTCACGCGCAAGCAGAACCGAATGGCGTCTGCTTCATCCAGTCCCTGACGATGCCGCCAGTAGTCGATGGTGGCTTAGAAGAACCTACTTAAGTCACTATCGCACTTTTGTATGCGCAGCTGCAATGGTTGCCCTGCGCTTGAAGAGTATTACGTCAAAGAAGTTTTTGAGCGACCACCGAGCAAGGTTGATCCGGTAGTGAGTAAAACTTAGAGCGCCGTTTCACGCTTGTTCGTCATGGGAGCAAAGAAAAGCAGGTTCCTAGTCGAAGCCAGAGTGCGTCGCTCGAATGTAGAGGAAGGGAGAGTACAAAACATGTCCAGGATGAATAAATTCTTGGTGCCGCCGACCGCATGGCGAGTGAAGCAAAATTTTCCATTACGCTTCGCCATTTTTGCATTGAGCGCAATCTGCGCCCTGCACTTCCCGTTCCCGGTGCGCGCTGACATTGTTGATGTTGACTATGTCAAAGGGCAACTGCCAATTGCAAGCGACTCCATTGTCAAGCTTGGATCAGATTTGTTTGGCGACAACGTCAATCTCTACAACGGCGCTGTCCACTTTGAACAAACGGATATTTCGATTCCTGGCAATAGCAGCTTGCCGGTCGCCCTCACAAGGTCTCGAGATGCTGGGCGGTCTTGGAGTGTCCGTGGAGCGATGGCTGATTGGGATATCAATACTCCTAGGATCGAAGGAACTTTTGCCAATAACATTGGATGGCGCCTAAACAATGGTGGCCCGCGCTGCAGCGCATTTGGTGCGCTCGAAGCAGCCGGCGAATACAGCTGGGCGGAGACACCGGGTGGGACCTTCAGAACCGTGATCTACTTTCAACCCTGGGATTATGAAAGCGGCATCAACATTTCCATTCCCGGTCAAGGCACACGGGAGATATTGAAGAGGATCGGTAGTCCGCTCGCTCCTAGCGATGGAAATTATTATCCTCTTGTTAGCAAAGATAACTGGCGGATTGGCTGCCTCCCCTCCATCCTAAACGGTACTGGTGAAGGCTTTGTAGCCATTTCGCCGGATGGCGTTAAGTATATCTTCAATTGGTTTGCCCAGCGAAGGCAGCGACCAGTCACGAAGGACGGGGCGACACTCGAGCGGAGCAATATGTTCCTGATGGCAACGTCAGTCACAGATCGATTTGGCAAGAAGGTCACATACACCTACAACCCAGCCAATCCTTTGCAGCTGCAGCGCATCGAAGCCAGCGACGGAAGATTCATTGCTTTGACTTATAACGGTCAGTATGTGGCCTCCGCAACCGATGGTGCCCGGACTTGGCGATACAGCTATTCAAGCTCGCCGGCAAGAGATGAACTTCGCTCAGTACAATTGCCAGACAATTCGCGCTGGGATTTCAATCTGAGTGGTTTGGCCTTCATGGAGGACCAAGTCTTTGATTACTACAAAGACTGCGATTCCTTGCCGCAGGCGCCGTCTGGCGACTTTGTAGGCAAGATGACACATCCGTCTGGCGCAACTGGAACCTTCACCACTAGATTTTTACAACTCGGCCGAACCAACGTTACTCGATCCTGCACCTTGTACCCCTGGGGAGACTATCTTGCTTGGACCAATGGTTCGATATACCCCAAGACTTTGGTCAGTCAAGCACTTGTCTCGAAACAGATCACGGGGGTAGGTCTTGCGCCGATGACATGGAAGTACGTCAATCACGGCAACCCTTATGGTGAGTGGGCACCGTGTTCAGGTTGTACGGATACAAAAGTAGTCGAGGTCACAGATCCTATGGGTTATACCACTCGGTATACATATGGTATCAAGTGGCAGGTGAATGAGGGGCAGTTACTGAAAGTGGAAGAAGGTTGGAGCGAGGGTTCTGCCTTACGGACCACAACATACAGTTATCGAGATGCAGTAGGTCAGAATTATCCCGACATGATTGGCGCTAGTCAGCTAATGACGGGTGACTATCTTTCTTGGCGCAACAGGCCAATGCAGTCGAAGGTGATCAAACAACAGGATGTCGAATTCACGTGGCGAGCTAACCCGACCCCAAGCGGCTTCGATCCTCTGGCACGTCCTGTTCAGATCGACAGGTTCAGCACGCTAGTTGACAGGTTCAGCTTGCTACCATGGTCAGTCTCAGATTCGATCACGTACCACGACAACACCGCAAAGTGGGTCTTGGGGCAAGTGGCCAACGTCTACTCAGCGGGACTGCTGAAGGAACTCACCGAGTTCGACTCAACCTCTGCACTCCCCACAGCCAAGTACAGCTTTGGGCGGCTTCTGTACAGGCTGCGCTACAACCCTGAAGACGGAACTGTGTGGCAACGCATCGATCCCCTAGGCCGCCCAACTACATTCCAGGACTACTACCGCGGTATTCCGCGCAGCTTCATCGAGCGTGATGGTACGACGCAGAGCGTCAGCGTCAGCAATATTGGAAAAATTACCAGCCATACAAATGCGGCCGGCACTACGACATCGTTTGGCTACGATCCGATGGGGCGCTTGGCCAGAATCGATTATCCGCCTGAGAGTTGGGGCTCATATCATCCAACGATTGTTGCGTTTGAGCAGATTGGGCAAGACGAATTCGGGATTCCGGCTGGACACTGGCGACAGACGGTGACTACTGGCAACGCGCGCACAGTCCGGTACTACGACGCTCTGTGGCAAGTTGGGCTGACCCAAACCTGGGACTTGGCAACCCCCGCGACGACGAGCAGCTACATCACGCATCGCTACGACGCGCTGGGTAACAAGATATTTGAATCTTATCCGCAACGCTACGTTACCAGTATTGGTAACCCGCTGCCCGGCAGGACATGGTTTTTCGATTCAATTGGCCGGAATGTGGCTGTTCGCGAAGACAGCGAGCTTGGTCCGCTGGATACGGTGACAGAGTACCTTG
>JBKCUM010000032.1:0-7069 GCA_046318395.1 Rubrivivax sp.
GCGCAGCGCAGGGCTTCGACAGGCTCAGCCCGAACGGTGAGGAAATGGCTACAAGAATGCATGGCGTTGGACAAGCGCCAGCCCGCTCTTGTCCGCGCCCACCGCACCCAAAACCGTTCACGCTGAGACCACACCCAAAACCGTTCACGCTGAGCCTGTCGAAGCGCAGCGCAGGGCTTCGACAGGCTCAGCCCGAACGGTGAGGAGATGGCTACAAGAACGCATGGCGCTGGACAAGCGCCATGCGTTCTTGTCCGCGCTCACCGCACTCAAAACCGTTCACGCTGAGACCGCACCCACAACCGCTCACGCTGAGCCACACCCAAAACCGTTCACGCTGAGCCTGTCGAAGCGCAGCGCAGGGCTTCGACAGGCTCAGCCCGAACGGTGAGGAAATGGCTACAAGAATGCATGACGTTGGACAAGTGCCAGCCCGATCTTGTCCGTGCTCACCGCACCCAAAACCGCTCACGCTGAGACCACACCCACAACCGCTCACGCTGAGACCACACCCAAAACCGTTCACGCTGAGACCACACCCAAAACCGTTCACGCTGAGCTTGTCGAAGCGCAGCACAGAGCTTTGACAGGCTCAGCCCGAAAGGTAGGGGGCGCGTCGTCTAGAGCGCAGGCGTGAAAACGGCGCAGGTACAACGCGCCCCTGCCGCTCAGGGCCGCATATCAGGCGCCGGGGTGTCCGGCACTCCCTGGTCTTCGGCCGCCTGTAACTGCGCTGCCATGGCCTGCTGATAGCCGGGCCGCTGCTGCAGACGTTGCCAGTAGGCCTGCGTGGCCGGTCCAAACTGTTCGTGCAAGCCCAGGTGTTGGGCGAGCAGCAGCGCGTACCCCACCGCCACATCTGCCGCTGTGAAGCGGCCCGCGCATAGGTAGCCGCTGTCGCTGCGCATCAGGGCCGTTTCTACCGAGCGCAGTCGGGCCAGAAAACCGCGGCGGTAGTCCTCCACCACCTGCGGTTGCAGGCGGTCTGCGGGCTCAAAGCGGCCATAGCGCAGCACCAGCGTCTGCGGAAAGGTCAGCGTGGCATCGCTCATGTGCAGCCAGTTCAGGTAGGCGCCATAGGCCGGGTGCGTGGGCGCCACGTCCAGCCCCGCATCGGGGTGTGTGGCAGCGAGGTATTGGCACATGGCCGCCGATTCGGTCATGCGCACATCGCCCTGCACCAGCAGCGGCACCGTGCCCAGCGGGTTCTCGTCCAGAAACCACCGCGCCTTGGCGCGCGGCGGGAAGGGGAGCATGTGAAGCTTGTAGGGCAATTTCAGCTCTTCCAGCATCCACAGGGGGCGGAAAGAGCGGGCGCTGATGCAGTGGTGGAGGTGGAGCATGGAAGAACTGTTGGCGTTGGCTCGCTTGCTGTCATTTCTCGCAGCTTAGTGTGCTTCGGGTTCGGCCCCAAGCAGCTGTCGCTTGATGTGCGGATTGTGCGTTCCAAGCATGGGCATGCAACCGCAAAAGGCGTCTTACCGCGCCTTGCGCCAAACAGATACCCAAATTAGCCAAAAAACTCCTGCCGTTAAGGCAAGACCAGTCAAGCCCAGTAAGGTTCGTTGTGCATTGGCTGGTAT
Source organism: Rubrivivax sp. (assembly GCA_046318395.1). Classification (GTDB taxonomy): domain Bacteria; phylum Pseudomonadota; class Gammaproteobacteria; order Burkholderiales; family Burkholderiaceae_C; genus Rubrivivax. The sequence goes on from JBKCUM010000032.1 coordinate 1,584, forward strand.
TGACCGGACGATCGCGGCACCGAGTTCGCATGCAAACTTGCGGGTTTGTGTGGTACATACGACCTCCACTGGACCCGGGGTTGTGACAAGTGGCACCGATTCCGCAATCAGCATGACTGCCATAGCGCAGAGCAACAGTACCCCAAGGCCCCGGAAGACCGGCCGTACCTGAGACTCTTTTGTGTCAAAGTCGCGTGGAACCATAAGCGATGATGAGCGGATGGATGGTTGCACCAGTGAGTGTTTGCGCGCTGCGCTGCAATGTACAGCGCAACACCACATTGGCCAAACTGACTGCCCGCTGGGCTCTCACGCCCGCTGCGTCCTCCGAAACTCCGCCGGCGACTGCCCCGTCCACCCCCGAAACGCCCGGATAAAGCTCTTTTCGTTCAGAAACCCCGCCGCCTCGGCCACCTGTTTGATGGGCCGCTGCGTGCGGTGCAGCAGCTCTACCGCGCGGGCGCGGCGCACCTCGTCTTTCAGCCCCTGCAGCGTGGCGCCTTCTTCCTTGAGCTGCCGGTGCAGCGTGCGCGGCGATACATGCAGCAGCGCGGCCAGGGATTCGGCGCTGTGCTGGGGCAGGGCGTGGGCGGGCTGGCCCGGCAGGGGGGCGGCCAGCAGCTGGCGCACGCGCTGCACCAGCAGGCGGTCGCGGCGGTAGTGCAGCACCGTGAGGGGCAGGGCGTGCTGCAGCATCTGGCGCAGGGCCTGTTCGTCGCGGCGCAGGGGCAGGTGCAGGTAGCGGGCGTCAAAGTGCAGGGCGGTGCGCGGTGCGCCAAAGGTGGCGGGGCTGCGGAACAGCACGGCATACGCATCGGCATGCGGTGGTGCATCAAACGCAAATTCAGCCGCGATGAGCGGAATGCGCGAGTCCACCAGCCAGCACGCCAGCCCATGCGCATTGCGCAGCACCGACACCAGACAAAACTCGCGCAGCGCGCCCAGGTCGCGGGCCTCGGTGATGGCCAGGGTGGCAGTGTCGCCTGCGGTGGTGAGGTGCAGGGCAATGTCGTCTGCCAGCAGGCCGTGGTGGCGGCACCAGCGGGCCAGGGCCACCCGCAGCGTGGGCGAGCTGATGCTGGCGCGTGCCAGCATGCCGTAGCTGCCCCAGGGCAGGCGGCGGCTGAACCAGCCCAGGGCCTCGTCGTCCAGCTCCTGCATGGCGACATCGGAGATGCGCTCCATCTGCCAGGCGGTGATGCGCGCGCGGTCGTTGCGCAGCAGTTGCGGCGCAATTTGTGCCTGTGCCAGCGCCTGCGCAGGGCTCAGGCCACGCCGTTCATAGGCCAGCGCAATGGCTCGCACAAAGGCGATGGGGGTGGCCGCAGGGGCGGTGGTGGGCGTGGCTTGCGGGGCAGCAAATGGGGTGGGGGGCGTCACGTCGCAGAGTGTGCCAGTGGTGGCGCGATTTGCAACCATTGTGTCCACCCTCCGGGGGCGCAGGCTTCTATGCTTACGGTTCGCCGCCCGCAGACCGCCCATGGCGCAGGGCTGGATGACCGAGGAGACCCAACCCATGATGAGTGCAACCGCATCCGCACCGCTGGTGGACCGGCAGGATCCTGCCGTTCAAGGTTCGCGACGACCTGCGGGATTTGCCGGGGTTCGAAGAACAAAGCACTGCTCGAATCGATGATCCCCTTGGCTGTTTCGGGCGCCACCACAAAGACACGACATTCGACGGAGCCTCGATGATTCTTGACACCCATCTCAACGCCCGCTCGGCAGACTTTCTGGCCAATGCTGCCGCCATGCGCGCGCTGGTGGCTGACCTGCGCGCCCGGCTCGACCAGGTGGCCCAGGGAGGCGGGGAAGCCGCCCGCGCCAAGCACACCGCACGCGGCAAACTGCTGCCGCGCGAGCGCGTGCAGATGCTGCTGGACCCTGGCACGCCGTTCCTCGAGCTGGCCCCGCTGGCCGCGCTCAACATGTACAACAACGATGCGCCCTGCGCGGGGGTCATCGCGGGCATTGGCCGCGTGAGCGGCGTGGACTGCATGGTGGTGTGCAACGACGCCACGGTCAAGGGCGGCACCTACTACCCCATGACGGTCAAAAAACACCTGCGCGCGCAGGAGGTGGCCGCGCAAAACCGCCTGCCCTGCATCTACCTGGTGGACTCCGGCGGCGCCAACCTGCCCAACCAGGACGAGGTCTTCCCGGACCGCGAGCACTTCGGCCGCATCTTCTTCAACCAGGCCAACATGAGTGCCATGGGCATCGCGCAGATCGCCGTGGTCATGGGGTCGTGCACGGCGGGCGGCGCCTATGTGCCCGCCATGAGCGACGAGACCATCATCGTGCGCCAGCAAGGCACCATCTTCCTCGGCGGGCCGCCGCTGGTGAAAGCCGCCATTGGCGAGGTGGTGAGCGCCGAAGACCTGGGCGGTGGCGACGTGCACACCCGCCTGTCGGGCGTGGCCGACCACCTGGCCGACAACGACACCCACGCGTTGGCCATCGCCCGCTCCATCGTTGCCAACCTCAACTGGCGCAAGCCAGAGCAGATGCGTCTGGCTGCGCCGCGCGCCCCGCTGTTCGACGCCCGCGAACTGCACGGCATCGTGCCCACCGACGCGCGCAAGCCCTATGACGTGCGCGAGGTCATCGCGCGCATCGTCGACGGCAGCGAGTTCGACGAGTTCAAGGCGCGCTACGGCGCCACGCTGATCACCGGCTTTGCGCACATCGAAGGGCAGCCGGTGGGCATTCTGGCCAACAACGGCGTGCTGTTCAGCGAATCGGCCATGAAGGGCGCTCACTTCATCGAGTTGTGCTGCCAGCGCCGCGTGCCGCTGATCTTTCTGCAGAACATTACCGGGTTCATGGTCGGGCGCAAGTACGAGGCCGAGGGCATTGCTAAGCACGGCGCCAAGATGGTCACGGCGGTGGCCACCGCCACGGTGCCCAAGTTCACCGTCATCATCGGCGGCAGCTTTGGTGCGGGCAACTACGGCATGTGCGGCCGCGCCTACTCACCACGCTTCCTGTGGATGTGGCCGAACGCGCGCATCTCGGTGATGGGCGGCGAACAGGCCGCCAGCGTGCTGGCCACCGTCAAGCGCGACGGCATCGAGGCCAAGGGCGGGCAGTGGACGGCCGAGCAGGAAGCGGCTTTCAAGCAGCCCATCCTCGACCAGTTCGGCCACCAGGCCCACCCGTACTACAGCAGCGCCCGCCTGTGGGACGACGGCGTCATCGACCCCGCCGACACGCGCCGCGTGCTGGCCCTGGGCCTGAGCGCCAGCCTGAACGCCACCATCCCCGACCGGCCGCAGTTCGGCGTGTTCCGCATGTAATCGGCGCTTGCGCTGGCCCAGCCTTGGTGGATTGCCCCATGCCTGTGTACGACATCGAAATCCGACACCGCGCCGCGCGCGACAGCTTCGAGGCCATGACGCGCCTGCTGCACCGCGCCTACGCGCCGCTGGCCGCCGCCGGCATGAACTTCACCGCCGCCACCCAGACCCCGGAGATGACGGCCAAACGCGTGGCCGAGGGCCAGTGTTTTGTGGCCGAACAAGACGGCCAGCTGGTGGGCACCGTCACCGTGTGTGGGCCTTACGGCGAAGGTGAGGGCAGCTGGTCGGGCGACCAGCCCTGGTTCCGCGACCGCGACACCGCCCACTTCCACCAGTTCGCCGTGCACCCCGACCACCAAGGCCGTGGCCTGGGCAGCCGCCTGGTGGCGGCCTGCGAAGACTGGGCGCGCCAGCGCGGCTACCGCCGCCTGGCGCTGGACACGGCCGAGCCCGCCACCGCGCTGCGCGCCATGTACGCACGCCTGGGTTTCCAGCTGGTGGGGCACACGCAGTGGGCCGGCAAGCACTACCGCAGCGTCATCTTGCTGAAGGCGCTGGACCGCTCGCCGCTGCGCGAACAGCTGGAGCTGCTGGCGCGCTACAACGCCTGGGCCACGCGGCGCCTGCTGGCCGCGGTGGCGGCCTTGCCGGACGCCGACTACCGCCGCCCGTTGGGCCTGGCCTTTGGCAGTGTGCACGGCACGCTGAACCACCTGCTGGTGGCCGAACACGCGCTGTGGCGCCCGCGTTTCGCCGAAGGCCTGTCGCCCACGCTGGCGCTGGACACCGAGCTGGAGAGCGACCGCCAACGCCTGGCCCAGCGCCTGCAGGACGGCGCCGACGCCTGGGCGCCGCTGCTGGCGCAGTGGTCAGAAGCCCGCCTGGTGGGCCGGCTGGACTACCGCAAGCGCGATGGCACGCCGGTGTCTTTCCCGTTCGCCGCCACGCTGCTGCACATGTTCAACCACGGCACGCACCACCGCGGCCAGGTGAGCGCGGCGCTCACCCAACTGGGCCAACCGGCGCCTGAGCTGGACCTGATGCACCTGTTGGCGGCCGAATCGTCGGGGCCCGCCGTTCCGCTGGGGGCGGTGGTTTGAAGCCTGGGCGCCAAAGCCTGGTGGCGGCCTTGGTGGCGTGGGCCGCAGCATTGGCGGCGCCGGCTGGGGCGGCCGAAGAAACGCCGCTGCACGAGGTGCACGCGCGCCTGGCCTTGGCCGCCGCGCCCTGGTGTGGCAGGGCCACCGAGTTGCGGGCCGATGGACGGCGCGTGTGCACGCTGACGGTGACCGTGTTGCCGGCTGACCAGGCGCTGGCGGTCAACCTGCTGGATCATGTGGTGGTGAGCCCCGGCTTTTTGTCCAAGGTCAGCGCCGACGAACTGGCCGCCGTGTTGGGCCACGAGTTCGCCCACTTCGCGCTGGGCCACGCGCGCTGGAACGCACTGGACCGCGCCCAGGTCCAGCCTCTGGCCGCGGCGGTGCAGCACATGCTCGACAGGCTGCCCGAGCCGCATGCCGAAACGCCGACCAGCCCGCAGCAACGCGAACTCGACGCCGACGGCTTGGGCCAGCTGCTCGCGCTGCGCGCGGGCTACGACCCTGCAGCAGCGGCGCGCCTGTTTGCCCAAGCACCGCAGCGCCTGGCCGGCTGGCAAGATGCCGCGGCCGGTTCGGCCACGCACCCACCCACGCCAGAACGCGCACAAGCCCTGGCCGCCCGCGCCCAGGCCCTGTGCCAGCGCCTGCGGGCCGGCCAACCGCTGCTGCCCAGCGAAGACCGCCTGCTGCCCGCCCAAGACTACCGCCGCGAAGAAGCCCAGGCCGCACCCCTGCCGCCCACCAGCGCCTGCGCCGGCGTGCCCTGAAAGCCACCGCCATGTCCGACACCCCCACCGCCCCCACGCTCGACATCCGCCGACCCAGCCCCTTCGTGGCCGAGGTCTGGCTGAACCGGCCGGAGGTGCGCAACGCCTTCAACGAACAGGTCATCGCCGAACTGACGCAGGCTTTCAGCGCGCTGGGCGCCGACCCGCAGCTGCGCGCCATCGTGCTGGGCGGCCATGGCAAGGCCTTTTGTGCCGGCGCCGACCTGAACTGGATGAAGGCCATGGCCGGCTACAGCTGGGCCGAGAACCACGCCGACGCCAGCGGCCTGGCGCAGATGTTGTGGACGCTGTACAGC
>JBKCUM010000033.1:0-20533 GCA_046318395.1 Rubrivivax sp.
CACGACGCACCGATGCTTCGACAAACTCGGTCAGCGTCTCGCCCGGCAAGAGCACTGCATCCAGGTCGGCGCGCAACTTCGGCTCAACACGGACCTGGGGGATGACGGCGGTCTTCATGGCGAAAGTGTCGTGCAAACGCACTACAGCCACAAGTGCTGTGGGGGAACCTTGCCGGACCCAGCCGGCCCTGCAGCGGCATTCGGTGACGACCGACTATACGCAGCGCATACGTTTCATATACACTGCCGCCATGGGCATCGTCAAAATCTCCGACCAAACACACGAAAACCTGCGCGTCGCCAGCCAGGCGCTGTCGCGGTCCATCAACGCGCAGGCCGAACACTGGATGCGCATCGGCATGCTGGCCGAACTGCACCCGCAGCTGAACCACCACGAGCTTTGCCAACTGCTGGTGCGGGCCGAACTGGCCGGCGGGCTGGACCTGGCCCGCCTGGTGGCCACGCCCACGGCGCCGGCCTCACCCGCCGCCTTGGCCCACACCGGGGGCGTTCAATGAAGGGCGGTGTGCCGCTGCTGAACGCCGAAGAACTGGCCCAGGCGCGTGAAGCCGCGCGCCGCGCCGCGGCCGTGTTGCACTGGCTGACGCCGCATGTGCAGGCCGGCGTCAGCACCGAGGCGCTGGACACGCTGTGCCACGACTACATCGTGCAGACCTTGGGCGATGTGCCGGCCAACGTGGGTTACCACGGCTTCCCGAAGACGGTGTGCGCTTCGGTGAACCACGTGGTGTGCCACGGCATCCCTTCGGCCGGCACGGTGCTGCGCGACGGCGACATCGTCAACATCGACGTGGCCGTGGTGCACAAGGGCTGGTTCGGCGACACCAGCCGCATGTACGTGGTGGGCCAGCCCAGCGCGCTGGCGCGCCGCCTGGTGGACACCACCTACGAGGCGCTGTGCGCCGGCATCCGCACGGTGCGGCCGGGCGCCACGCTGGGCGACGTGGGCCACGCCATCCAGCAGGTGGCGCACCGCGAGCGTTTCAGCATCGTGCGCGAGTACGGCGGCCACGGCATCGGCCGCGTGTACCACGGCGCGCCGCACGTCAACCACTTCGGCCAGCGTGGCCAGGGCTTGCGGCTGCAGCCGGGCATGGTGTTCACCATCGAGCCCATGCTGAACGCCGGCAGTCGCGAGGTGCGTGAACTGAAAGACGGCTGGACGGTGGTGACGCAGGACCGCGCGCTGTCGGCCCAGTGGGAACACATGGTGGCCGTCACCGACGAGGGTTGCGAGGTGCTGACGGCCTGGCCCGAAGGCGATGGCGGCTACCCGCCCATCTTCCCCAGCCCCCCGCTTCAGGCGGCCAGCGTGGCCTGATACCCCGCCAGCACGTTCACCACGTTCACGCCCACCTCGGCCACGGCGTAACCGCCTTCCAGCACGAACACCGTGGGCAGGCCGGCGCTGGCCAGGGCCGCACCCACCTGGAAGTAGTCGGCACTGGCCAGGCTGAACTTGGAGATGGGGTCGCCGGCGAAGGTGTCCACGCCCAGCGGCACCACCAGGGCCTGGGCGCCGAACTGCGCCACCGCGTCCAGCCCCTGCTGCAGCGCCGCGCGCCAGCTGGCGAAACCGGTGCCGGCGGGCAGCGGCAGGTTCAGGTTGAAGCCCAGGCCGGCGCCTTCACCGCGTTCGTCGGCATGGCCCAGGTAGAACGGGTACTCGGTGCGCGGGTCGCCGTGCAGGCTGATGGTCAGCACATCGGGGCGGTTGTAGAAGATGGCCTGGGTGCCGTTGCCGTGGTGGTAGTCCACGTCCAGCACGGCCACGCGGGCCAGGCCGGCTTCGCGCAGGGCCTGGGCGGCCAGGGCCGAGTTGTTCAGGAAGCAGTAGCCGCCGAAGAAGTCAGCGCCCGCGTGGTGGCCGGGTGGGCGGGTCAGCGCCGCGGCGGCGGCACGTGGGCCGGCGCCCGGCGCCAGCACGGCGCGCGCGGCGTCTACCGCGCAGGCCGCACCGGCCAGGGCCGCGGCCCAGGTGCCGGCGGTGATGGGGCTACCGGCGTCAAAACCATAACGCCCCACCTGAGCGCTGAAGTTGGCACTGGGCAGTTCGTGCCGCATGCCCCGGCCGGGCCACACCGAGGGCAGGATGTCCAGCGCCGCGTTGTCGGGCGACAGCGCCAGCCACTGCGCCCAGGCGCTTTCCAGAAACGCCAGGTAGTCGGGCGTGTGCACACGGGCCAGCAGCGCGCGGTCGGCCGGGCCCGGCGTGTGCAGCGGGCCTTGTGGCCGGCGCTGCAGTTCGGCCAGCACGTGCTGCAGGCGGTCGGCCGTTTCGTGGCAGGGCACCAGGCGGCCGCGGAACATCTCGTGGCGGCCTTGGTGGGCTTGGTGGTCGGGGTTGTGGAAGATCAGCATGGGGGATGGTCGGGTGGCGCGGCGGGGCGGGGTCGCCGTGGTGGTCGCGGTGTTCGGTGTGCGCGGTGATGGTGAGCCCAAGCCTGGGGTGCCGCGCAAGGCTGGCCATCATCGGTGAAACTCGCTCCACCTTCAGCCCCCACGGCCTGCCGCCGCCCTGCCCTTGCCCATGTTGCCGCCGCGCCTGGCCCGCTGGCCCTTTTTGGCCGACCTGTTGAACGCCCCGCCGGCCCCAAGCGGTGCCGCAGCCCAGCCGGCCCGCCGCGCTGCGCTGAAAGCAGGTGGCGGTGCGCTGGCGGCCGGTGCGGCTTGGGCGCTGGGGCCTTCAACGGCCATGGCGGCTGCGGCCAGCAGCCCAGGCAGCGCGGTCAGCGCGCCCCCTGCCGCCCTGGGCGTGCAACGCGGGCGCGTGCTGCGTTTCCCGCAAGACCACGGCGCCCACCCCGACACCCAAACCGAGTGGTGGTACGCCACCGGCTGGGCCGGCCCTGATGACGCGCCGCGCCTGGGCTGGCAGCTCACCTTCTTCCGCAGCCGCACCAACCTGGCCGCGGGCCTGCCAGGGCGCTTGGCGCCGCGCCAGTTGTTGTTCGCCCACGCCGCGGTGACCGACCTGGCCACCGGCCGCCACCACCACAGCCAGCGCATCGCCCGCTGGGCCGGCGACCAGCCCTCGCCGCAGGCCGACGCGGCGCTGGACAACACCCGCCTGCGCCTGGCGCGCTGGCGCTTCGAACGCCAGGGCGACACCTGCGTGGCCGAACTGCCCGCGGCCGATGGGGAGCGCTTTGGCCTGGCACTGCAACTGCGCGCCGTGCAACCGCTGCTGCTGCAGGGCGACGCCGGTTTTTCGCAGAAAGGCCCGCAGCCGCAGCACGCCAGCCACTACTACAGCCAGCCGCAGCTGGCGCTGAGCGGCAACGTGCAGCTGGAAGGCCAGCGCCTGGCCTTCAGCCAGGGCCGCGGCTGGCTGGACCACGAATGGAGCGAAGCCCTGCTGGCCGAAGACGCCGTGGGCTGGGACTGGGTGGGCTTCAACCTGTTCGACGGCGGCGCGCTGACCGCCTTCCGCCTGCGCCGCGCCGACGGCACGGCGCTGTGGGCCGGTGGCAGTTTTCGCACGGCGGCGGGTGCGCTGCGCATCTTCCAGGCCGACGAGGTGCGGTTCGAACCCGGCCGCCGCTGGACCAGCCCGGCCACGCGGGCGGCCTACCCGGTGGACTGGCGGCTGCACACGCCCGCCGGCAGCTTCCGCGTGGCGGCCTTGTTGGACAGCCAAGAGATGGACAGCCGCGGCAGCACCGGCAGCGTGTACTGGGAAGGTTTGTCGGCCCTGCAAGACGACGCCGGCCGCCGTGTGGGGCTGGGTTACCTGGAGATGACGGGGTACACCAGCCGTTTGCGGCTGAGCTGAAAGCCCGCGCCCATGGGCGGCCAGCGGCCGTCAGGCCAAGGCCCCGCCGCAGGCGAAGGGCCGCTCAGACCGGCCCGGCGGCCTGGTTGTCGTCCACCGACGGGCCGATGGTGCGGCCGCGGTACAGGTCCACCGGCGCGGCGCGCACGCAGTTGCCGCCCGCGGCCTTGGCGGCCTGCAAAGCGGCTTCGGCGTCTTCGATCAAGGCGGCCAAGTTTTGGTGCGCCGGGCGCAGCGCGGCCACGCCCACGCTGACGGTGACGTGCAGGTCGCCGTGCGGCTGCGGGATGGGCAGGCCTTCGATGCCTTCGCGGATGCGTTCGGCCACGTCCAGAGCGCCCAGCGGGTCGGCGTGGGCCAGCCACACGGCCATCTGCGCACCGCCGAAACGGGCCAGCGCGTCGGCGCCGCGCAGCGTGGGTTCGGTGTGGCGGGCCAGAGCCAGCAGCACCTGGTCGCCAGCGGCGGCGCCCAGGGTGTCGGGGATGCGCTGGAAGCGGTCCACGTCCACCAGCAGCAGGGCCGCGCCGGTGCCGTAACGGCGGGCGCGTGTCCATTCCCGTTCGGCCAGGGCGATGAAGTGCTCGCGGTTGGCCACGCCGGTCAGCGGGTCCAGCGTGTCCAGGCGGGCCAGTTGGCTGCGGCTGCGGTCGAGTTCGCGCACCAGGTGCAGCAGGGCCCAGACCAGCGGGGCCATCACCACGGCGCTGACCCCTCCGGCCACGGCGGCGGCCAGCGCGGCACCGCCGCCCAACAACCAGGCCAGACCCCAGGTCAGCGCCGCCGTGCAGGCGGCCACCACTACCACCAGCCCGACCAACAGGCCCCACAGGCGGGCGTTGCGCCGCACAGGTTCAGCGGGCTTTTCCAGCAAGGCAGCGGCGGGCGGTGGCAATGGCATGGTGGGCACAGGTCAGCGCGGCAGCCCGCCACCACGGCGGGCCCAGGACGGGACCATCGCTTTATTCGACCACAACGGCCCGGACTTGAGCCCCCGGAACCCGGGGGTCGGCGCTGGCGTGCCTACACTCGCAGCATGTCCTCGTCCCCCGCCCAGGCCCACGGGCCCGTTGCCACGCCGGGCCAGCCGGCCTCTGCCCCACCCCACAGCCCGTCCGCCGGCAGCGAGCGCCCGCGCGGCCAGCAGGTGGGTTCGCTGTCGGGCCTGTTGCCGTTCATCCGCCCTTACCGCTGGCAAATTGGCCTGGCCGCGGTGTTCTTGGTGATGGCCGCGCTGACCACGCTGGCCTTCCCGCTGGCGCTGAAAGCGCTGATCGACCAGGGCCTGGTGGCCGCCGACCCCGGCCAGCGCCTGCTGGCCCTGCGCGGCCACTTCCTGGCCTTGTTCGCCGTGGGCGCGGCGCTGGGCGTGTTTTCCGCTGCGCGTTTTTACATGGTGACCTGGCTGGGTGAACGCATCACCGCCGACCTGCGCAACGCCGTATACGGCCACGTGGTGCGGCAAAGCCCGGAATTCTTTGAGACCACGCAGACCGGCGAGGTGCTGAGCCGCCTGACCACCGACACCACCCTGGTGCAAACCGTGGTGGGCAGCAGCCTGAGCATGGGCCTGCGCAACACGGTGATGGGCATCGGCGCGCTGGCGGCCCTGGTCTGGACCAACCCGTATGTGATGGGCCAGGTGCTGGGCATTCTGGTGCTGGTGGTGCTGCCCAGCCTGTATTTCGGGCGCCGCGTGCGCAAGCTCAGCCGCGCCAGCCAAGACCGTGTGGCCGACACCAGCGCCATCGCCGCCGAGGTGCTGAACGCCATTCCGGTGGTGCAGGGTTACGGCCAGGAAGGCCGTGAATCGGCCCGTTTCAACCAGGCCACGGAAAACGCCTTCGACACCGCCAAGAAGCGCACCCGGGTGCGCGCTTTCCTGGTGGGTTTCATGATCAGCGCCACCTTCGGCGCGCTGCTGTGGGGCCTGTACCAGGGCACGCAGGCCGTCATCCGCGGCGACATCTCGGCAGGCCACCTCGGGCAGACGGTGGTGTTCGTCATCATCTTCGTCGGCGCCGTGGCGGTGCTGAGCGAGGTCTACGGCGACCTGCTGCGCGCCGCCGGGGCCACCGAACGGTTGATGGAGCTGCTGGCCAGCCGCAGCCCGGTGGCCGACCCGGCCGAGCCGCTGGCCTTGCCGGCCGCGCAAGGCGGTTCTGCCGTGGCTTTCCAGGGCGTGCAGTTCCACTACCCGTCTCGCCCGCAAACAGCGGCCCTGGCCGATTTCAACCTGCAGCTCAAACCCGGCGAAACCGTGGCCCTGGTGGGCCCCAGCGGCGCCGGCAAGACCACGGTGCTGCAACTGCTGCTGCGCTTTTACGACGCCCAACAAGGCCAGGTGCTGCTGGACGGTGTGCCTGTGAACCGCCTGCGCCTGGCCGACCTGCGCGACCGCGTGGGCGTGGTGCCGCAGGACAGCACGGTGTTCTCCAGCACGGCGATGGAAAACATCCGCTACGGCCGGCCCGATGCCACCGACGAAGAAGTGATCGCCGCCGCCAAGGCCGCATTTGCACACGACTTCATCCTGGCCCTGCCCGAGGGCTACCAGAGCTTTCTGGGCGAACGCGGCGTGCGCCTGAGCGGCGGCCAGCGCCAGCGCATCAGCATTGCCCGCGCCATGCTGAAGAACCCCCCGCTGCTGCTGCTGGACGAAGCCACCAGCGCGCTGGACGCCGAGAGCGAACGCATGGTGCAGGCCGCGCTGGAAGCCGCCATGGTGGGCCGCAGCACGCTGGTCATCGCCCACCGCCTGGCCACGGTGCAGCGCGCCGACCGCATCGTGGTGCTGGACGCCGGCCGTGTGTTGGAAACCGGCACCCACGCCAAACTGGTGGCGCGTGGCGGCCTGTACGCCAAGCTGGCGGCCATGCAGTTCAACGGGAACGGCGCACCGCCGCACTGAGCCCCGCACCCAGCAGCACGGCCGCGGCCACGGCGCCCAGCGCCAGGCCCAGGTCGGCGCCGGTGGGCAGGGCGAAGTGCAACAGCCGCCGCGCCGCGGGCCAGGCCATGGCCAGCACCAACACGGCACTGGCCACGCCCACCACGGCCCAGAAGGCACGCGCGCTGGGCAGCCACAGCGCCCGCAGCCCCAGGCCCGCGGTGGCGTTCACCGCCACCAGGCCCAGGTTGCCGGCGGTCAGCCCCAGCACGGCCAGGGTTCTGGCCAGGTCTTCACTGCGGCCCTGCTGCAGCGCCAGCATGTAGATGCCCAGCGTGGCCGCCAGCAGCGCACCGCCCTGCAGCAGGCCCTGCCACAGCATGGGCCAGCCCACGATGCCCTCACCGGGCCCGCGCGGGCCGCGCTGCATGCAGCGCGGGTCTTCGGGGGCGCTCTCAAACGCCAGCGAACACACGGGGTCCACCACCATTTCCGTCAGCACCACGTGCACCGGCAGCAGCAGCGGCGGCAGGCCGAACAGCAGCGGCAGCAGGGCCAGGCCGGCGATGGGCACGTGGATGGCGGTGATGTAGACCATCACCTTGCGCAGGTTGTCGAAGATGCGCCGGCCCATGCGCACGCCGGCCACGATGCTGCCGAAGTCGTCGTCCATCAGCACGATGCCCGCCGCCTCGCGCGCCACGTCGGTGCCACGCTGGCCCATGGCGATGCCGATGTGGGCGGCTTTCAGCGCGGGGGCGTCGTTGACGCCGTCGCCGGTCATGGCCACCGTGTCGCCGTTGGCAATGAACGCCTGCACCAGGCGCAGCTTCTGCGCCGGCAGCACACGGGCGAACACCCGCACCCCGCGCACGGCTTGGGCCAGCGCGGCGTCGTCCAGCGCGGCCAGCTGTTCGCCGGTCAAGGCGCCGGCCTCCACGCCGATGCCGGCCTGGGCGGCGATGGCCAAGGCCGTGGCGGCGTGGTCGCCGGTGATCATCACCACGGCGATGCCGGCCCCGCGTGCCTGCGCCACGGCGGCGGGCACGCTGGCACGCAGCGGGTCTTCAAAACCCAGCAGGCCCTGCCAAACAAAGGGCAGCCCGGTGAGTTGTTCCGGCGGCGGTGCACCCGGCGGCAGCACGGCTTCGGCCACGCCCAACACACGCTGGCCTTGGGAGGTCAGCGCCTGCAGTTGGGCCAGCACCGCGGCCTGGGCCGCCGGGGCCAGGCCGCACAGGGCCAGCACGGCTTCGGGGGCACCCTTCAGCGCCAGGCGGCCAGGGCCGTCGCCGCTGCGCCAGGCTTGGGCCATGGCCGGCCGTTCAGGCGTCAGCGGGTATTCGCGCAGCAGGCTGGCACCGGCCGGCGGCCGCGCGTGGGCTGGCAAGGCGGGCTCGGCCCGCAGCAGGGCCTGGTCCATGGGGTCGATGCCACCGCGGTGCGAGGCCTGCAGCGCCACGGCCAACAGCGCGTGCACGGGGGCGGGCAGCACCACGCCGCCCAGTGCCGCCGGCACCGGCCCACCGCCGCTGGCCGGGGCCAGGTGGCACAGCCGCATGCGGTTTTCTGTCAGCGTGCCGGTTTTGTCCACACACAGCACGGTGGCGCCGCCCAAAGCTTCGATGACGGCCGGCCGCCGCGCCAACACGCGGATGCGCGCCAGCCGCCACGCGCCCAAGGCCAGGAACACGGCCAGCGCCATCGGGAATTCTTCCGGCAACATGGCCATGCCCAGCGCGATGGCCGACAGCAGGCCCTGCAACCACTGACCGCGCTGCAGGCCGTACCAGGCCACCAGCGCGGCGCAGGCCAACAGCGCCGCCAGGCCGAACCACCGCACCAGCCGCCGCAGCTGGTGCTGCAGCGGTGTGGGGTCGCCCTCGATGTCGGCCAACGAACGGCCGATGCGCCCCACCTGGGTGTGGGCGCCGGTGGCCAGCACGCGCAGCAGGCCATGGCCGGCCACCACCAGGCTGCTGGCGCTGACCTGGGGTTGGTCGTCGCCGCCGGCGGAAGGGGTTGCGGCGGTCGTGGGTTCCGGGCCCGGCACCGCGGCGGCCAACGCGTCCAGGCCCTGCACCAGTTCTTCGGCCGTGCCGGCGCGTTTGCGCACGGGCACCGATTCACCCGTCAGCAGCGACTCGTCCACCGCCAGGCCCACGGCCTGCTCCAGGCCACCGTCGGCGGGCACACGTTCACCTTCGCCCAGCTGCACCAAGTCACCGGGCACCAGCGTTTGTGCGGGCACACGCTGCCATTGGCCGTCGCGCAGCGCACGCGCCTGCGGGGCGGCCAGTTCGCGCAGCGCGTCCAGCGCGTGTTCGCTGCGGCGCTCTTGGAAGAACACCAGGCCCACCGTCACCAGGGCGAAGAAACTGAGCAGCAGACCTTCGCCCAGGCTGCCGATCACCAGGTACAGCGCCGCCGAGCCCAGCAGCAGCAAGAACATGGGCTCGGTGGCCACGCCACGCAGCGTGCGCAGCCAGCCGTGCTGTTCACGCGCGCTCAGCGCGTTGGGGCCCCAGGCCGCCAACAAAGCCTGGGCCGTGGCGCTGGACAAGCCCGACAGCGCAGCCGCGTCGCCAGGCGGGGCGCTGGCGGGCGGTGGCGGCTGCGCAGAAGCGGCCTGCAAACCAAGTTTTGTGGGCGCTGTCGGGGTGTTCATCGGCCCAGTGTGGACCTGCGCCCCAGCGCGGCCATGACCCAGCACAAGCCCCTGCCAGCCGCTGGCCGATGGGCGTGCGCCAGCGCACACGGCCCCGGGCGGGATAATCCGGAGCCATGAACGCCCCCGCCCTGCCCCAGCGCCCCGTGCGCCACCAATACGAAGACTTCATGCGCCACGTGGCCGAACACGGCGTGGCCAAGGGCGATCGCACCGGCACCGGCACCACCAGCGTGTTCGGCCACCAGATGCGCTTCGACCTGAACGAAGGTTTTCCGCTGGTCACCACCAAGAAGGTGTTCCTGAAGGCCGTCATCCTGGAGCTTTTGTGGTTCCTGCGTGGCGACAGCAACGTGAAGTGGTTGCAGGAACGGGGCTGCACCATCTGGGACGAATGGGCGCGTGAAGACGGCAGCCTGGGCCCGGTGTACGGCGTGCAATGGCGCGCCTGGCCCACGCCCGGCGGCGGCCACATCGACCAGATCAGCCAGGTCGTGCAGCAGCTGAAAACCAACCCCGACAGCCGCCGCATCATCGTCAGCGCCTGGAACGTGGCCGAGCTGGACCAGATGGCGCTGATGCCCTGCCACGCCTTCTTCCAGTTCTACGTGGCGCCGGCCACCGTGCCCGGTGGGCGTGGCCGGCTGAGCTGCCAGCTGTACCAGCGCAGCGCCGACATCTTCCTGGGCGTGCCCTTCAACATCGCCAGCTACGCGCTGCTGACCCACATGCTGGCCCAGCAATGCGACCTGGACGTGGGCGACTTCATCTGGACCGGCGGCGACTGCCACATCTACGACAACCACCGCGAACAGGTGGCGCTGCAGCTCAGCCGCACGCCTTTCGCCTACCCGGTGCTGAACATCAAACGCAAGCCCGACAGCCTGTTCGACTACACGCTGGAAGACTTCGAGGTGCTGGGCTACGAACACCACCCGGCCATCAAAGCCCCGGTGGCCGTGTGAGCGGTGCCATGCAGCACACACCCGCCCGCACGCGCCTGACGCTGATCGCCGCCGTGGCGCGCGCCGGTGTCATCGGCGGCGACAACCAGCTGCTGTGGCACCTGCCGGAAGACATGGCGCATTTCCGCCGCAGCACCACGGGCTGCCCGGTCGTCATGGGCCGCAAGACCTGGGACTCGCTGCCCGAGCGTTTCCGCCCGCTGCCGGGCCGGCGCAACATCGTCGTCACCACGCAGGCGGGTTGGTCGGCACCGGGTGCTGAAGTGGCGCACAGCCCGGCAGAAGCCCTGGCCTTGGTGCAAGGCGTGCCGCAGACTTTTGTGATCGGCGGCGCCACGCTGTACGCCGCGGCTTTGCCGCTGGCCGATGAACTGCTGCTGACGGAAATCGACGCCGACTTTGCAGGCGACGTGCACTTCCCCGACTGGCCTCGCGAAGCTTTTGTGGAAGTGGACCGCCAGCCCCAGCAGGCCGCGGCGCCCAACACCTTCAGCTTCGCCTTCGTGACCTACCGCCGAAGCTGAACGTCCCGGGGCCCTGCCCACCCACCCAGGAGCTTGAACATGTTGCAACCCGGCCTCGTGGTCTTCGCCAAAAACAAGGCCCGCGTCTCGGCCTTCTACCAACAGACCCTGGGCCTGACGGTGGTGGAAAGCGAGACCTCGCACGACCTGCTGCGCGGCCCCGGCGCCGAGGTGGTGGTGCACAGCATCCCGCGCAAGGTGGCCGCCGGCATCACCATCACCACGCCGCCCACGTTGCGCGATGAAACCCCCTTCAAGCCGACCTTCGTGGTGCCCAGCCTGGCCCAGGTGCGCGCCGCCGCCGAAGCCACCGGTGGCGGACTCAAGCCCGAAGCCGGCGCCTGGCACTTCCGCGGCCATGTGGTGCTGGACGGGCACGATCCGGAAGGCAACATCGTGCAATTCAAGCAGGTCGAACCGCAGGCCTGAAACCCGCCCCACCCCACACCGAACCCCATGAAACTTGCCACCTGGAACGTCAACTCCCTGGGCGTGCGCCTGCCCCAGCTGCTGGACTGGCTGAACGGCCCGAGCAGCCCGGAGGGCCAGCCCGGCCCCACGGTGGACACCGTGGTGCTGCAGGAAACCAAGCTCACCGACGACAAGTTTCCGCACGCCGAACTGGCCGCGGCCGGCTGGCACAGCGCCTGGTTCGGGCAGAAGACCTACAACGGCGTGGCGCTGATCAGCCGCACACCGGCCACCGACGTGGTGAAGAACATCCCCGGCTTCGAGGACGAACAAGCGCGGGTCATTGCCGGCACCGTGGACGGTGTGCGTGTGGTCGGCGGTTATTTCCCCAACGGCCAGGCGCCCGACAGCGACAAGTTCGCCTACAAGATGCGCTGGCTGACGGCGCTGAACCACTGGCTGCAGCAGGAACTGGCGGCCCACCCGCAGCTGGTGCTGATGGGCGACTTCAACATCGCCCCCGAAGACCGCGACGTGTACGACCCCGTGGCCTGGGCAGGACAGATCCACTGCACGCCCGAAGAACGCGCGCACTTCCAGGGCCTGCTGGGCCTGGGTTTCACCGACGCGTTCCGGCTGTTCGAACAGCCCGTGAAGAGCTGGAGCTGGTGGGACTACCGCAACCTGGCGTTCCGCAAGAACCAGGGCCTGCGCATCGACCACATCCTGGTCAGCGAAGCGCTGAAGGGCCGCGTGCAGGCCTGCACCATCGACAAGGCCCCGCGCAAGAACGAACGGCCCAGCGACCACACGCCCGTGGTGCTGGAACTGGCCTGAACCCGCGGCTGCCGCGCAAGCCCCTGCTGATTGATCAGCAGCCA
Organism: Rubrivivax sp.; assembly: GCA_046318395.1. Classification (GTDB taxonomy): domain Bacteria; phylum Pseudomonadota; class Gammaproteobacteria; order Burkholderiales; family Burkholderiaceae_C; genus Rubrivivax. The sequence goes on from JBKCUM010000033.1 coordinate 12,136, forward strand.
GCCACTCGGCTCGAACCGCGGTTCAGGCGTGCACCGGTGTGCTGGGCAGAGGGCGCCTGCATGATCGTGGGGTTGCTCTGCGGTCCGCCCTGAGGCCAAACTCCGCGCCATCGGAGGAGCACCCACATGAAGATCGCAGCTTTGGCCGCCTGCGCAGCACTGCTGGCTGGCGCTGTCCCGTTGGCGCAGGCCGCCGCGTTCACCAATGGCAGCTTCGAGACCGTGTCCGCGGTGGGCGGTGAACCCGTCTGCGCCGGTGGCGCGACCGCGTGCATCCAGTACGACGCCGGTGCCACGGGCATCGCCGGCTGGCTGGTCGAAGCCGGCAGTCTCGATGTGGTGGGTTCACTCTGGGTCGCGGCCGACGGCACACGGTCGATCGATCTCAGCGGCGTCAGCGCAGGCACACTGAGCCAGACCTTCGACACGACGATTGGAAGCACCTACCAGGTCAGTTTTCAGATCAGCGGCAACTTCTTTGGCGGCCCCGCCACCAAGACTGCAACGGCCAGTGCAGGCGGCGTGGTGTTGGCGTTGAGCTTTGACGCCAGCGCCAGCACGGCTGCCAGCATGGGCTGGCAGCAGCAAAGTTTCAGTTTCACGGCGCTGTCGGACACCACCACGCTGCGTTTTGTCAGCGGGACCAATTCCAACGCCGGGATGGCGCTGGACAACGTGCAGGTGACTGCGGTGCCAGAACCACAGACCTGGGCGCTGTGGTCAGCTGGCCTGGCCGCCTTGTTGGCGGTGCGCCGCCGACGCAGTGCCTCCTGATGCGTCCCTGACCCAACGCCCCAACCGAGCAGCAGCCCGTAGGCTGGCACAGCGCTGGGTTCGGGCAGAAGACCTGCAGCAGCGTGGCCCTCATCAGCCACATCCAGGTGGAGCGAGAACTCGGCTGAGCCCGCCGATGCAGCGCCAGGCGGCGCAGCGCAGGCTCACTCCTCCAGGCCGAGTTCCTGGATCTTGCGGGTGATGGTGTTGCGGCCGATGCCCAGCTTCTGCGCGGCTTCGATGCGGCGGCCGCGGGTCAGGTCGAGTGCGGCGTGGATCAGCTGCGCCTCGAACTGGCGGGTCAGCAGGTCCCACACCTCGGGCTCGCCAGCGTCCAGGCGACGGCGGGCTTCGCGGTCCAGGTCCGCCAACCAGGTGGCGGCCGGCGGCATCACTTCGCTGGGCAGGGCCAGCGGTGCGCCCGGGGCGGCCACCGGTGCCGCGGCGGGCGCCGGCAGGGCCCAGGCGGGGGCGGGCGCCGCGCTGTCGGTGTCGGCCGGGGCCAGGGCTGCGGGCGCGGCGCCACTGTAGGCGGGCACGGCGGGCGCGCTGCTCCACTGGGGGGCGGCGGCCGGCACGCTGGCCCACAGCTCGGGCGGCAGGTCCTTGGGTTCCACCACCTGGGCCGGCGCCATCACCGTCAGCCAGTGGCAGATGTTTTCCAGCTGGCGCACGTTGCCGGGGAAATCAAAGGCCTGCAGCTTGGCCACGGCGCTGTCGGTGATGCGCTTGGCTTCCACGCCCAGTTCGCGCGCGCTCTTCTGCAGGAAGGAACGCGTGAGCATGGGGATGTCTTCCACGCGCTCGCGCAACGCCGGCAGGCGCAGGCGGATGACGTTCAGCCGGTGGTACAGGTCTTCGCGGAACACGCCGTCCTTGACGCGCTGTTCCAGGTTCTGGTGCGTCGCCGCGATGACGCGCACGTTGCTCTTGATGGGCTGGTGGCCACCCACGCGGTAGAACTGGCCGTCGCTCAACACCCGCAGCAAACGCGTCTGCAGGTCGAAGGGCATGTCGCCGATTTCGTCCAGGAACAGCGTGCCGCCATCGGCTTGTTCGAAGCGGCCGCGGCGGGTGGTCTGCGCGCCGGTGAAGGCGCCGCGCTCGTGGCCGAACAGCTCACTTTCCAGCAGGTCTTTCGGAATGGCCGCGGTGTTGATGGCGACGAACGGGCCTTTGGTGCCGGCGTCGCCACGCGGGCTGTGCTTGTGCAACGCACGCGCCACCAGTTCTTTGCCCGAACCCGACTCGCCGGTGATCAGCACCGTGACGTTGCTCTGGCTCAGGCGGCCGATGGCGCGGAACACGTCCTGCATGGCCGGTGCCTGGCCCAGCATCTCAGGCATGGCCTTGTCGACGGTCTCGCGCACTTCTTCGCGCAGGCTTTCGTCGACGGCACGGCGGATCAGCTCCACCGCCTTGTTCAGGTCGAAAGGCTTGGGCAGGTACTCAAAAGCCCCGCCCTGGAAGGCGCTGACGGCGCTGTCCAGGTCGGAGTAGGCCGTCATGATGATGACCGGCAGACCCGGCATCTTGGCCTTCACCTTGGCCAGCAGGTCGATGCCCGTGCCGCCCGGCATGCGGATGTCGCTGACCAGCACCTGCGGCTCGTCGTCGTCCAGCGCGGTCAGCACGTCGCGGCCGCTGGAGAAGCTGCGCACGGCGAATTGCTCGCGGGCCAGGGCCTTCTCCAAGACGAAGCGGATGGATTGGTCGTCGTCAACGATCCAGATGGGTTTCATGCAGTGGCCGGCAGCGGTGTGAAGGTGTCAGTGCTTCAAGGCAGCGGGATCAGCAGCTTGAAGACCGTCCGGCCCGGCACGCTGTCGCATTCGATCGTGCCGTTGTGTTGCTGCACGAAGGTCTGCGCCAGCGTGAGCCCGAGGCCTGAGCCGCCCTCACGCCCCGACACCAGGGGATGGAAGATGCGGTCACGGATCGCCTCGGGCACACCCGGCCCGTTGTCCTCAATATGCAATTCCAGTGCCAAGCGAAAGCGCTGCCGGCCGAAGGTGGCCTGGCGCGCGACCCGCGTGCGCAGCACCAGGTGGGCGTCGCCGTCCTGGATGCGTTCTGACAGCGCCTGCGTGGCGTTGTGGGCGATGTTCAGCACGGCCTGGATGAGCTGTTCGCGGTCGCCGCGGAACTCGGGGATGCTGGTGTCGTAGTCGCGCTGCACCGTCAGGCCACGCGGGTACTCGGCCAGCACCAGCGAACGCACCCGTTCGCAGACCTCGTGGATGTTGACGTCGCTGACCACATGCGGCCGGCGGTGCGGCGCCAGCAGCCGGTCCACCAGGGCCTGCAGGCGGTCGGCCTCGTGGATGATGACCTGGGTGTATTCGGTCAGCTCCTTGCTGTCGATCTCCATGGCCAGCAGCTGCGCCGCGCCGCGGATGCCGCCCAGCGGGTTCTTGATCTCGTGCGCCAGGTTGCGCACCAGCTCTTTGTTGGCCTGGGCCAGGCCGTGGGCGCGTTCCTCGCGGTCCAGGCGCGTCTGCTGCTCGATCTCGATCATCTCGACCAGCACGCGGTCGGCGCGGTCCATCTGGCTGACGATCACGTGCACCGGCAGGTCGGCACCGCCGGCGCCCAGCGAGGGGTGGCGGCGCATCACGGCGTCGAAGCGGCTCATCGCCACCTCGTTGCCGGCCACCATGGCCAGCGTGTCGCGCATCTGCGTGGGGTCGGCCAGCCATTCGAAAACGCTGCTGCGCTGCAGGGTGCGGCGCGACAGGCCGATCAGGTTCTCCAGCGTGGAATTGGCCAGCAGGCAGTGGCCGTCGGGCTGCAGCACGGCCACCATGGTGGCCAACTGGTCGAAGGCCTCCAGGCCGGTGGGTGCGGAAAGCGGCATGGTCACGGGGGCAGCTTGTTCAGTTCACGGCGCAAGGCCGCGATGTCGGCCTCCTTGCGCGCCAGCGCGGCCTTCATCTCGGCCACGCGGTCCAGGTAGCGCTGGTAGTTGCGTTCGTCGCCACGGCGCTCGGGCTCGCCGTTGTTGAACTCTTTCTGCAACTGCGCCAGCTTCTCTTCTTCGCGCCTAAGCTCTTCGCCCAGGATGCGGCGGGCGTCGGTGTCGCGCGCGCGCTGTTCAGCCGGGTCGATGCGGCCTTCACCCGGCCGCGGAGCCGGCGTGGCGGCCCCGGAGGCCGCAGGCCGGGCCGGCGCCCGGGCGGTGCCCTGCACGATGGTGATGGGGGCCCCGTCGATGGTGCGGCAGCCCTTGTCCTTGGCTTCCTGCGCCGAGTACAGGTTGGTGTAACTCTCGGGGTTGCCGGGGCAGCGGTAGACGGTGCCTTGCGCCAGGGCCGCGGCGGGCGCCAGGGCCCAGCACAGGCCGAGGATGGGAACGGCTTGCAGAACAGGTCGCTTCATGCGGGCATTGTGGCGCACAGTCCAAACGACGAAGGGACGGCAAGCCGTCCCTTCAGAGGTGAATTCCGGGGCGGGCTGCCGCCCCGGTGACACGCTGCAACCTGTGTTTACAGGGTGTAGTACATGTCGAATTCGACCGGGTGCGTGGCCATGCGGAAACGCGTCACTTCCTGCATCTTCAGGTCGATGTAGGCGTCGATGTAGGCGTCGGTGAACACACCGCCCTTGGTCAGGAACGCGCGGTCCTTGTCCAGGTTTTCCAGCGCCTGGTCCAGGCTGTGGCAGACGGTCGGGATCTTCGCGTCTTCTTCCGGCGGCAGGTGGTACAGGTCCTTGGTGGCGGCTTCGCCCGGGTGGATCTTGTTTTCCACGCCGTCCAGACCGGCCATCAGCAGGGCCGCGAAGCCCAGGTACGGGTTCATCAAGGGGTCCGGGAAGCGGGCTTCCACGCGACGGCCCTTGGGGTTGGCCCCGTACGGGATGCGGATCGAGGCCGAGCGGTTCTTGGCCGAGTAGGCCAGCTTCACCGGGGCTTCGAAGCCAGGCACCAGGCGCTTGGAGCTGTTGGTGCCGGGGTTGGAGATGGCGTACCGCGCACGGGCGTGCTTGATGCTGCCGCCGCTGTAGTACAGCGCGAAGTCGCTCAGGCCGGCATAGCCGTCACCGGCGAACAGGTTCTTGCCGTCTTTCCAGACCGACTGGTGAACGTGCATGCCGCTGCCGTTGTCGCCGGCCATTGGCTTGGGCATGAAGGTCGCGGTCTTGCCGTAGGCGTGGGCCACGTTGTGGATCACATACTTCTGCAACTGGCACCAGTCGGCGCGCTGCACCAGGGTGCTGAAGCGCGTGCCGATTTCGTTCTGACCCGCGCCAGCCACTTCGTGGTGGTGCACTTCAACGGGGATGCCGAGGTTTTCCAAAATCAGGCACATCTCGCTGCGCATGTCTTGGAAGCTGTCAACCGGGGGCACGGGGAAGTAGCCGCCCTTGACGGTCGGGCGGTGGCCCATGTTGCCGCCTTCCATCTTCTCGCCGGTCATCCAGGAAGCTTCGTCGGAGTCGATCTTGACGAAGCAGCCCGACATGTCGGTGGCCCAACGCACGCCGTCGAAAATGAAGAATTCAGGTTCTGGGCCGAAGAAGGCGGTGTCGCCATGGCCGCTGCTCTTGAGGTAAGCCTCAGCGCGCTTGGCCAGGGAGCGCGGGTCGCGCTCGTAGGCCTTGCCGTCGCCCGGCTCGATCACGTCGCAAGACAGGATGAGCGTTGGCTCTTCAAAGAAAGGGTCGATGTTGGCGGTGTTGGGGTCCGGCATCAACAGCATGTCGGAGGCTTCAATGCCCTTCCAGCCAGCGATCGACGAGCCGTCGAAAGCGTGACCGGCGGAGAACTTCTCCTCGTCAAAGTGCGAAACGGGCACGCTGACGTGCTGCTCCTTGCCACGGGTATCAGTGAAGCGGAAGTCAACGAACTTGACTTCGTTTTCCTTCACCATCTTCATCACATCAGCGACGGTTTTTGCGGCCATCCAAAGCTCCGAGAGAAACGGGGTTAACTGCGGGGGTTGTGTCGGGCGACGCCCGATGCGCCAAGACTTGCAAGACGGGTGCCAGCCCCCAGCCGGAGACGGACCGCCTTATGAATCAACGCCACCCCATGATACGAGGCACTCGGCAATCAGCAGAAGGCCCCAAAACGGTTCATCGCACCATTTCAGTGCAAATTCGAGCACCAAAATCGCGCAGCCCCTGCACCAAGACGGCGTAGGCAATGAGCCTCTGGGCGTCGTCGGCGCCGCCCTTCACGCCGAGTTCAATGCATTTGCCCCATTGCGGATGGTCTTCGCTGGGCAAGCTGAAGACTTTGATGCCTGGGAACTCCGCTTCGACGCGCTCCATCAGGGGCGTGAGTTGCGCTTCGAAGGCCCCTTGGAGCACCAGGGAGCGCTCACGGACTTCGATTGGGCGCGGCATGAGGCCGTACTCCTGCTCCAGCACCCAGGCCATCATGGGGTGGGCCATGACGGGAAACCCGGGCACAAAGTGAACTCGCCCGAGGCTGAACCCAGCAATGCGGTTGTAGGGATTGGGAATGAGCCGGCTGCCCGCTGGCAGCACACCCATCTCCAAGCGGCGTTGCAAGTCGGGGTGCGTGGGGTCTGGCGGCGGCAGGCCGCGCTCCAGCGCCACTTCGGCCGCACGCTGCCGAATCAAGGCCTGCGCCGCTCCATGGGCTTGAAGTGGCACGCCAAGGGCCAACGCGGCAGCCTGACGGGTGTGGTCGTCGGGCGTGGCACCGATGCCGCCGCAGCTGAAGACCACATCGCCACAGGCCAGCGCAGCGCGCAGGGCTGCAGCCTGTTGAGCACGGTCGTCTCGGACGTAGCGCACCCAGCCCAACTCTTGGCCGCGCTCAGCCAAGAGTTCGATGAGCTTGGGCACATGCGCGTCTTGTCGCTTGCCCGAGAGCAATTCATCGCCAAACACCAGCAAACCGAAAACGATCATGGGGCGCCTACGGGCTTGACCGCGCCGCAGTCGGCGGACACCCAACGGGCTTCAACCGTGGTGGTCATGAGGTGGGATTTGCCGTTGCGCTCTGTCTTGACCTTGACCTCGGAGCGGTAGGCGGTGTCGCCCTGCAAGCTCGTGGTTCCCTCCATGCTGCCCGCCGGCTGGGTACATTGACCCGACCAGCGCCACGTGCTGCCGCTGCGCCCGGTACTCGTGATTTGGCAGCCTTGATGGCCCTGCCCCCACTGCTGGCGCTTGAGCATCTCGGCGGTGATGCAATGCCGCACGCTGCCACCCGCACCCAACGCCACCCCTTGGGCTTGCATCTGCTGCTGGATCTGGGCGCGCACTTGCGGCGGCAGATGCTCAAGCTGGGCCGCCATCTGCGCCGGGCTGGGCGTTGGCTTGCCGTCAAGCAGCGTCGGACCGGGCTTGCTTTCCCAAAGGCCGGGGCGGATGGGCGGCATGTCGAGCGCGTGGGCGGCCGGCAGGGCGGCGGCAAGGGTCAGCATCAACAAGCAGCGCATGGGAGCAACTCCGGTGTGAGAAGGTGACCGACCTTGACACAGCTTGGCAAAGTCTCGCAAGCGGAGCGACCCGGGTCAGAGTGGCGGTAACTGGGCTTGAGGAGCGGCGGGAAGCGGGCTGCCTTCGGCACCACGGCGCTGCTGCTCAAGTGCACCCAGGCCAAAGTGCGCAAACCACAGCGCGGCGAACGCGAACACCAACATGTAAAGCCAAATGGCCACCGGAAGGAGCAAAGGCGCCAACGCGAGGCTCATGGCACCAAAGGCAAACAACAGCGATGGGGCAGCGCCCAAGTAGCCAGACACCACGCCAATGGCCAACAGGGGCCAGCGGTGCTCTCGGAGCAGTTGGTGCCGCTCTTCGGCACTGGCGTGGTCGGCCAGCACATCGTAGGCAAACACGCGGTAGCTGAGCCAGCCCCAAATCAACGGCGGCAGCACCAGCACCACGGGTGGCACCAACCAAAAGGGCAAGCTCACCAACAAGGCCAAAAGCGCCAAGGCCGTGGACCCCAGCGACCACATCAGCCCCCCGGCAAAGCTGCCGCCCTGCTTTCGTTCCAGGCCGGCAAAGCGCCGCTCGGCCACGAGCTTGGTCAGCGCCGGCGCCATCAGGAGCGCCACCAGCATGAGCGACAGCGCCATGACCAGCGGCAGCGCCAGCGCCATGACGATGAGCGGCGCAAGCACGCTGCGAAAGCCGCTTGCCCCGATGCCATCGAGCCAGCGCAGCAGGGCATCCACAAGGAGCCAGTTCTCCATCTGCGCTCGAACCGCCGTGACGGCCGGCTCCCAGGCCAAGTACATCAGCCCCAAACTGAGGACCACCGCCAACACCAAGGGCAAAAGCGACCAGCCGATGACCCTGGGGTGCAGGCAGTAGGCGGCAGCACGCCAGCCAGCGTCCAGGACTTGGCCGGCGGGTGTCGTCAGCGGGTTCTCAAGGCGAGCCATAAGCGATGCATTCCTAAGCGCTGCTGCGCCCAAAAGCCGGCCCCATAGTCGCGGCCTTCCAGTTGATCTCGAATCCCCGTGGGCTGCAGTGCGTCGTTCCAGCGGGCCGTACCGAATAGGCTATCCCAGCACGGCAGCAAAACGCCAAAGTTATGACCCTGTGCTTGGCCTTCGTGCCCTATTCCGATGGCATGGTGGACGCGGTGAAAATGCGGGCTGACCCAAAGCCGCTCCAACGGCCCGAAACGAAGCCG
>JBKCUM010000034.1:0-11565 GCA_046318395.1 Rubrivivax sp.
GGCGGCAGGATCTGCCGCATGCGCTGGATGAGCTTGAAGAAGTAGTAGGGGCCGTCGACCTTGTCCATCTCGCCCGTGGTCGAGTCGCCCACCACCATGGCCGGGCGGTACACCGTCCAGGGCACCTTGCACTCCTTGCGCACGATCTTCTCGCTCTCGTGCTTGGTCATGAAGTACGGGTGGTCCAGACCCTCGGCTTCTTCGAACATGTCCTCGCGGAACACGCCTTCGTACAGGCCCGCCGCGGCGATGCTGCTGACGTGGTGCACATGGCCAGCGTCCACGGCTTTCGCGAACTCCACCAGGTTGCGCGTGCCCTCGATGTTCACCGCCACCTGGCTCTCTTCGTCGGCGCCCAGGTCATAGACGGCGGCCAGGTGGTACACATGGTCGATCTGGCCCTTCAGCGCCTTCAGCGTGTCGGCCGCCACCCCCAGCTTCTTGGCCGTCAGGTCGCCAGTGACAGGCTTGGCGCGCGACTTCGCACCCGGCGCCACGCCCCAGTACTCGTACAGCGCGGCCAGCTTGCCTTCACTGCCCGCGCGCACCAAGAAGTGCACCGTGGCGCCGCGGCGGGCCAACAGGGCTTTGACGAGGCGCTTGCCGATGAAACCAGTGGCGCCGGTGACGAAATACTGCATGCGAAGCTCTCCTGAACAATGGGCCGAGGGCGGGACCGCACGCGGGCCGAGCACGAGGTCGGGCGCGGGGTCGAACGCCCGCCAGCATAGAGCCCCCACCCTAGACTTTTAGGCTGCGGCCCCCAGGGGGGAACCCTATATTTGTCGAACCGAACACCCCCCCACAAGGAAGCACACCATGGTCAAGAAGCTCAAGAGCCTGTCCCAGAAGAAGTCGACACCCGCCGCGGGGCTGCTGGACAGCGTCCTGGCCGGCTCCGTGAAGGACTCCGCCCAGCACATCTGGCTGGCCGGCATGGGTGCATTCGCCAAGGCCCAGGAAGAAGGCGGCAAGGTCTTCGAGGCCCTGGTCAAGGAAGGTCTGAGCCTGCAGAAGAAGACCCAGGGCATCGCCGAAGAGAAGCTGGGCGAAGTGACCGGCAAGATGACGGCCATGGCCGGCACCGTCGGCGCCAAGGCTGGCCAGAACTGGGACAAGCTGGAAGCGCTGTTTGAACAGCGCACCGCCAAGGCCCTGGGCAAGCTGGGCGTGCCGACCGCCAAGGACGTGCAAGCCCTGGCCCAGCGCGTGGACGCGCTGGCCGCCGCCGTGGCCAAGCTGAGCAAGGGCACCGCCCCCGCCAAGGCCGCCAAGGCTGAAGCCGCCGCGCCGGCCAAAGCCGCCAAGGCCGCCAAAGCCGTGAAGGCCGCCCCGGCCAAGGCTGAAAAGGCCGTGAAGGCCGCCGCCAAGCCTGCCAAGGCCCCGGCCAAAGCCGTGAAGGCCGCCGTGGAAGCCGCCGTGGCCCCGGCCAAGAAGGCCGCCGCCAAGCGCGTGCGCAAGGCCGCCGCGCCGGCCCCGGCCGCTGAAGCCGCTGAAGCCAGCCAGGCCTGAGCGCAGCCCGCGCGCCCAGCGGCAGGCCCACCGGGCCGGCCCGCTGGGTGGCTGGACAGAAGGGGCGCCGCGGCGCCCCTTTTTGCCACCTGAACCGCCGCAGAGGAGCCGCACTTGCCGCCGAAGCCCCACCCCGCACCACGCATTGGCCTGGCCCTGGCTGGCGGTGGCCCCCTGGGCGCCATCTACGAGATCGGCGCGCTGTGTGCGCTGCAGGAAGCCCTGCCCGATGTGGACTTCAACGCGCTGGACGGCTACGTGGGGGTCAGTGCCGGGGGCTTCATCGCCGCGGGGCTGGCCAATGGCCTGACGCCCCGGCAGCTGTGCACCTCGTTCATCCTGAACAGCGGCCCGGCCGAAGACGTCATCAGCCCCCGGCTGTTCATCAGCCCGGCCTGGGCTGAACTGGCGCAGCGCGCCGCCAGCCTGCCCAGCCTGGCGCTGCAAGCGCTGTGGCACCTGGCCAGCGACCGCCGCGGTGGCCTGCCGGCCCTGGAGCGCCTGGGCCGCGCCCTGCCCACCGGCCTGTTCAGCAACGCACCGCTGGAAGCGCAGATGGCCCGGGTGCTGTCGGCCCCTGGCCGGCACAACGACTTCCGACGCCTGCGCGCCGAACGCGGCCGCCACCTGGTGCTGGTGGCCACCGACCTGGACAGTGGCGAAGCCCTGCCCTTCGGTCAACCCGGGCTGGACCACGTGCCCATTTCGCGCGCCGTGGCCGCCAGCGCGGCATTGCCGGGCCTGTTCCCGCCCGTGCCCATCGACGGCCGCTGGTGCGTGGACGGCGCGCTGAAGAAAACACTGCACGCCCGCGTGCTGCTGGACCAGGGCCTGGACCTGGTGCTGTGCCTGAACCCGCTGGTGCCTTTTGACGCACGCCGCGGCGCACACCGCGTGGGCCAGCGCTCCCACATCCCGCACCTGGTGAAAGGCGGCCTGCCGGTGGTGCTGAGCCAGACCTTCCGCAGCCTGATCCATTCGCGCCTGGAACTGGGGCTGAAGGGCTACGAGCTCAGCCACCCGGACACCGACATCCTGCTGTTCGAGCCCGACCACCGCGACCCGGAAATCTTCCTGGCCAACCTGTTCGGCTACGGCCAGCGCCAGGCCTTGGCCGAACACGCCTACCGGCAGACCCGCGCCGACCTGCGCTCGCGCCGCAGCGCGCTGCGCACCACGCTGGCCCGCCACGGCCTGCGGCTGCACGACGCGGTGCTGGACAACCCACACCGGCGGCTGATCAGCCAGCCCCAAGCACCGCTGAAAGCCCCCACGGCCGCGCACACCCTGCAGCGGCTGGACGAGGTGCTGCACGACCTGGAGCGCGCCCTGGCCGTGCAGCGCTGAGCCGGCGCCCGCTGGCCCGGCCGGGCCAGCGTCACGGGGTCACAGGTAACGCTGCGCCAGGTGCGCCTTGAAGTGCGCCGGGTTCAGCACCTCACCGCTGGCACGGATGGCCAGCTCGTCGGTGGTCCAGCGGCTGGCCTGGGTCCAGATGTGGTCGCGCAACCAGTCGAAGACCACGACCAGGTCGCCAGCGGCGATGCGGGCGTCCAGGTCCGGGTGCTGCCGGCGCATGGCCGCAAACCACTGCGCGGCGTACATCGCGCCCAGCGAATAACAGGGGAAGTAGCCGAACAGGCTCAGCGGCCAGTGCACGTCCTGCATGGGGCCGTTCTGGAAGTTGCCGCGCGTGTCCACGCCCAGCAGCTGCATCATCTTCTCGTCCCACACGGCGGGGATGTCGGCGGCTTCCAGCTCGCCTTCGATCAGCGCACGTTCGATCTCGTAGCGCAGCACGATGTGGGCCGGGTAGGTCACCTCGTCGGCGTCCACCCGGATGAAGCCGGGCTTCACACGCGTCAGGTGCTTGTGCAGGTTGGCCGCTTCCAGCGACGGGTGGGCGCCGAAGGCCGCCTGCACCAGCGGCGCCAGGTGCTGCACAAAACCAGCGTGGCTGCCCAGTTGCATCTCAAAGCTCAGCGACTGGCTTTCGTGCAGCGCCATCGACCGCGCACGCGCCACCGGCTGGCCCAGCAGCTCGCGCGGCAGGTTCTGCTCGTAGCGGCCGTGGCCGCTTTCGTGCACCGTGCCCATCAGGCTGCCCAGGAACTCGTGCTCGGTGAAGCGCGTGGTCATGCGCACGTCTTCGGGCACACCGCCGCAGAAGGGGTGGGTGGACACGTCCAGGCGGCCGCCTTCGAAATCAAAGCCGATCAGCTTCATCACCTGCGTGCACAGGCCGCGCTGCGCGTCCAGCGCGAACGGGCCTTGGAACGGGATCACCGGCTCTTGCGCCTGCTTGGCCAGCACGCGCTGGATCAGGCCTGGCAACCACTGCTTCACATCGCAGAACACGCGGTCCACCTGGGCCGTGGTCAGGCCGGGTTCGTACTGGTCCATCAGCGCTTCGTAGCGCGAGCAGCCCAGCTGGTCGGCCAGCAGCGTGGCCTCTTCGCGCGCCAGCGCCAGCACGGCCTGCAGGTTGGGCAGGAAGCCCGCCCAGTCGTTGGCCGGGCGCTGGCTGCGCCAGGCGTGTTCGCAGCGCGCGGTGGCCATTTCCTTGCGTTCCACCAGGCTCTGCGGCAGCGCGTTGCTGGCGCGCCATTCGCGCTGCATCTCGCGCAGGTTGGCGCGTTGCAGGTCGTTCAGCGGCTCTTGTTCGGCGCGCGCCAGCTCACCCTTGAGCGCGGGGTCGGTGCGCATGCGGTGGATCAACGCGGCCATCTCGGTCAGCGCGGCGGCGCGGGCTTCGTTGCCCTTGGCCGGCATGTTGGCGGCCTGGTCCCAGCTGGCGATGGACTGCAGATGGCCGAAGCGGTGCAGGCGCGTCCAGGTGGTGGTGAGGGTGTCGTACGCGGGGGTGGCGGGCGTGGTGGTGCTCATGAAAGGGGTTCCTTTTGGGAAGCCCCGATTGTCGCCAACTCGTCGCCCGTTCAGTGCCCGAACTGCCCCGGGAAGACCCACAGCAGCGCGGCCGTCATGGTCAGGTACCGCAGGAACTTGCCCACCGCCATGTAGGCGACACAGGGCCAGAACGGCAGCTTCAGCCAGCCGGCCAGTGCACACAGCGGATCGCCCACGCCGGGCAACCAGCTCAACAGGCAGGCCTTGGCGCCAAAGCGCCGCAGCCATTCCAGGGCGCGCAGGTTCAGCGGCTTGCCGTGGGCGTACTTCTCATAGGCCAGCTCGGCGCCGTAGCCCATCCACCAACTGATGGCGCCCCCGATGGTGTTGCCCACCGTGGCCACGCCAATGGCCGACCAGAACAGCTCGGGGTTGAGTTTGACCAGGCCGAACACCACAGGTTCGCTGCCCAGCGGCAACAGCGTGGCCGAGACCAGCGCGACGATAAACACCGTGGACAGCCCAAAGCGCGGCAGCGCCAGGGCCGCCAACAGCGAGGCCATCCATGCATCCATGGCCGGCATTATCTGCAGACCGCCCAAGGCCGCACCGGCGCCACCCGACAGCCCCCAACCGGGCGGGGCTGCCTGCCTATAATCTGCCTCCTTTTTCAGCAGCCCACACCCCCCCATGACCATGCAGATCGGCGCCGTGACGCTGCCGAACCGGCTGTTTGTCGCCCCCATGGCGGGTGTGACGGACCGCCCGTTCCGCCAGCTGTGCAAGCGCCTGGGCGCGGGTTATGCGGTCAGCGAGATGGTGACCAGCCAGCGCGCGCTGTGGCATTCGCTGAAGACCTCGCGGCGTGCCAACCACGACGGCGAGGTCGCCCCCATCGCGGTGCAGATCGCCGGCGTGGACCCGGCAGAAATGGCCGACGCCGCGCGCTACAACATCGACCGCGGCGCCCAGGTCATCGACATCAACATGGGCTGCCCGGCCAAGAAGGTGTGCAACGTCTGGGCCGGCTCGGCGCTGATGCAGAACGAGCCCCTGGCCCTGGCCATCGTGCAAGCCGTGGTGGCCGCCTGCGCGCCGCTGAACGTGCCGGTGACGCTGAAGATGCGCACCGGCTGGTGCGACACCGAACGCAACGCGCTGCGCCTGGCGCGCGCGGCGGAAAGTGCGGGCATCGCGATGGTCACGGTGCACGGCCGCACCCGCGAACAAGGCTACAAGGGCTTCGCGGAATACGACACCGTCAGCGCCGTGAAGGCCGCGCTGAAGATTCCGGTGGTGGCCAATGGCGACATCAACAGCCCGGAAAAAGCGCTGGAAGTCTTCCGCCGCACCGGGGCCGACGCCGTGATGGTGGGCCGTGCCGCCCAAGGCCGGCCGTGGATCTTCCGCGAGATCGCGCACTTCCTGGCCACCGGCGAACACCTGCCCCCGCCGGCCACGGCCGATGTCGCGGCCTGGTTGCTGGAACACCTGCAGGACCATTACGCGCTGTACGGCGAAGGTGTGGGCGTGCGCAGCGCGCGCAAGCACATCGGCTGGGCCGTGCGCGCCCTGCCCGGCGGCGAAGCCTTCCGCGCCGTGATGAACACGCTGGACACGGTCGAAGCCCAAGCCCGGGCCGTGGCCACCTTTTTTGAAGCCCTGGCCGAGGCCCACCCCCGGCTGCCCGCGGCCAACGACGAGCGCGGGCCCGACGACGACCACACCGAGGTGCCGCCCGACGCCGCCGACGCGCTGGCCGCCCTGCAGGCCTGACCCCCGATGCCCCGTTCTCCCCGCCCATGAGCAAAAAACACATCGACGACTGCATCCGCAGCACGCTGGAGCAGTACTTCAAAGACCTGCGCGGCACCGAACCCCATGGTGTGCACGACATGATCCTGCAGGCCGTGGAGAAGCCCATGCTCGACGTGGTGATGCAACACGCCGAAGGCAACCAGAGCAAGGCCGCCGAGTGGCTGGGCATCAACCGCAACACCCTGCGCCGCAAGCTGGCCGAACACAAGCTGCTGCCCTGAACCACGGCCGCCCCGCCCCGGCTGCACCCCCTTCACTTTCCAAACGGCCGCCCACGCCGCACCCACCATGACCACCGCCCTGCTTTCCGTTTCCGACAAGACCGGCATCGTCGACTTCGCACGCGCCCTGCACAGCCACGGCGTGAAGCTGCTGTCCACCGGCGGCACGGCACGCCTGCTGGCCGACGCGGGCCTGCCGGTGACCGAAGTGTCTGAAGTGACCGGCTTCCCAGAGATGCTGGACGGCCGCGTGAAGACGCTGCACCCGCGCGTGCACGGCGGCCTGCTGGCGCGCCGCGACCTGCCGGCCCACATGGCCGCGCTGAAGGAGCACGGCATCCAGACCATCGACCTGCTGGTGGTGAACCTCTACCCCTTCGCCCAGGCCACGGCACGGCCGGACTGCACGCTGGAAGACGCCATCGAGAACATCGACATCGGCGGCCCGGCCATGCTGCGCGCCGCGGCCAAGAACTGGCAGGACGTGGCCGTGGTCATCGACCCCGTGGACTACGCCCAGGTGCTGGCCGAACTGCAGGGCGCCGGCCTGACGCGCAGCACCAAGTTCATGCTGGCCAAGAAGGTCTACGCCCACACGGCGGCCTACGACGGCATGATCACCAACTACCTCAGCGCCCTGCAGCCTGGCGCTGAAGAAGACACCGCCGCCGTGCCCGAGCGCAGTGCCTACCCGGCCGTGTTCAACCTGCAGCTCACGAAGACGCAGGACATGCGCTACGGCGAGAACCCGCACCAGAGCGCCGCCTTCTACCGCGACGCCGCGCCCGTGGCCGGCACGCTGGCCGGCTGGACGCAGTTGCAGGGCAAGGAGCTCAGCTACAACAACATCGCCGACGCCGACGCGGCCTGGGAATGTGTGAAGACCTTCGACGTGCCGGCCTGCGTCATCGTCAAACACGCCAACCCCTGCGGCGTGGCCGTGGGTGCCACGCAGGTCGAGGCTTACACCAAGGCCTGGAAGACCGACCCCACCTCGGCCTTCGGCGGCATCCTGGCCTTCAACCGCCCGCTGGACGAAGCCACGGCGCGCCAGATCGGTGAACACAAGCAGTTCGTCGAAGTGCTGATCGCCCCGGCCATCACGCCCGAGGCGCGTGCGCTGTTCGCCGCCAAGCAGAACGTGCGCCTGCTGGAAGTGCCGCTGACCAACGCCATGAACGTGCTGGACTTCAAGCGCGTGGGTGGCGGCGTGCTGCTGCAAAGCCAAGACGCGAAAAACGTGGCCGCCAGCGAACTGCGCGTGGTGACCCAACGTGCGCCGACGCCGCAAGAGATGACCGACCTGCTGTTCGCCTGGAAGGTGGCCAAGTTCGTGAAGAGCAACGCCATCGTGTTCTGCGCGGGCGGCATGACCATGGGCGTGGGCGCCGGCCAGATGAGCCGCATCGACAGCGCCCGCATCGCCAGCATCAAGGCCGGCAACGCGGCGCTGTCGCTGGCCGGCACGGCCGTGGCCAGCGACGCCTTCTTCCCGTTCCGCGACGGCCTGGACGTGGTGGTGGACGCGGGTGCCACCAGCGTCATCCAACCCGGTGGTTCCATGCGCGACGAAGAGGTCATCGCCGCCGCCGACGAGCGGGGGATTGCCATGGTGTTCACGGGTACGCGACACTTCAGGCACTGACACCCCAACCGAGTGCACGGCGACCTACGCTCGCGGTGCACGAATGACACAGATGGGCCACGCACGCACGGGCCCACGGAGGAGACGGTTTTGAAGCGTAGACAGATCCTGGCCACGGGCGGCCTCGTGGCCACGTTGGGTGCCGCCCGCCTGGCCCATGCGGAACCCGGTGTCAACGACAACGAGGTGTTGCTGGGACAGAGCGCCGTGCTCAGCGGCCCCTTGGGCGTGTCGGTCAAGCGGCTGAACGCCGGCGCGCAGGCCGTGATCGACGAGGTCAACGCCGCCGGCGGCGTCAACGGGCGGCGCATCCGCTGGCTGCAGTTGGACGACGAGCTGGCCCCGCCCAAGGCCGTGGCCAACTACAAACGCCTGCTCGAGACCGAACAGGTCTTCTCGCTGTTCTGCTGCGTGGGTTCGGGCACCACGGCCGCCGCTGCGCCGGTGCTGACGGCCACCGACGCCGTGTCGCTGGGGGGTTATGCCGTGGCCGATTCTGCGCGCGAGAAGCTGGGCAAGGCCGGTTTCTTCGTGCGCGCCACCACCCGCAGCGAAGCCGAGGTGCTGGTGCGGCAGCTGGGCACCATCGGCGTCACACGCACGGCCTTCGTGCACCTGGACAACCCCGGTGGCCAGGAAGCCTTGCGCCTGGTGGAAGCCGAGCTGGCCGCCGCGCAGCTCAAGCCCGTGGCCACCGCGGCCGTCAAGGCCGACGGCAGCAACGTGGCCCAGGCCGTGGCCACGCTGGCCGCCGCGTCGCCACAGGCGCTGCTCATCTACCTGGGTGGCCGCCTGCCCGCCGACGTCATCGCCGGCCTGGCCGCCGCGGGGCAGTTCCCCAGCTGCTACGGCATGTCCATCGTGTCGGGTGAAATCGCCGCCCAGGTGCTGGGCGACAAGGCCCGTGGCCTGGCCATCGCGCAGCTCGTGCCCTTCCCCTGGAACAAGGCCTCGCCCGACCTGCAGACCTACCGCAACCTGATGGACAAGGCCAAGGTCGACGTCAGCTACTACAGCCTGGAAGGCTGGATCAACGCGCGTGTGCTGGTCGAGGCCCTCAAGCGCTGCGGGCGCGACCTGCGCCGTGAGCGCTTCGCCGCGGTGCTGCGTGGGCTGAACCTGCGTGTGGCGGGCATGGAAGTGGACTTCGGCAACCACAAGCTGGCGGGCTCGCGTTTTGTGGAACTGGTGCAGGTGCGCGCCGACGGCAGTTTCGCCCGCTGAGCCTGGGGCATCGCTGCAGGCACCGGCCTGCAGCGACAATGGGGTGCGATGATGTTGAAGCCCCTACCGCCAGCCACCCCACCGCTGCCACCGCGGCGGCCCGGGTCTCCCCGGCGTCCCGCACCGGGGGCGCGGCCATGACCGCGGCCGAAGCCGTGGGCCTGCTGCTGGCCTTCATCGCACGACTGATCACCGGCGCGCAAGGCCATTGGAAGGGCTGCCCGCCCAAGGCCGAACAGCGCATCTACTTCGCCAACCACCAGAGCCACCTGGACTGGGTGCTGATCTGGGCCGCCTTGCCGCGCGACCTGCGCGCCACCACGCGCCCGATCGCGGCCAAGGACTACTGGCAGTCTTCGCCGCTGAAACACTGGATCACGCGCGAGGTCTTCAACGCCGTCTACGTGAACCGCACGCGCACCGACGACCAGGACCCGCTGGAACCGCTGGTGGCCGCGCTGAAGGCCGGCGACTCGCTGGTCATCTTCCCCGAAGGCACACGCGGCCACGCGGCCGAGCCCCAGGCCTTCAAGAGCGGCCTGTACCACCTGGCCGAACAGTTCCCCGACGTGCCCCTGGTGCCGGCCTGGGTGGCCAATGTGCAGCGGGTCATGCCCAAGGGCGAAGTGGTGCCCGTGCCCATCCTGTGCACCGTGACCTTCGGCGAGCCGCTGCACCTGCAGCCTGGCGAAGACAAACGCGGCTTCCTGACCCGCACCCGCGACGCCGTGCTGGCGCAGCGGCCGCCGGCCACCTGAAAGGGCGCAGCATGGGACACCTCCGCGCCTTGTCGGTCGACCAGCAGGTGGCGCTGCTGTTCGTCACGCTGTTCGGCCTGCTGCTGCTGGCCACCATGGCCGCCATCGTGCTGACGCTGCGCTGGCAAGACGACGAAGGCAGCCAGCGCCGCCAACGCCTGAAACGCGACCTGCGTGCGCTGTGGGTGGGCACCAGCATCTTCTGGCTGGCCTGGATGTCCGGGCCGGTGGGCGCCACGATGGCGTTCGGCGTGCTGAGCTTCCTGGCGCTGCGCGAGTTCATCACGCTGGCACCCACCCGGCGCAGCGACCACCGCAGCCTGATCCTGGCCTTTTTTGTGGTGCTGCCGGTGCAGTACCTGCTGGTGGGCGTGCGCAGCTTCGACCTGTTCAGCGTGTTCATCCCGGTCTACGTCTTCCTGGCCATCCCGGTCATCAGCGCCCTGGCCGGCGACCCCGAGCGTTTTCTGGAACGCAACGCCAAGATCCAGTGGGGCATCACCGTCTGCGTGTACGGCCTCAGCCACGCCCCGGCGCTGCTGTTGCTGGAGTTCCCTGGCCACCAGGGGCGCGGCGCCTTCCTGGTGCTGTTCTTGGTGGTGGTGACGTCGGTGGCGCACATCGTGCAAGAACTGGCCAGCCGCAGCCTGCGCCGGCGCCCGGTGGCACGCGCCATCGACCGCAGCTTTTCCGTGCGCGCCTGGGCCTTGGGTGCCCTGGCCGCGGGCTTTGCCGGTGCCGCGCTGTACTGGGCCATGCCCTTCAAGGCCGGCAACGCGCTGGCCATGGGTTTCATCGCCGGCGGTGCCGGCACACTGGGCGACTTCGTCATGCGCGCGCTGAAGAAAGACGCCGGCGTGCGCTGGTGGGGCAACCAGAGCAGCATCACCGGCGCCGTGGGCCTGCTGGACCGCCTGGCCCCGCTGTGTTTCGCCGCGCCGGTGTTCTTCCATTCGGTGCGCTGGTATTTCCAGCTGAAGGTCTAGCGCGTGCGTGTTCTGGGCATCGACCCTGGTTTGCAGCGGACCGGTTTTGGCTGCGGCACGGCACTGACCGTGCCTTCACGCCGGCTGCGCCGGCATGGGCCTTCACCGAAACCGGTCCCATGAGAGTCTTGGGCATCGACCCCGGCCTGCAGCGGACCGGTTTTGGGGTCATCGATGTGGACGGGCCGCGGCTGGCCTATGTGGCCAGCGGCACCATCAGCACGCTGGAAGCCGAACGTGGCAACCTGCCCGGGCGGCTGAAGATCATCTTCGACGGCGTGCGGGAAGTGGTGCAGCGCTACCAACCGCAGCAGGCCTCGGTGGAAATCGTCTTCGTCAACGTCAACCCGCAAAGCACGCTGCTGCTGGGGCAGGCGCGCGGGGCCGCGCTGACGGCCCTGGTGTCGGCCGACCTGCCGGTGGCCGAGTACACCGCGCTGCAGATGAAGAAGGCCGTGGTCGGCCACGGGCTGGCCAACAAGGCGCAGATCCAGGAAATGGTGAAGCGCCTGCTGAAGCTGCCCGCCCTGCCCGGCAAAGACGCCGCCGACGCG
>JBKCUM010000035.1:0-11038 GCA_046318395.1 Rubrivivax sp.
TCGCCAGCCACTACTTCAAGCGGCTGACGGTGTTGGAGATGAGCTTCGGCGACAGCCTGCACCACCTGGGCGAGGTCTCAGCCCGCATGCAAGACACCGCCGGCGTGTTTGCTTAACCCCCCCGAAGCGCCTTCGGCGCTCCCCCCCAGGGGGGCGCCGCCGGTGGCCCGGCAAAGCCGGTTCCACGGCGTCCGCTTGGTCAGCGGTGCACTGGGCTTGAAACGGCGCTTCTCGGGCTAGCATGGCCGGGCCGGTTCGACCGGCCCTTTTTTCATGGCCCGCAAGCACCTACCGACAACATGCTCTTCCCTGGCGCCTTGACCGACGTGGCCGGCCTGGCCGTGGGCCACCACACGCACACCGACCGCGCCACCGGTTGCACCGTGGTGCTGTGCCCGGCCGGCGCCACCTGCGGTGTGGACGTGCGTGGCGCAGCCCCCGGCACGCGCGAGACCGACCTGCTGCGCCCTGACAACTTGGTGGAACAGGTGCACGGCCTGCTGCTGGCCGGCGGCAGTGCCTTCGGCCTGGACGCCGCGGCCGGCGTGATGCGCTGGCTGGAAGAACGGGGCCACGGTTTTGCCGTGGGCCCCGTGTTGCAGGCCGGGCCGATGGCGGGGCAACCGGTGCGCGTGCCCATCGTGCCCGGCGCCGTGCTGTTCGACCTGTGGTTGGGCGACGCCCGTGTGCGGCCCAACGCCGACAGTGGCCACGCCGCCTGCGGGGCCGCCACCGCCGGCACCATCGCCCAAGGCAGCGTGGGCGCCGGGGCGGGGGCCACGCTGGGCAAGTTGTTCGGCATCCAGCGCGCCATGAAGGGCGGCATCGGCACGGCCAGCGTGAAGGTGGGCGCCATCACCGTGGGCGCGTTGATCGCCGTGAACGCCATCGGCGACGTGTTCGACCCCCACACCGGCCAGCCCATCGCCGGCGCCCGCACGGCCGACGGCCTGGGCCTGCTGGACAGCCACGCGGCCCTGGTGCGCGGTGAACTGCCCGAACGTGCGCTGGCCGGCATGGCCACCACCATCGGCGTCGTCGCGACCGATGCGCGCCTCACCAAGGCGCAGGCCAACAAGCTGGCCACCATGGCGCACGACGGCCTGGCGCGCTGCATCCGCCCCGTGCACACCATGACCGACGGCGACGCGCTGTTCGCGCTGGCCACCGGCGGCAGCGGCAAACCTGGCGACATGACGGTGCTGGGCACGCTGGCCGCCGAAGCCACGACACGCGCCGTGCTGAACGCCATCCACGCCGCCACCGGCCTGCCCGGCGTGCCGGCCTGGGCCGACCTGCCACACCTCGCGGCAGGCTGAAGCCCGGCCCCCCCTTCACCCACCCGGCACAGACCGGCTACGCCACAGGAGACACCATGACCACAGCGCACCGCAACGGCCCCGCCCAACCCCCGCGCCGCAGCTGGCTCAGCCTGGCCGCAGCCACCGTGCTGGCCGGTGGCACCGCCGCCCTGCTGGCCGCCTGCGCGGGGCCCACGCCACCCGTGCCCGGCGCCGGCCCGCGCGAAGGCGCCGCCCCGGCCGCAGGGCAGCCGCCCATCGTGTTCGTGCACGGCAACGGCGACAACGCGGCCACCTGGATCGCCCAGGTCTGGCGCTTCGAGAGCAACGGCTGGCCGCGCGAACGCCTGCACGCCGTCAACCTGCCCAACCCCACGGCACGCGACGACAACACCGTGGCCCAGCCCGGCCGCAGCAGCGCCGACGAGAACAGCCAGGCCCTGGGCGCCGCGGTGGACGCCGTGCTGGCCCGCACCGGCGCACGCCAGGTGGTGCTGATGGCCAACTCGCGCGGTGGCAACGCCATCCGCCATTACGTGCAGAACCTGGGCGGCGCGGCCAAGGTGTCGCACGCCATCCTGGGCGGCACGCCCAACCACGGCGTGTGGTCCAACGCCCTGTTCCGCCCGAACAACGAGTTCAACGGTGCCGGCGCCTTCCTGAAACAGCTGAACGAACCCAAGGGCGCTAACGGCGACGAGGTGACGCCCGGCATCGCCTGGATGACGCTGCGCAGCGACCACAACGACAAGTTCGCCCAGCCCGACGGCGTGTGGATAGGCGCCAAGGGCGTGCCCACCAACGTCACGGCTGAAGGCCCGGCGCTCAAGGGCGCCACCAACGTGGTGCTGCCGGGGTTGGACCACCGCGAGGTGAGCTACCACCCGCAGGCTTTTGAACACGCCTGGCGCTTCCTCACCGGCCGCGCGCCGGCCACGCTGGCCGTCACGCCCGAGGCCGCGCCGGTGCTGGACGGTGAAGTGAGTGGCCTGGGCCCGGCCGGCGCCGACAACCGGCCGCTGGCCGGTGCCAACGTGCAGGTGTTCGCGGTGAACGCCACCACCGGCGAACGCCAGGGCGCGGCCGTGTACAGCAAGTCCACGGGCGCCGACGGCCGCTGGGGCCCGTTCAAGGCCAGCCCCACGCAGACCTATGAATTTGAAGTGGCCACACCCGGCCACGCCACACTGCACGTCTACCGCAGCCCCTTCCCGCGCAGCAGCACCCTGGTGCACTTCCGCGCAGAACGGCTGAACGACGCCGACAAGGCCGCGGCCTCGGTGGTGGTGTTCACCCGCCCGCGGGGCTATTTCGGCCTGCCGCGCGACCAGATCAGCGTCGACGGTGCCGCCCCGGTGGGTGTGCCCACGGGCGTGGCCGGGGTCTCCAGCAGCCGGCTGCGCCTGAAGGACGGCGTGGGCCGCGCGGTGCCGACCTCGTTCGCCAGCGGCCCACTGCGTGAGCAGATCGTGGCACGCGCCTGGCCCGCGGCCGAGAACCGCTTGGTGGTGGTGGAACTGACGGAGTGAGGCCCTGGCCGGCCCAGCCCGGGGCGGCTGGGCCCCGAACGGGCGGGCGGCGCCCAGCCCCCTTGGGTAGTTTCCCGGGTGAAGGGCGGCGCCGCGCCGGGTGAGACTGCGGGCAGGAGACCGCCATGCCCGCCAGCACGCCCCACGGCCCCGCCAGCCTGCCCGCCCAGCCGTTTTTCGCCCAACCCGTGCAACGCGTGGGCCTGGCGCGCGAACGTTTCTTCGGCGACGGCCAACGGCCCACGGGCCTGGTCAGTGAACCCGTCATCCAGAGCTGGTCGCGTTGCCTGGGTGCGAGGCGCGCGCCGGGCGAACAGGTGGCCTTCGACCCCGTCAGCCGCAGCCGGCTGCACGCCATGCTGGACCGCAACCGGGGCTTGCTGCAGGCCGCCAGCGCCGAATTGCAGCGGCTGGAAGCGGCGCTGGGCGGCACCGGCTGCCGCGTGCTGCTGACCGACGCGGAGGGCGTGATCGTGCACACCACGGTGGCCCCCGTGGCGGCCGCGCCAGAACCTGTGCTCAAGCGTGTGGCACGGGTGGGCGTGAACCTGGCCGAGGGCCTGGCCGGCACCAATGCGCCGGCCGTGGTGGTGAAAACCGGCGCCCCGGTCACCGTGCTGGGCGCAGAACACTACTTCGATTGCATCCGCAGCCTCAACTGCGCCGCCGCACCCATCCGCGACGGGCTGGGCACGCTGGCGGGCGTGCTGGACCTGACGGTGGAAGGCCGGCCTTTCGGCTTCGATGCCGCGGCCTTGGTGGGCGTGTACGCCACGGCCATCGAAAACCGGCTGCTGCAGGCCGCGGCGCAGGACCACCTGGTGCTGCAGTTCCAGGTGTGCGCCACCTTGCTGGACACCCCGCTGCAAGCCCTGGTGGGCGTGGACCGCCACGGGCGCCTGGCCTGGCTGAACGGCACCGCGGCCCAATTGTTGGGCGGCGGCAGCCCCGGCACCGCGGCCGAAGCCGCGTTCGGCGCCCCTTTGTCGGCGCTGCTGTCGCGCAGCAGCCAGGCCGAGGCCACCCCCCTGCGCCTGCCCAACGGGCTGGGCGTGTGGCTGCGCGCCCGGCTGCTGGCCCGCGACGGCGCGCGCGCCGCGTTGGCTTTGGGCGCACCGCCGGCCGCCCCCACACCGGCCCTGGCCGACCGCCCGACCCCACCGCATGGCCCGGCACCGCGCACAGAGGCCGCCGTGGGCGCCCCCGTGCAGCCGCTGGTCGCCGCCGACACCACCAACCGCGACACCGCCCACCCCACCAGCGACAGCCCCTTGGGCCTGGCCACGCTGAACCAGCACACGCGCGAAGTCATCGAACGTGCGCTGCAGCAGCACGGCGGCAACATCTCGGGCGCAGCGCGGGCGCTGGGCGTGTCGCGCGGCCTGTTGTACCGGCGGCTGCGCGAGTGGCGCGCGTCGCCCGGGGCCGCGCCGCCCCACCACTGAGAAGCTGTGAACGAACCACTCACGCCCGCACGACGCGCCCTGACGGCCGGGCTCGTCGTTGCAAATGCTCGCCATATCCCAGGATATGGCTGTGCTTGGCGCCTAGATCCCGACCGCCCTGGCGCGCCGCTCGAGCGCGACCGGTTCATTCACAGCTTCTGAGCACCCGGCCGACCGCCCCGCAGGCGGCGCCAGCCCGGCGCCGGTGCACGACAATCCCGGCCATGAGGCTGGAACAGATTCTTTTTTCGCAGGGCTTTGGCCCCCGTCGTGTGTGCGCCGGCCTGGCCGCCGCTGGCGCCGTGAAGATCAACGGCGAGGTGGTGGACGACCCCGGCCAGGACTTCGCCACCGAGGGCCTGCAGTTCGAGGTGGACGGCGTGCTGTGGCAATTCCGCGCCCCGGCCTTGCTGATGCTGCACAAGCCCGCGGGTTTTGAATGCAGCCAGAAACCCCGCCACCACCCCAGCGTGATGAGCCTGCTGCCCGCGCCGCTGCGCCAGCGCGGGGTGCAACCCATCGGCCGGCTGGACGAAGACACCACGGGCCTGCTGCTGTTCACCGACGACGGCAAGCTCATCCACCGCCTGACCAGCCCCAAGCACCACGTGCCCAAGGTCTACCAGGTGACGGCCAAACACCCGGTCAGCGACGAACAACTGCAGCGCCTGCGCGACGGCGTGGTGCTGGACGACGACCCCGCACCGGTGGCCGCGCTGGCCGCCCAGCGCCACGACGACCTGCACTTCGCGCTGACGCTGGCCGAAGGCAAGTACCACCAGGTCAAGCGCATGCTGGCCGCCGTGGGCAACCGCTGCGAAGCCCTGCACCGCAGCGACTTCGGCGCGCTGGCCCTGCCGGCCGACCTGGCCGTGGGCCAGTGGCGCTGGGTGGACCAGCCCCTGTGACGCAGCTGCACACCCCACCGCGCAGCGGGGCCTGAATGGCCTTTCCGGGTGGCCTGCGGGTGTTCTACGAAGCCGTGCAGGCCGGGTCCATCCGCGCCGCTGGCGACAAGCTGAACCTGGCCGCTTCGTCGGTGAGCCGGCAGATCCAGCTGTTGGAACACCAGCTGGGCGCCCAGCTGCTGGACCGATCGGCCGCGGGCGTGCAGGCCACGGACGCCGGCCGCCGTGTCGCCGAGTTCGCGAAGACCGTGCTGCTGGACTACGACAGCCTGTGTGCCGACATCAGCGAACGCCGCGGCGCCCGCACCGGTTTCATCCGCATCGCCGCCGTGGAGAGCACGGTGGCCGAGCCGGTGGTCAGCACCCTCACACGCTTCCGCCAGCAGGCGCCCGGTGTGGCTTTTCAACTGCGCATGCTGCCAGCGCCCGAGGTGGTGGAGGCCGTCAAGCGTGGCGAAGCCGACCTGGGCGTCACCTTCTGCGCGCCGCCCGACACGCAGTTGTCGGTGCTGGCCCGTTTCCCCGAGCCCGTGGTGCTGGCCGTGGCGCCCAGCCACCCCTGGGCCTTGCGTGCACGCGGCGCCCCGGCGGCACCGGTAGCCCTGCAGGCCTTGCCGGGCGTGGCGCTGGCTCTGCCCGAGGCCAGTTTCGGTGTGCGGCGGCTGCTGGACGCGGCGCTGCAGGCCGCCGACGTCAGCCTGAGGCCGGCCCTGGTCAGCGACAGCTTCGAAGCCCTGCGTGCTTTCGCCCGCCAAGGCGCCGGGGCCGCTGTGCTGCCGCGCCAGGCCATGGCCGCCGAACAACGTGCGGGGCTGTTGACCGAGCTGCGCTTGGCCACACCGGCGCTGAACAGCAGCACGGCCGACGTGGTGGTGCTGCGCGCCAGGCGACCCGCGCGCCTGTTGAAACGTTTCGTCGACGAACTGCAACGGGCAGCCAGCCTGGCGGCCTGACCGGCCGCGGGCTGCGCGGTGTTTGCACACCCTGGCCCCGACCGCCGGGGTGTTGCAGTTTGTGCAGCACCGCGTGCGCCAGATGCCGGTTTTCAAGCACGGGCCTGCGCCTGACACTGGGTGCATGCAAAGACGAATCGGCATCGTGGGTTTGGGGGCCATTGGCCAGTCGCTGTTGAACGCCTGGTTGGCCCAGAACGCGACACCATGCCCAGCGCCCTTCAGCGTGGTGGCGGTATTGGTCAAGCCGTCACAGGCCGCGGCAGCGGTGGCGCGGGTGCCCCCGGGTGTGGCGGTCTGCACCACGCTGGCGCAGTTGCTGGCGCAGGCGCCCGATACCGTGGTCGAGGCTGCAGGCCATGGCGCCGTGGCGGCCTGTGGCCCCGGGCTGCTGGGCGCGGGCCACCACCTGGTGCTGGTGTCTACCGGCGCCTTGGCCGACGCCGCCCTGGCGCAGCAGCTGCTGGACGCCAGCGCCCAGGGCGGCGGCAGGGTGTGGATCCCCACCGGCGCGCTGGCCGGGCTGGACGGCCTGCGTGCCATGCGGGGCCTGGGTCTGCACAGCGTGCGCTACACCTCGACCAAACCACCCGACGCCTGGACTGGCACACCCGCTGAACAGCGCTTCGACCTGGCCAGCTTGCGCGAGCCCACGGTGCTGTTCAGCGGCACGGCCCGCGAGGCCGCCCGCTTGTTTCCGCAGAACGCCAACGGGGCGGCCACGGTGGCCTTGGCGGGCCTGGGCCTGGACCACACGGCCGTGACCCTGGTGGCCGACCCCGGCACCCGCTACAACACGGCCCGCATCCAGGCCGAAGCGGCCGGCACCACGCTGGACCTGAGCATGCAGAACAGCCGCGCACCGGGCAGCCGCAAAACCTCGTTCATCACCGGCCTCAGCGTGCTGGCCGCGCTGCACAACCAGGGCGGGCTGCAGGCGTTTGTTTGAACAGCGGCGCAGGCCGGTCAGGCCAACAACGCCAGCTCGGCCTGCAGCACCGCGAACGCCCGGCGGTCGATGGCGCGCAAACGGTCGGCCCGCGCTGCGTCGCCCGGGGGGCACCAAGACGCGGCGCCGAAGTCGCTGATCAGCGCACCGCCCTGGCCGTCCACCAGCAGGTTGTGCGCGTACAGGTCGCCGTGTGTCAGGCCGCGGGCGTGCAGGTGGTCCAGCGCCGCGGCCACCTGGGCGGCGATGGCCGCGGCTTGGCTGGGTGGCAGGCGCAGCGCGGGGTCGTACACATCGCGGGTGCAACTGGCCATGCTGGGTGGGCCGGCCAAGGGGCGCCAACCCGCGGGCAGGCGCGGCAGCACCAGGGCGGGGCGGCCCTCGGGGTGGCCTTGCACCGGGCCGCACACGCCCAGCTGGCCCGGGTGCGTGCCAGCACGCAGCGTGGCCGCCATCTCGCTGGCAGGCCAGCCGTCGCTGGTGACCGCGGCTTTGAACAGCTTCACGGCCACGGGCCGCGCCGGCCCGCCGTCTGCGGGCTGCCAGGTGGCGGCGTGGATGTGGCCAGAGGCGCCTTCGCCCAGGCGCTCCTGCAACTGAAGCTCGGCCCAGTGCACGGCGGCCGCGGTACCGGCTTCACCGGGCGCAGCGGCCGTTTCCCAGGCCTGGCCGAATGGGTTGCCGGCGTGGGCCAGCCAGGTCAACGCCGGCAACTGCAGCAGTTCGTCGGGCAGCGCCTCTTCCAGCCGCTGAAACGCGTTGGCCGACAGGCGCAGCAGTTCCAGCCGCTGCAACTGTTCCAGACCCGCAGGCCAGCGCTGCAGGCGGTTGCCGGCCAGCATCAGCTTTTCCAGGCGCGTGCAATCGGTCAGCGTAGGCGGCAGCTCGGCCACGCGGTTGTCGGTCAGGATCAACCAGCGCAGCGATGGCGCCAAAGCCGCCGCCGGCACCTCGGCAATCTGGTTGGCCTTGAAGCCCAGCGTGTCCAGCCGTGGCAAGCGGCCCAGCACCTCGGGCAGGCGCTTGAAACGGTTGTTCGACGCGAACAGCGTGTGCAGCCGCGTGCAGCGCGCCAGTTCGGCCGGCAGTTCGGGCAGCGCGTTACCGGACAGGTCCAGCACCTCCAGCGTGTCGGCCAGGTGCAGCACCTCGGGCGGCAAGGTGTGCAGGCCGGCACCGCGCAGGTCCAGTGTGGTGGCGCCGGCCAGGGCGCCGCTGCGCAGCCGGTCCAGCGTGGAATCGTGGGGGGGCCAAGGCATGGTGCGATTGTCCAGCGCGCCTGGCCCGGGCCATGAGGCCGCCGCTGCAGTGGGCCAGGGCCTGCACACCGGCATGCGCCCCACGCGGAGGCACACACCAAAGCCCGGTGTGCCGGTTGCAATTGCTGAAGGTGCACCAGGACGCAGCTGGCCACAATGGGCCATGCCACCCGCCCAGCCACCACGCCTGAACGCCTGCCTGGGCCGGCCGCCTCAGGCCCCACGCCAGGCCCTGTCTGGTTGCAATCGGCAGCGCCAGGCCTGGCGGGCAATGGCGGTGTGCGCCCTGCTGTTCGGCGCCATCGGCCAACCCGCCTGGCCACAAACACCCAGCGGCACCGTCGACATCGACCGTGTGCCCACGCCGGCCCTGGAAGCGCACTGCCGCAGCATCCCTGACCACGCCCACGTGTCGGGCGAGGTGGACGGCGGCTGGGGCCAGCTGCTGCCCGGGGTGGGCCGCACCTACTACCAACGCTCACGCTGCTACATGGAACTGGTGCGGCGCACCGGCCGTGTGGAACTGTGCCCGCTGGTGGTGAAGCGGCGTTCGCTGCTGGGCGATGGCAGCGCCTACACGCCAGAACGCTGCGAAGCCGTGGGCCGCGACACCCAGGCGCGCATGGCGCAAGAAAAAGCAGCCGCCGCGGCCCACGCCGCGCTCATCCAGGGCCGTTTCGTGCTGGGCCCGGTGAGCGCCAGCGTGCTGCCCAGTGGCGATTGGCGGCTCCAGACCCTGGCCAGCGGCCAGCGGCCCGGCCCCTACCGCGTGCAGGTGCTCAGCGGCCGCGACCGGCGTGTGCTGGTGGAACAAAGCCTGGACCTGCAACACGACACCCCGCTGCAGTGGACCCTGCCGCGCGCCTCCGTGGTGGGCCAGGCACCGCTGCCCGACATCTTCCCGGTGGTGGTGGTGCTGGAACACCCGATGCCGCCCGACGCCCAGGGCCGTGTGCATTGGCGCCTCAGCAGCATCCAGAACATCACGCTGTCGGCCATGCCTTGATGGCCGGATCGGCCATCGGCCGTTCCGTCGTTCAGCCGCCGCGCGCCGCGGCTTCGCGCAGTTTGTCCTTCTTGCTCTTGCGCCGGCCTTTGACGCCGCCGTTCGGGTCCAGGCCACGTGGCGCGTCGTCGGTGGCGCCGTCTGGCACGGCGGCGGCCGGTGCAGCGCCGGGCGCCGGTTCAAAACCGGGCACCACCTCGCGCGGCACACGCTGGCGCTGGCGTTTTTCAATCAAGCGGAAGTGCGCCTCGCTGCCCGGCGCGTCGGCGCAGACGAAGCTGATGGCCGTGCCGGCGGCGCCGCCGCGCCCGGTGCGGCCGATGCGGTGCACATGGTCCACGGGCGAACGTGGCAGGTCGTGGTTCACCACGGCCTGCAGGCCCGGCACGTGCAGGCCGCGTGCGGCCAGGTCGGTGGCCACCACCACCTGCAGTTCAGCGTGCTGCAACGCCTGCAGCACCTGCTGACGCCGGCCCGGGCTCAGCTGCCCGTGCAGCGCCGCCGCGGCCACGCCGTGGCGCGCCAATTTGTCGGCCACCAGCTCGGCGGCGTACTGCGTGGCCACGAAGACCAGGCAGCGCTGCCAGCCTTCGGTTTTCAGCAGGTGGCGCAGCAGCGGCGTGCGGCGCGCGGTGTCCACCACCAGGGCGCGTTGTTGGATGTGGGCCTGGGCCTGCAGCGCGTCGTCGGCCAGGGCCAGGCTTTCCGCGGGCAGGGCCTCGTCGTCGTCGCCGGCACCGGCCTGCAGGGGCACGGCCTGGGTTTGCACCTTGGCGGCCACGGCCAGCACCTCGGCCGGCAGCGTGGCGCTGAACAGCAGGGTCTGGCGCGGGCGCGGCAGCAGCTGCAGCACGCGCCGGGTTTCTTCGGCGAAACCACTGTCCAGCAGGCGGTCGGCCTCGTCCAGCACCACGGTGGCCAGCTCGTTCAGGCGCAGCGCGTTCTGGCGCGACAGGTCCAGCACCCGGCCAGGCGTGGCAACCACCAGGTGGGCGCCGCCGCGCAGCGCCAGCATCTGCGGGTTGATGGACACACCGCCCACGGCCAGCACGGTCTTCAGCGCCGGCGCCAGGGCCACGGCCGCGGCGTGGATCTGCGCGGCCAGGTCGCGTGTGGGCGCCAGCACCAGCACCTGCAGGCGGCGCGGGCGTTCGGCCAGCAGCGCGGGGTCTTGCAGCAGGCGCTGCAGCAGCGGCAGCAGGAAGGCGGCGGTTTTGCCGGTGCCGGTGGGCGCGCGGGCCAGCACGTCGCGCCCGGCCAGCACCAGCGGCCAGGCGGCGGCCTGCAGCGGGCGGGGCGCGGTCCAGCCGGCGGCGGCCGCGGCGCGGGCCAGTTCAGGGGCCAGGCCCAGGCTCTGGAAACTGGCGGGCGGGGTGTGGTCCACGGCGGGGGCGGAAGTGTCGGGGGTGTCGGGTGCAGGCGACGGCGGTGCAGCGGGGGTCTGGGGCATGGCCGAGCATAGCCGGCGGCCCGCCCATAATCCGCCCTGGCCCCGCTTCGGGGCCGTTTTGCACGCCTTCAACGCCCCCTGCCTGTTTTGCCGCCCGCCGCCAACGCCAACACCCGCCACGTGGGCATCAGCCTGGGCAACCTGGACCGTTTTGTCGACGGCCTGGGGGAATTCGCGCAGCAGCTGTGCACCGCCCTGGTGGCGCGCTCGGCCGCGCTGCGGGCCGAAGGGCGCCTGG
>JBKCUM010000036.1:0-21020 GCA_046318395.1 Rubrivivax sp.
ACCGGGGCTGATCGTCTTCGTGACGATGTTGGTGACGCCGTTGCCACCCACCGGCGACAGGAACTGACAGGTCTGGGCCTGGACCACCGAAGCTGCCGCCAGGAGAGCCGCCGCCAAGGCGGGCACGAGAGGACGGAGCAGGGGGCGAGCGCGGGTGGGGAGGGGAGCCACAGGCGGAAGGATCGTCTCACCCCATTGTGCGCGAGGCGAGTGGTAGAAAACGCCGAGACAAGGGTTGGACATGGGCAGCGGGCGGGTACAGCGGCAACGGCGCATGGGGCCTCGGGGGGCCTGGCTGCTGGCGTTGGTGCTGGCGGGCTGCGGCGGCCCCGGCGAAACCCCCCAGAGCCGGGCCAAGGTGGGGGACGTTCTGGTGCGGGCCGAGGGCAGCGAAGTGCGCCTGGAGCATGCCTTCCGGCCCGCTGAGCCGAACGCCCTGCTCGATGGGGCCGTGCGGTTGCGCACGAAGCAGGGGGAGCAGCTTCTGGAGCTGAATGCGGTGTGCAGCCTGCCGAAGGAGCCCGGCTGGCCGCCCTACGACAACCTCTATGGCCGGGCCATCCGCCGCGGCGAGGAGGCAAAAGGCACCACGGGCACCACCAGCTGGCAGGTGCTGTTCCATTTCGATGGCCGCCAGGAGGCACGCATGGGCGCAAACCCCGGCCCCTGGCTGGCCCGCCTGCGCGACAACCTCTGCCGCCGGGGCGACTTCGACGACCGGCCGGCGAAACGCTGAATCAACACTCCGGTAGCAACGACTACTTCGTGCCTCGCCGGGCCTGACGTTGGATCCTGCAGCATCCAGACGTCTGTCCATGCCTGAAACACTGTTCAAGGTTGATCTGACCAAACCGATGGATCAACAGGAAATGCCGGGGCACAACCGCTGGCACCCTGATATCCCGGCCGTGGCCTCCGTCAACCCCGGCGATGTGTTCCGTATCGAGTGCAAAGACTGGACAGACGGCCAGATCAAAAACAACGACGATCCCCAGGACATCGCTGATGTGAACCTGGAAGTGGTTCACGTGCTGAGCGGACCGATCTGGGTGAATGGCGCCCAGCCCGGCGACATTCTCGTGGTTGACATTTTGGATGTGGGTGCGCTGCGGGGTGACGAATGGGGATTCACCGGCATCTTCGCCAAGGAGAATGGCGGCGGCTTCCTCACCGATCACTTCCCGAAAGCCGCCAAGGCGATCTGGGATTTTGAAGGCATCTACACCTCCTCCCGCCACATCCCCGGCGTGCGCTTCGCCGGCATCACCCACCCCGGCCTGATCGGCTGCGCCCCCTCCCACGAGCTGCTCAAGGAGTGGAACCGCCGCGAAACCGAGCTCGTGAACACGGCTCCCGATCGCCGCACCTATGGCGCCGGCCTCTCCGGCAGCGAGCCCGTGCTGGCCGCCCTACCCAACCCCAACAGCGCCATCCTCGGCACCCTCAGCGGTGCCGACTTTGAGCGGGTGGCCAACGAAGCGGCCCGCACCGTGCCGCCCCGCGAACATGGCGGCAACTGCGACATCAAGAACCTCACCAAAGGCACCCGCATCTACTTCCCCGTTTATGTGGAAGGCGGCAAGCTCTCAATGGGTGACATCCACTTCTCGCAGGGTGATGGCGAAATCTCCTTCTGCGGCGCCATCGAAATGTCGGGCTATCTCGACCTGCACGTGGACATCATCAAGGGTGGCATGGCCAAGTACGGCATGGTCAACCCGATGTTCAAGACCAGCCCCGTCGAGCCCCACTTCACCGACTACCTGGTGTTCGAAGGCATCTCCGTTGATGAATTCGAAGGCAAGCAGTACTACATGGATGTGCACATCGCCTACCGGCGCGCCTGCCTCAACGCCATCGAGTACCTGAAGAAGTTCGGCTACACCGGCGAACAGGCCTATCTGCTGCTCAGCTGCGCCCCTGTCGAAGGCCGCATCAGCGGCATCGTCGACATTCCGAATGCCTGCGCCACGCTGGCCATTCCCACCTCGATCTTCGATCAAGACATCCTGCCCTGCTAAGCGGAAGCACCGCCCGCAACCTGCCGGGGGAGGGCAACCTCCCCCTTTTTTCTCCCTCCCCTCCAACGATGCCTGTTTACGAATTCAGCTGCCCGCAAGGGTGCGAGAACTACGAGATCTGGCGCTCCATCGACCAACGCAGCCTGGACACCCAGTGCCCGGAATGCGGTGGCGAAGGCAAACGACTGTTCAGCCCACCGGTGGCGCTCTGCGGTCCGCTGCGGCTCAAGCAGGAAAGCCGCGAACCCAAACTTGTGCGCAAGAGCAGCGGGGGATCCGAGCCCAAAGCCAAACTAAAAAACACCCAGGGGGCACGCCCCTGGATGTTGAATCGTGGCTGCTGAATTTCCGTTCAGACGGTAAGAAATTCCTGCACGATAGCATCGGTGAGGCCGGCGGTTGGACCGCTGGCCACGATGCCACCCCGCTGCATGGCGTAGTAATAGCTGGACTGGCGAACGAAGTGAAGGTGTTGCTCCACCAGTAACACGCTGATTCCCGTTTCCCGCATGATGCGCTGCACGGCTCTCTCGATGTCGAGAATGATCGAGGGCTGGATGCCTTCAGTAGGCTCATCCAGAAGCAACAACTTGGGCTTGCCGAGTAGGGCCCTGGCGATGGCAAGCTGCTGCTGCTGACCACCACTGAGATCACCACCCTTACGGGCGAGAAACTTCTCCAGAATCGGGAACAGATCGAAGACGATCGGATCGATGTGGCGATTCTTACCCAGGCCTCCCGGCAGGGCCTCCATGCCCAGGAGCAGGTTCTCCTTGACGGTCAACTGGGGGATGATGTCGCGACCCTGAGAGACATAACCGATGCCATGGCGAGCCCGCTGGTAGGGAGGCTGGCTCTGCAAAGGTTGGTCGTGGTAGAGGATCGTGCCCGACTTCTGCTGCAGGAGACCAATGATCGTTTTCAGGAATGTGGTTTTGCCCACTCCATTACGGCCGATCAGACACACCATTTCCCCCTCCGGAATGGTGAGATCCACGTTGCGCAGAATGTGGCTTTCCCCGTAATACACGTTCAAGTCGGCCACCGACAGGATGGAGGAGCGGGTGGCAGGCTGGGCGGCGGGCGATGGGGCGGTGGTTTGCATGGATGGATCGGTGCAGCGTGGGGTAGGAAACGGTCGCAGGAATCAGCCTTGAGTTTGGCCCAGATAGACCTCGATCACCCTGGGATCATTCTTCACTTCCTCCAGACGGCCCTCGGTCAGCACGGATCCCTGGTGCAGAACGGTTACCGGAGCGTTGAGGTCGCGGATGAATTCCATGTCGTGCTCAATCACCACCACGGTGTGCTCGCCAGCCAGCTGCTTGATCAGCTCGGCTGTGCGGCTGGTTTCCTCATCGGTGAGACCGGCCACTGGCTCATCCAGCAGAATCAATTCCGGCGACTGGGCCACCAGCGAGGCGATCGCCAGCCATTGCTTCTGGCCATGGGAAAGGGAACCGGCCTGGGTACGGGCGTAAGGGGCCAATCCCACGTAGCTCATGATGGTGTGCACACGCTCGCGCACATCGGTGGGCACCTGGGTTGTGAGCAGGGCGAGGGGGTTCTTGGCAGGGGCGGCGGCGAGCTCCAGGTTGCGAAGCACGTCGAGGTTGTCGTAGACGCGGGGGGTCTGGAACTTGCGGCCGATGCCGAGGCGGGCAATCCTCTGTTCGCTGTAGCCCACCAGGGAAGATCCTTTGAAACGGACGCCTCCCTGGCTGGGGCGCACCTTGCCGGTGATCACGTCCAGGAACGTGGTCTTACCAGCACCGTTGGGGCCGATGATCGATCGCAGCTCGCCTGGTTGGAGAGTGAGCGAAAGATCCTTCAGGGCATAAAAGCCATCGAAACTGACACTGACGTCCTTGATCTCGAGAAGGGGGTGAGACATCGCAGCAGGGCAGAGCGAAGGTGGGGTGGGATCAGTTCTTGGCGATGGACTGGGCTTCACTCTGGAGGGCCT
This sequence comes from Rubrivivax sp., assembly GCA_046318395.1. Taxonomy (GTDB): domain Bacteria; phylum Pseudomonadota; class Gammaproteobacteria; order Burkholderiales; family Burkholderiaceae_C; genus Rubrivivax. The sequence goes on from JBKCUM010000036.1 coordinate 3,988, forward strand.
CATCCTGCGCCAGGGAGGGATAGGTGGCGATCGCCGGAGCCCTGCCAAAAGCAGCCAGGATCGTGCGAATGCCGCCGGATTTCCACCAGCCATAGATGCCATCGGGCATCAGGGTGACAACGAAGATGAACAAGGCACCCTGAACGAAAAGCCACATCTCGGGGAAGGCCTCACTCACCAGGCTGCGAAGGTAATTGACCACCACAGCTCCGATGATCGGTCCCACCAGGGTGCCGCGACCCCCGACAGCCACCCAGATCACCATCTCGATCGACATGGCGATCGTCATGAACTGGGGGGAGACGATGCCAGATTGGACCGTGTAAAGAGCGCCAGACAAACCGCAAAGGGCACCGGCCACGATGAATACGATCGTTTTGAAAGGAACTGGGTTATAGCCGGTGAAGCGCAGGCGCTGCTCATCATCGCGGATGGCAATCAAAGCATCACCAAAGCGTCCTCGGGTGAAGGATCGGCAGATCAGGAAGGCCACCGGCAGGAGAATCACCGTGATTCGGTAGAACCAGAGCTGGGCATCCGGGGAACCAACGAGCACGCCGAACAGCTCGGTGGTACTGGTTTTGAGGCCATTGGTGCCGTTGATCAGCTTCTGCTGGCCGTTGAAGAAGTGGTAGAAGACCATCAGCGCCGCCTGGGTGATGATCGAGAAGTAGACCCCCTTGATGCGGTTACGGAAAATGAGGTAACCAATCACACCAGCAATCACGGCTGGGACCAACCAGAGGGCGATCAGGGTGGCCACCGGCGACCAAAAGGGCTGCCAGAAAAAGGGGAGCTGGTCAACACCATAGTTCTCAAAGAACTTGGGAATACCATTGCCACCAGCCTCGCTCTTGGTGTTGAGCATCAGGTACATCGCCACCGCGTAGCCGCCGAGGCTGAAGAAAATGCCCTGTCCCAGGCTCAGAAGGCCGGTGTATCCCCAGATGAGATCGATGGCGAGGGCGGTGATCGCCAACGAGAAGTAACGGCCAAAGAGATTGAGACGGAAATCATCCAGCACCAAGGGCAGGATGAAAAAAGCAATCACCAGGAGAATCCAGGGAAGCAGTCGTCGGAATAGGGGGCGATTCATCGCTTCAGATCAGGTGGCTGGTGGGGAAGAGCGAGGCTGGGAAAGCCAACGCTGCGGCTCAAGCCTCCACGGAGCGTCCCTTCTGCGGGAACATGCCGTTGGGGCGGAACTGGAGGAAGACAATGATGAAGATGAACACCAGAACCAGCGACATGCTGGTTGTGGCAAAGAATTCGACGACGCTCTTGGCTGCCGCGGGCATGGAGGGGAACATCAGCAGCAGGGTTCCGGAACCAACCACCGATTGGATGATGCCCAACATCAGCGAGGCCAACACCGTACCGGCAAGGTTGCCCACACCTCCGAGCACAATCACCATGAAGCAGGAGACGATGTAGGCGGCGCCAAGGTTGGGGCCTACAGATCCGAGCAGCGTGATGGCTGCCCCCGCCACACCAGCCAGTCCAGAGCCAAGAGCAAAGGTGATGCTGTCCACGCGATCGGTGGGGATGCCAAGGCAATTGCTCATCTGCCGGTTCTGGGTGACAGCGCGCATACGCAGACCCCACACACTGCGGCTGAGGAACCAGAGGGTGGCCAGCAGCAGAACGGCGGAGAGAAGGATGATGAAGATGCGAATGCCAGGAAGTTCGATGCCGTTGATCTTGCCCCAGCTTCCCTGCAACCACTTGGGGGCGGTGACATCAATGTTGCGCGGTCCGAACCAGGCACTGGCGAGCGGTCGGATCGATCCGAGAACGTTGACGAGCACCAGGCCGATCAGCGAAGTGCCGACCCAAAGCAATCCGGTGATGTAAGGAAGGAAAGGACGATCGTCATAACGGCGGGCCAGCAGCCTGGAGCCCACCATCCCGAGGGCAACGGCGACGATGATGCCGAGGAGCATGGCGGTGGAAATGCTTCGCACCAACTGGATGAGCACCAAGCTCACGCCCCAGGTGGCGAGAAGGGTTTCCAAAGGCCTCCCGTAGAGGCGGCGGATGAGGGTACGCTCGAGCAGAGCGCCGAAAAGAGCCGTTACGAGAAAGGAAAAAACAAGAGCAATGGGGAAGTATAATTCAAACAGAAAACCAGGCAGCGGCTTGAACAACCCCTGCACCACAAAGGTTACGTAGGCGCCCAGCATCATGAATTCCCCGTGGGCGAGGTTGATCACACCCATCAGGCCGAAGACAATCGCTAGCCCCGTGGCGGCGAGAAGCAATACCGATCCAATGCTCAGGCCGTCGAGGACCTGAGAGAAAAAAAGTTCCACCAGCAACGGCTCCGAATGGTTGAAAAAAGGTGGCCATCCGAATGGATGGCCACCTGCTGTCATCACATCTTGAACTTACCGGCGTCAGGACGATCGAGGGTCCAATCGCAGGTGTAGCCCTTGGTCTCCGGAACAAACTGGTTCCAGGGGATGGGCGGAACAGCGGTCTTGGTGTCGGAGAGGATCTTGAATTGACCGTCAGGCAGCGCCTCGCCAATCAGCACCCGCTCAGAGGTGTGGTGGTTGGGGAACATCTTGATCTCACCCTGCGGAGCGGCAAAGGAAATGCCGATCATGTTCTTGCGAACCGCATCGAGATCTTCGAAGGTTCCCGCCTTCTCAACGGCATTCTTCCAGAGGTACACCATGTTGTAGGCCGACTCGGCAGGGTCGCCGGTCACCCGATCTTTGCCGTACATGGCCTGGAAATCTTCCGTGAACTTCTTGGAGGCCGGGGTGTCCAGGCTCATGAAGAAGTTCCACGCAGCAAAGGTGCCGGTGGTGTACTCAGGACCGATCTGACGGATTTCCTCCTCAGCGATCGAGAAGGACATGATCGGGTACTTGGACGGATCGATGCCAGCCGCCTTGAACTGCTTGAACAGAGCAACGTTGGAGTCGCCGTTCAGGGTGTTGATGATGATGCCGCCGTTGGGGAAGGCTTTCTTGATCTTGGCGATGATCGGAGCCACCTCGGTGTTACCAAGGGGGATATAGTCTTCGCCGACCGTTTCACCACCAAGGGCCTTCATCTGCTCCTTGATGATGGTGTTGGCGGTACGGGGGTAGACGTAGTCCGAACCAACGAGATAGACCTTCTTGCCGTACTTACCGCCATAGGTCTTCATCAGCCAGTCCACCGCAGGCTCAGCCTGCTGGTTGGGCACAGCACCGGTGTAGAAGATGTTGCGGGAGCACTCCTGACCCTCGTACTGAATCGGGTAGAAGAGGATGTGGTTCTTCGATTCGAACACCGGCATCATCGCCTTGCGGCTGGCCGAGGTCCAGCCGCCGAAAACGACGGCCACCTTGTCGGCATCGATCAGCTTCTGGGCTTTCTCAGCGAAAGTGGGCCAGTCGGAGGCGCCGTCTTCGGCGACAGCGGTGATCTTGTACTTCTTGCCACCAACGTTGACGCCACCGGCGTCGTTGATCTCCTTGATCGCCATTTCCTCCACCTCTTTGAGGGTGGTTTCGGAGATGGCCATCGTGCCGCTCAGGGAGTGGAGGATGCCAACTTTGACTTCACCATCGAAGTTGCCACCGCCGCCGCCACCGCAGGCCGTGAGGGCCAGGGTCATGGCCGTCAGTGCGGTGCGGCGGTTCAGCCCGGCGGCCGGGGCGGGGGTGTCCTCGGGGGCGGTGGGGTGGTGGCTGGGCATGTCAGGGCTCCAGGTGCAGCACCTGCACCGACGCGGCGGGCAGGGCGATGGTCAAGGAACCGCCCTGGGCGCGGAAGGCCACGGGGCGGGGCTGCACCGTGTGCGGTGCGTCGAAGGTGTTGATGGCGTCCAGCTGCGGCGCGGTCAGCAGCCGGCCGCTGGCACTGCGCGGGGCCTGCCCGCCTGGCAGCACCACCTGCAGCTGGTGGGCGGCCAGCGGGTCGCTGTTGACGATGGCCAGCACCAGGCGCCCGTCGGTGGCGCGTGCCGCGCTGACGCTGACGGCCGGCAGGCGGTGGTCGCCGCTCACCAGTTCCGGCGTGTGGTCCAGCGTGGCCGGCAGTGTGGAGGCCCCCTGGAAAGGCACGTACAGCGCGAAGGCGTGGTAGGTCGGCGTCAGCACCATGCGCGGGCCTTCGGTCTGCACCATGGCCTGCAGCACGTTGGCCATTTGTGCGATGTTGGCCATCTGCACCCGTTCAGCCCGGCCGTGGAACAGGTGGAAGTGCAAGGCCGCCACCAGCGCGTCGCGCTGCGTGTTGTGCTGGGCCAGCAGGCCGCGGTGTTTCAGGTCGGCGTCGTCGTCGTACCAGGTGCCCCACTCGTCCACATAAAAGGCCAGCTTCTTTTGCGGGTCGTTCTTGTCCAGCACGGCCAGGTTCTTGTCGATGAACTCGCCCAGCTTGTGGGCGTTGGCCAGGGTGCTGATCCATTCGGCCTTGCCAAAGCCGCGCGAAGCGCCCTTGCCGTGGAACTTGCCGCTGGGGAAGGTGTAGTAGTGGTGGGCGATGCCGTCCACCGTGTGTGTGATGTCGCGGCTGAGCACCTCGGTCCAGCGTGTGTCGGCGTCGTTGCCGCCCGAGGCGATGAGCTTGGGCCGGTTCGGGAAACGCAAGAACGTGGCGTACTGGCGGTACTGGGCGGCGTAGCCCTCGGGCGTCATGTGGCCGCCGCAGCCCCAGGTTTCGTTGCCCACGCCGAAGTGCGTCACCTTGTAGGGCGCGGCGCGGCCGTTGCGGCGGCGTTCATCGGCCAGCGTGCTCTGGCTGTCGCTGGTCATGTACTCCAGCCAGTCGGCCATTTCCTGCACCGTGCCCGAGCCGATGTTGCCGTTGATGTAGGCATCGGCGCCGAGCTGTTCGGCCAGGTCGAAAAACTCGTGCGTGCCCACGGCGTTGGGTTCCAGCACACCGCCCCACAGTTTGTTCAGCCGTTTGGGGCGTTGTGCCACGGGGCCGATGCCGTCGCGCCAGTGGTATTCGTCGGCGAAGCAGCCGCCGGGCCAGCGCACCAGCGGCACCTGCAGCGCCTTCAGCGCGGCCACGGCGTCGTTGCGCCAGCCACGGGTGTTGGGGATGGGCGAATCGGTGCCCACCCACAGGCCGCCGTAGATGCCGGTGCCCAGGTGTTCGGCGAACTGGCCGTACACGTGTTTGTTCACCACCGGGCCGGGCCGGGTGGTGTCGATGCGCAGCTGCACGGTGGCGCAGTGGACGGCGGTTTGCATGGCGAGCAGGCCCAGCAGGAGCAGGCGTTTCATGTCAGGGGGGCGGACGTGGGCCTGCCGCGGCAGCGCGGCGCAGGCAGGCCGTTGAGGGTGGGCGGGGGGGCGCCAGGCCCGGCGTCAGGCCGGGCCTGGGCAGGCGCTTCAGCTCACAGCTTCCAGCGCAGCGACACGCCGATGCTGCGGTCGTAGCGGCGCACGTCGCGCGGCTGGGTGGGCACGCCGTGGTAGTCGTGGTAGTCGTGGTCCAGGATGTTGTTGAAGTCCACGCCCACGGTCAGCTTCTGGTTGAAGTGGTAGCCCATGGAAGCGTCCAGCCACTTCAGCGCGTCCACCTTCAGGTCCAGGCCGGTGCCGCGGTAGTTGGTCTCGGCGGTGAACTTGGAACGCCAGTTGTAGGCCAGGCGGCCGTACCAGCCGTTCTTCTCGTACAGGCCCACCAGGTTGTAGGCGGTCTTGGACATGCCGGGGAAGTCGGCCGTCACGCCCGTGGTCGGGTCTTTCAGGCCGCCGCTCATCACCGTCAGGTTGGCCTCCAGGCCCAGGCCGCTCAGCCAGCCCGGCAGCTTGTCGTAGAACTGGCGGTAGGCCAGCTCAAAACCCTGCAGGTGGCCGTCTTGTGCGTTGTACGGGCGCGTGACGGTGTAGGTCTCGCCGTCGTAGGTTTCAGGCAGGCCCTTGAACAGCAGGAAGTCGCTGAAGTTGTGGCGGAACACCGTGCCCGTCAGCGAGCCCGTGGGCGCGAAGTACCACTCCAGCGTCGCGTCCAGGTTGTTGCTCTGGATGGGCTTGAGGTTGGGGTTGCCGGCGTTGCCCACCGACAAGGTGGTGGTGCCGTTGCTCTTGGACAGGCGCAGGCCCGGGTTGAAGTCGGCGAAGTTGGGCCGCTGGATGGCCTTGCCGGCCACCAGGCGTGCGATCAACTTCGGGTCCAGCGTGGCCTTCAGCGCCAGGCTGGGCAGCACGTCGGAGGTGGACGTGGTGGCCGTGAACGGGCTGCTGGACACCACGCCGTTCTGGCTGGCGAAACCCGAGATTTCCTGTTCGGTGCGCACCAGGCGGGCGCCGGCGCTGCCGTCGATGGGCAGGCCGCCGAGCTTGAAGCCGAACTTGGCCTTCAGGTAGGCGGCCGTGGTGGTTTCCACGTCCTTGTAGTAGCTCAGCGGGTCTTCGGCCTTGGCAGTGGCGCTGCCCGTGGCCAGCAGGCGGGCCTGGCTGGTGTTGTTCAGCAGGAAGTCGCGGCAGGGCGTGGCGAACTGTTTGAAGCCGTAGTTGCCGCCCGTGGCGCTGGACAGGCAGGCCAGGCCCGGCACGCTGGACAACGGCACCTGCAGCGCGGCCGGCGTGCTGGTGAAGCCGTCCACGTTGTTGATGTGCTGTGCCGTGCGCTGGTTCAGCCGCACACCGCCTTGCACTTCCTTGAAGAAGCCGCTGTCCACCACCCAGCTGGCGTCGGCCCGCACGTCGTCGGCGTGGCTCTCGTCGCGGATGAAGTTGTCGAAGAACGCGAAGATCTTGAAGTTCTTCGCGTCGGTGACGCCACCACCCGGGTACTGCAGGTAACCGCCGCCGTTTTCCACGCGCGCTTCCACGGCCTTAGGCGCGAACCACACGGCGTCCATGATGGGGTTGGCGCGCTTGAAGTTGCTGTTCGTGTGCACGTACTCGCCGCTCAGGCGCAGGGTGGGCGTGGCGTCCCAACGGCTGCCCAGCGCGTACTGCTCGGTGCGGGAGAAGTCGCGCCGCGCCTGCGTGGACGACAGCGTGAAGTTGTCGGCGTTCGGGTGGGTCAGCGTCGCGATGTTGTTGGTGCCGGGGATGGTGGTGATGGTGGCGCAACCGCTCCACCAGGGCAGGGCGCCCACGAAGAAGTCGCTCTCGGAGTCGTGCTTGACCAAGGTGCGGAAGCCTTCGGCGTAGACCTCCAGTGCCTTGTTGGGGCGCCACTGCAGGGCAAAGTTCGTGGCGTCGCGCTTGCGGTCGCCAGCGTTCTGCACACGGCCCATGGCGTCGAAACCGGTGACGGTGCCGGTGCCGTTCTTCACGCCGTCCACGGTGTGGATGCTGCGGTCCACCGGGATGGGGGGCGAGACCCAGGCGGTTTCGTCCTGGTACTGGCCACGTTGGTAGGACAGACCGATCAGGGCGCCGATCTCACCGAAGCTGGTCTTCCAGCGGTCCGACAGCAGGGCGCTGGCGTCGGGGTTGGTGGTCTTGGCCTTGTCGCGGTACTCGCCCTTCAGCGCCACCGAGACCTCGCGGCCCGCGAAATCGAAAGGCCGGTTGGTGCGCACGTCGATGACGCCGGCCGTGCCGCCTTCCACCAGCTCGGCGCCCTGCGTCTTGTAGACGTCGATCTGCTTGAGCATGGTGGCCGGCACGTCGGCCAGGAACAGGCTGCGGCCCACCGAGGTGAAGATCTCGCGGCCGTTGAGCAGCGACACGACACCGCCCAGGCCACGCACGATGACCTGCCCAGCTTCGCCGTTCTCGCGGATGGTCTGCACGCCGGTGACGCGGCTCAGGATCTCGGCCACGTTCTTGTCGGGGAACTTGCCGATGTCGTCGGCCACGATGGCGTCCACCACCTGGTCCGACTCCTTCTTGATGTTCTGCGCGGTTTCAACGGCCTTGCGCACGCCGGTCACGGTGATGGTGTCGGCGGCCGTGGTCGTCTGGGCCTGTACCCAGGTGCCGGCCAGGCTCAGGGCCACGGCCAGGGCCAGGGGGGTGGGGCCGGTCAGCGGCCGTGCCGTGGTGCGGGGGAGTCGGCGGTTCAGGTGGTTCATGTTTGTCTCCTGGTTCAGGGGTGCTGGTTTCAGGTCTTGTCGTGCGCGAAAGGCGGTGCTCTGAACGCCTGGGGCTGCGCCGGCCCCGGGCGGTGGGGTCAAATCGTGTTCACTCAGGCAGGTGGTAAGGCCCGTCGGCCACGGGCGTGCCGAAACGCGGCAGGCCATCGGCGCCCCAACCGAAGGCCTGCACCCGCGTGTGGCGGTTGGGGTCGTTCAGCGGGTCGCCGGTGATGTCGCGGTAGTTGCGGGCGTGGTAGACCAGCAGGGCGGTGCGCCCGTCGGGGGTGGTGGTGAAGCTGTTGTGGCCGGGGCCGTACTGGCCGTTGGCGCTGCCGAACACCGGGTGCGGCGCCTTGTGCCAGGCGCTGGCGTTCAGCGGGTCGGCCAGCGCGTCGGCCCACAGCAGGCCCATGCAGTAGTTGGCGTCGGTGGCGCTGGCCGAATAGGCGATGAACAGCTTGCCGTCGCGCTGCAGCACCGCCGGGCCTTCGTTGACCAGGAAGCCCACGCACTCCCAGGGCAGTTCTGGCTTGCTCAGCAGCACGGGCGGGCCAGCCAGCGTGCAAGCGTCGGCCAGCGGCGCGATGTAGAGGTTGGTGTTGCCGGCGATCGCCGGGTCTTTCTGCGCCCACACCAGGTAGCGCTGGCCCTGGTGTTCGAAGGTGGTGGCGTCCAGCGCGAAGCTGTCCAGGGGCGTGTGGATCTGGCCGCGTTCCACCCACTCGCCCTGCAGCGGGTCGTCGTGCGGATTGCTCAGCGCGTACATGCGCAGCTTCCAGATGTCGCCGGCTTCGCTGGCCGCGAAGTAGATCAACCACTCGCCGTTCACGCGGTGCAGTTCAGGCGCCCACACGTGCCAGCTCATCGGGCCGTTGGCGTGTTTGCGCCAGACGGTGTGGGCCGGCGCGCTGGCCAGACCGGCGATGCTGTCGGCACAACGCAGTTCGATGGCGTCGAACCCGGGCACGGACGCCGTGAACCAGTACAGCCCGCGGTGCAGCGACAGGTGCGGATCGGCACGCTGGGGCAGCACGGGGTTCACCCAGGTGCGGTGTGCGGTGGAGGGCAGTGGGTTCATGCGGCGGTGCTGTTCGTGGTGTTCGGGCAAGGCGCGGCCCAGACCGCCCGCGGGCGGTTTCAAAAAGGGGTGGTCTGTCGCGTTCGGGAAACTGCCGTTTCGGCCCGGCCGGCCCCGTTCAGGCGGGTGGCAACGCGCGTTCAGCGCGCGATGCCGCCCGGGTGACGATGACGTTCCACGAGGCCGGTTGCAGCGTGGCGCGGAGGGTTTCGCCGTCCACCACCACGCTGGTCAGCGCGCTGGGCGCCACCTTGTCGGGGTGGGCGGCGGTGTTGGTGGCCGACAGGTCGGCGTGGTGCAGCTGGTGGGCTTCCACCAGCACGCGGTCTTGGCCCAGCGAGCGCAGCTGTACCTGCAGGTCCATGGGCTCGCTCAAGTGGCGGTTCAACACGAAGACGGCCGTGGTGCCGGTGGCCGCGTCGTCCACCACGCTGGCCACCAGGTAGGGCAGTTCGCCCAGCTTGGGGTGGGCGTAGCCGGGGCTGTTCAGCAGCGGGCGCAGCACCGTGCCGCGGCCCCACTTGGCGGCCTGGGCAAAGGGGTGGAAGATGGTCTGGCGCCAGGCCGCACCACCGGGCTCGGTCATGATGGGGCCGATCACGTTCACCAGTTGCGCCAGGCAGGCCACCTTCACGCGGTCGGCGTGGTTCATCAGCGTGGTCAGCACACCGCCCACCAGCAGCGCGTCTTCGGCGTTGTAGACCTCTTCCAGCAAGCGCGGCGCCACTGGCCAGCCGGCGGGCTTCAGGTGTTCACCGTGGCGGGCGCGGTACCAGACGTTCCATTCGTCGAAGGACAGCATCACGCGCTTGGGCGAGTGCTTGCGCGCGGCCACGGCGTCGGCCACGGCGACGATCTCGTCGATGAAGTGGCCGGTGGTCTCGATCTGCGCCAGGTACTCGCCGGTGCTCACCAGGTCGTCGGCGTTTTGCGAGCCCTGGCCCATGGCCTGCAGCGTGCGGTACTTCGAGAAGTAGGTGTGCAGCGAGATGTAGTCCACCACGTCGAACGCGTGCTCCAGCACGGTGTTCTCCCAGCTGCCGTAGGTGGGCATGTCGTGTGCCGACGAACCGCAGGCGGCCAGCTCGATGGTGGGGTCCACCATCTTCAGCAGCTTGCCGGTTTCCAGCGCGATGCGGCCGTACTCCTCGGCGGTCTTGCGGCAGATCTGCCAGGGGCCGTCCATCTCGTTGCCCAGGCACCAGAACTTGATGTTGTGCGGCTCGGCGTAACCGTGCTGCTGGCGCCAGTCCGACAGTTGGGTGCCGCCCGGGTGGTTGCAGTACTCGATGTAGTGGCGGGCTTCGTCGGGACCGCGCGTGCCCAGGTTCACGCCGTACATGGGCTCGATCCCCACCTGGCGGCACCAGTCCATGAAGTCGTTGGTGCCGACCTGGTTGGTTTCGGTGCTGAACCAGGCCAGGTCCAGGCGCGTGGGGCGCTGGTCCTTGGGGCCCACGCCGTCTTCCCAGTTGTAGCCCGACATGAAGTTGCCGCCGGGGTAACGCACGATGGTGGCGCCCAGCTCCTGCGTCAGCGCGGCCACGTCGCCGCGGAAGCCTTGTTCGTTGGCCGTGGCGTGGCCGGGTTCGTAGATGCCGGTGTAGACGCAGCGGCCCATGTGCTCGACGAACACACCGAACAGGCGGCGGTCCAGCGGGGCGATGGTGAAGTCGCGGTCGACGGTGAGTTGGGCTTGGAACATGGTGGGGCTGGCAGGGTGTTCAGGGAGGGGTTCAGCGGCGCGCTTTGCGCAGGGCCACGTTGACGCGCTTTTCGATGCTGGCGATGACCTGGTCCAACGGCTTGTTGGCGATGATCAGGTTGGTGATTTCTTCGCCGATCAGGTTCTCCACCGCGCGCTGCACCGGCACCTCGGCCGGCAGGCCTTGGCCGTTGCGCGTGATGGACAACAAACCGTCGCGGAAAGGCAGGCTGGCGAAGGCCGGGCTGGCGGCTTGGCGGCGGCTGGTGGGCAGGTGGCCGGTGCGCGCCCAGGCCACGTTGTGGTCGTACAAGAACTTCAGCAGCTTCAGCGCCGCCTGGCGTTCGGCCTCGCTGCGCACACCGCTGCGCATCAGCACCCAGGCGTGGCCGTCGGCGAACAGGGCCGGCTTGGCGTACAGCTGCGGGAAGGGCGTCACGAAGTAGCCCTTGTGCAGTGGTGAGTCGGCCTGGGCGGCTTCGGTCATGAACTGGTCGATGGTCCAGGTGCCCACCACGATGGTGCCGGCCTCGCCGTTCAGCCAAGCGCGGTTGGCGCCGCCGTAGTCGGCGTTGCGTTTGATGTGGCCTTCGTCGTAGAGCTGCTTCATCAGCAGGAAGGCGGTGCGCGCTTCCGGGCCGCTGACGCTGAGGCTGCGACCGTCGGCGCCGAAGAGCTGGCCGTTTTGCTGGTGCACCAGCGTCATGAAGGTGCGCGTGTGGGCCACGGTTTCATTGGCCACGGCCCAGGCGAAGTAGGGCTTGCCGGTGGCCTGCTTGAAGCGCCGTGCTTGGGCCAGCAGTTCTTCAGGGTTGCGTGGCAGCACCGGTTGGCCGTTGGCCTGCACCAGGCCGGCCTGGCGCATCAGGTTCAGGTTCACGTGCCACAGCCACGACCAGGTGTCGAAGGGCAGGGCGTAGGTCTGGCCGCCCACCGTGACGCCACGGCGTGCGTGGTCGGTGAAGTCGGCCGTGTCCACGCCCACCTGGGCGAAGCCCTCGTCCAGCGGCAGCACCAGCTTGCGGCGCACGTAGTCGCCCAGCAGCGACTCGTGCATCACCGAGATGGTGGGCGCGTCTTTCGCCACCAGGCGCGCGTTCAGCTGGTCGTAGTACGGGCCCCATTCGGTGACCTGCGTCTTCACCACGATGCCGTCGCGGTTGGTGGCGTTGAAGCGGTTGACCAGCGCGGTGATGATGCCGCACTCGCCGCTGGCCTGGGCCGGGTCGGTGGTGCGGCCGTACTTGGCGTCGCAGCTGCCGAAGAACCGCATCAGCGTGATCTCGGTCTTGGCCGGTGCGGTGGCGGCCGTTTGGGCCAGGGCCGGGGCTGCGCAGCCGACGGCCAGCCACAGCGTGGCCTGCAAGAGCTTCCGCAAAGTGTGCCTCGTGTTCATCGTCAGTACCTCAGCGCCGGCCGGTGCCGGCCACGGCCGTCACCAGGTATTTCTGGAAGAAGGCGTAGACCAACAGCACGGGGATGGCGGCGAACACCGCCTGCGCCATCAAGAAGCCCAGGCCTTCAGACTGCGCGTAGTTGGACTGCATGCTGGCCAGGCCGCGTGTCAGCGTGTACATCTCGGGCTTGGTGGCGATGACCAGCGGCCACACGTAGTCGTTCCAGGAACCCAGGAAGGTGAAGATGCCCAGCGTGGCCTGCGCCGGCAGTGTCAGCGGCAGCGTGACACGCCAGAAGGTCTTGAAGCGGCTGGCGTTGTCCAGCAGCGCGGCCTCTTCCAGTTCCGCCGGGATGGCGCGGAAGTACTGCGTCATCAGGTACACGCCGAAGGGCGCGGCCAGGCCGGGCAGGATGAGGCCGGCGTGGGTGTTCTGCAGGTCCAGCCCCGACATCATGCGGTGCAGCGGGATGAAGATGGCCTGCCCCGGCACGGCCAGGCCGATCAGCACCAGCGCGTACAGCCAGCGGCGGCCTGGAAATTCCGTGCGCGCAAAACCGTAACCGGCCAAGGACGACAGCACCAACACGCCCGCGGTCTGCGTCAGCGCCACGATGGCGCTGTTGCCCAGCCAGCGGAACACCATCGACGACTGCAGGATGTCGGTGAAGTTCTCCACCGTGTAGGGCGGGCCCAGGAAGACGTCGGCGCGCGACATCAGCAGCGCATTGGGCTTGAACGACAGCGCCAGCACCCACAACATGGGGCCCAACCACACCAGGGCCAGCGCCAGCACGCCGGCCAGCACCAGGCGGTCGAACAGCGGGCGTGGCGGCGTGGGGTTCAACAGGGCGTTTGGCGAAGTCATGCCGCCTCCTTCTTGCCGCGGGTCGGGCCACGTTCCAGCCACAGCTGCAGCGACACGCCGGCCAGCATCACCACCATCAGCACCTGGGTGGCGGCCGAGGCGTAGCCCAGGGTCAGCCCGACAAAACCTTGTTCGTAGATGAACTGCACGATGGGCCGCGTGCTGTTGCTGGGGCCGCCGTTGGTCAGCAGCATGATCTGCGGGAACACCTGCACCTGGCGCAGGATCTCGATCACCGTCACCAGCACCACGGTGCGGCGCAGGCTGGGCAGGGTGATGCGCCAGAACGTGGCCCAGCGGCTGGCGTTGTCCAGCGCCGCGGCTTCGTACAGCTCGTGCGGGATCTGCTGCAGCGCCGACAGGAACAGCATCATCGGCAGGCCCACCACCCACCACACCGTGACGAAGGCCAGCGCCGGCATGGCCGTGCTCTGGGTGGTCAGCAGCGCCAGGTCGGGGATGCCGATGGCCGCGGCCATCTGGGAGATGAGGCCGCGGTCCGGCATCATGGCCAGCATCCACACCAGCGACACCACGCTGACCGACAGCACCGAAGCGCCGAAGAAGAGTGCGCGCAGGCCCGTGTAGACGCGGCCCGGCCGGTTCAGCGCCAGCGCCAGCGCCAGGCCCAGCAGCACGCAGCCGGGCACGGTGAAGCCCACGAAACGCAGCGTGTTCAGCAGCACCTGGTGGAAGACGTCGTCGTCCACCAGGTTGCGGTAGTTCTCCAGCGCGATGAAGTGCGCGTCGTCGGCCAGCAGGTCGTGGTCGTGGAAGCTGATCCACACGCCGTGCAGCAGCGGCCAGGTGACCAGCCACACGTGCACCAGCACAAAGGGCAGCACGAACAGCGCGTGCACGGCGCGCACGCGGCGCCCGCGGGCCCCGGCGCTGGCCTGGGGCGACGCTGCGGCCGCCGGGGCGGTGTCGAGGATGAGGGTGTTGCTCATGGCGTGGCCGGTGGCGCGGTCAGGCCGCGGCGCGCTGGGCTGGCACGGTGTCCAGCGGCGCCGCGTGCGCGCGGCCTTGGGCGTCGAAGAGCTGCAGTTCGCCAACCACCGGCTGCAGCGCCACGCGGTCGCCGCGGGCGGGCGTGGCTTGGCCGGCGGTGGCGATCAGCGTCTGCCCGTCGGCCAGCGCCACGTGCACCAGGCTGCGGTCGCCCAGGAACTCCACCAGTTCCACCTTGCCGCGCAGCGGGCCTTGTTCGGCCAGCAGCAGGTTCTCGGGGCGCACACCCAGCGTCAATGCGCCGGCCGGCACGGCGGCGCCGCGCAATGCCGTCACCACACGCTGGCCACCGGCTGCCAGCACCGTGCACAGGCCGGCTTCGTTGTCGGCGGCGCGTTCCACCGGCAGCAGGTTCATGCCCGGTGTGCCGATGAAGCTGGCCACAAAACGTGTGGCCGGGCGGCGGTAGACCTCGGCCGGTGTGCCCACCTGTTCGATGGCGCCCTGGTTCATCACCACGATGCGCGTGGCCAGCGTCATGGCCTCCAGCTGGTCGTGCGTGACGAAGACCATGGTGGCGCCCAGGCGCTGGTGCAAGCGCGCCAGTTCCACCCGGGTGCGGCCGCGCAGCGCCGCGTCCAGGTTCGACAGCCGTTCGTCGAACAAGAACAGCGCGGGTTACTTCACCACGGCGCGGCCGATGGCCACGCGCTGGCGCTGGCCGCCCGACAGCTGTTCGGGCTTGCGCTGCAGCAGGGCTTCCAGCTCCAGCATGCGCGAGGCTTCGGCCACGCGGCGTTCGATCTCGGCCTTGGCCAGGCCCACGTTCTGCAGGCCGAAGGCCAGGTTGTCGCGCACCGTCATGTGCGGGTACAGCGCGTAGTGCTGGAACACCATGGCCAGCTGGCGCTGGCCCGGGGCGCGGTGCGTCACGTCTTCACCGCCAATGAGCACACGGCCGCTGGTCACACTTTCCAGGCCGGCCACCATGCGCAGCAGGCTGGTCTTGCCGCAGCCCGAGGGGCCCAGGAAGACGAGGAACTCGCCTTGTTGCACCTGCAGCGACAGGTTGGCGATGACCTCGACCGCGCCGTAGCGCTTGCCGACCTGGTCGAGTTGGAGGGAGCTCATGGGTTCAGGGTTCCTGTGTGACGCAGCGGTGGTGGGCCTGGTGCGGGCTCACATCGAGGGCCAGCCGTCGGCCGACCAGCGCAAAGGCGCACTGCGCAAATGGGGCTTGCCACCGTCTTGGGCGTCGTAGCTGTGGAAGACCAGGGTGTCGCCGAACACGTCCTGGTGGCCCGGGCCTTTCCAGCGCGGGCCGCCGCTGGTGACGGGTGTGCCGCCGTTGTCCAGCAGCGTTCGGCCGTCGCGGTCCACGAACGGGCCCAGGGGGTGGCGCGCACGGCCCACCTTCACGTTGTAGGTGCTGTCGACGCCACGGCAGCAGTAGCCGTGGCTGACGAACAGGTAGAACCAGTCGCCGCGCTGCACCAGGGTGGGGGCTTCGATGCCGGGCCGGTGGCTGGCGATGAAGCGGGTTTCACCCACCGGGCGCAGCGTGCGCGTGTCCAGTTCGCTGGCGCGGATGCCACCCCAGAACGAGCCGTAGCTCAGCCACAGCCGGCCGTCGGCGGCCTGCAGCACGTCGGGGTCGATGGCGTTGAAGTTGTCCTGTTCGGTGCTGGCCACCACCAGGCCGTCGTCGCGCCAGTCGGCGCCCGGCGCGTCGGGCGCGGTGGCGCTGGCCAGGCCGATGGCCGACTGGCGTTTGCCGAAGGTGGAGATGGAATACATCACCCAGAAACGGCCGTTGTGCTGGAACAGCTTGGGCGCCCACACGTCCACGCCTTCGTGCGCGGGCACGGTCTGCTTCCACCACGCGGGGCGGTTGGCGGCGCTGAAGATGGGTTCGCGGCGCACCCAGTGCACACCGTCCTTGGAATGCAAGCGCTGCAGCCCCGGGCCGGTGCTGAACACGTGCCAGCCGCTGGGGCCCACCCACAGCGTGGGGTCGTGGGCGCCGGTGTCGCCGGTCAGCGTGCTGTCGCCCACCACGGTGCGGTCGCGCGGCGCGGCGGGTTCGGCGGCCACCACCGGCAGGGCCAAGGCCCCGCACAGCAAGGCCAGCCAGCGCAGCGGCGTGGTGGGGTTCAGGTGGGCCATGGGCTGTGCACTCAGGCTTGTGTGTAGGCCGTTTTCACGGTGGTGTAGAACTCGGCCGCGTAACGGCCTTGTTCACGCGGGCCGTAGCTGCTGCCCTTGCGGCCGCCAAACGGCACGTGGTAGTCCACCCCGGCCGTGGGCAGGTTCACCATCACCATGCCGGCCTGGGCGTGGCGCTTGAAGTGCGTGGCGTGTTTCAGGCTGGTGGTGGCGATGCCGCTGGCCAGGCCGAAGGGTGTGTCGTTGGCCAGGGCCAGCGCTTCTTCGTAGTTCTTGGCACGCTGCACGCTGACCACCGGGCCGAAGACTTCTTCGCGGTTGATGCGCATGCCGGGGGCGGTGTCGGTGAAAAGCGCAGGCCGCAGGTAGAAGCCCGGCGCGCCGTCGGCGTTGTGGCCGAGGGTTTCGCCACCGGCGGCCAGCGTGGCGCCTTCGGCTTTCGCGATGCCGATGTATTCCAGGTCTTGCGCCAGCTGCTTTTCATCGACCACCGGGCCGATGTCGGTGCCGGCCTTGCGGGCGTCGTCCACCTTCAGCGTCTTCATGCGTTCAACCATGGCGGCCAAGAACTTGTCGTGGATGCCTTCGGTCACGATGACGCGGCTGCTGGCCGTGCAGCGCTGGCCGGTTCTGAAGAAGCCGCTGTTGATGTCGTCGTTCACGGCCACCGTCAGGTCGGCGTCGTCCAGCACCACAAACGGGTTCTTGCCGCCCATCTCCAGCTGGAACTTGGCCATGCGCGCCACACAGGCCGCGGCCACCTTCTGGCCGGTGGCCACGCTGCCGGTGAAGCTGATGCCGGCGATTCGCGGGTCTTCCAGCAGCACGCTGCCCACCTCCGAGCCGCGGCCCATCACCAGGTTGAACACGCCCTTGGGC
>JBKCUM010000037.1:0-10804 GCA_046318395.1 Rubrivivax sp.
CCTATGCGCCGAAGAAGGCCGCCTGCACCTCGCCGGGCAGGGGTTGTCCGGTGCGGTGCGCGCGCTCGAGCAGGTGCCAGAAGTAGCGGTAGCTGGCGCGGTCGTGCAGCTGGTCGTGGTGGCGGATCGGCGCCCACTGCGCGGCCTGGGCCGCCAGCAGGATCTCGATGGCCTGGTCCACCTCGGCGGCGGTGGGCGCGAACGCCTCGACGATGGGGCGGATCTGCGCCGGGTGGATGCTCCACATGCGCGTGTAGCCCAGCTGCTGGCTGGCCAACTCGGCCGCTTCGGCCAACGCGTCGGTGTCCTTGAACTCGGTGACGACGCAGTGCGAGGGCGTCTTGCCGTGGGCATGGCAAGCGGCGGCGATCTCCAGCTTGGCGCGCACCACCCGCGGGTGCAGGAAGTGCCCCTCGGCGCCCATGTCGCTCTGCGTGATGGCACCGCGGTGGGCCGACACGAAGTCCATCAGGCCGAAGCTCAGGCTTTGCACTCGGGGCAGGGCGGCGATGGCCCACACGTCGTGCAGGGCGCCGTGGGTCTCGATCAGCACGTGCACCGGCAGCGTGTGCGGCAGGCCGTGCACCCGTTCCACGTGTTCGATGTGCGCCAGCGCCTGATGCACGTCGGCCAGGTGGCGCGGTTTGGGCACCATCAGGTAGGCCAGGCGCTGGCCGGCGGTGGCCAGCAGGGTGTCCACGTCGCTGGCGAAGGCCGGGTGGTCCACGGGGTGCACGCGGGCGCCCACGCGGCCGAAGCGGTTGTCGGGCGACACCACCAGGGCCGCGCACAGCCGCGCGTGTTCGGCCTCGCCGCCCACGGGTGCGCCGTCTTCGCAGTCCAGCGTCACGTCGAACACCGGGCCACGTTCGGCCTGCAGCGCCAGCGCCTTGCGCATGCGCGGCTCGGTCCCGCAGTAGTGGTCGCAGACCGGCAGGTCGGTGGCAGGGTGGTCGGCGTCGTCGAACAGGACGTCGCGGGGCAGCAGGCGGGGCGCGTTCATGGTGGGCGTTGCGGTGGTGGTCGGGAGGTTGCCAGCAAGAGTCTGCATGCTAGGCCAAGCCCCGCCCCCCTGCAGCACCTGGGGCTGGGGCACAAAAAAGGGCCCGCGAGGGGCCCTGGGGATGGTGCAGGCGGCGCGGTGGCCGCCGCGGCTTCACAGCAGGTGCTTGACGCCGTCTTGTTCGCCCAGCAGTTCGGCCAGCGTCTTGTCGATGCAGCCCTGGCTGAAGGCGTCGATGGGCAGGCCTTCGACGATCTTGTACTGGCCGCCTTCGCAGGTGACGGGGTAGCCGAACATCACGTCCTTGGGGATGCCGTACTCGCCGTTGCTGGGCACACCCATGGTGACCCAGCCGCCGTTGGTGCCCAGGGCCCAGTCGCGCATGTGGTCGATGGCGGCGTTGGCGGCGGAAGCGGCCGACGACACACCGCGCGCGGCGATGATGGCCGCACCACGCTTGCCCACGGTGGGCAGGAAGGTCTCGGCGTTCCAGACCTGGTCGTTGATCATGTCCTTCACCGAGGCGCCGTCGATGGTGGCGAAGCGGTAGTCGGCGTACATGGTCGGGCTGTGGTTGCCCCACACGGCCAGCTTCTGGATGCTGGCGACGGCCTTGCCGGTCTTGGCAGCGATCTGGCTCAGCGCGCGGTTGTGGTCCAGGCGCAGCATGGCGGTGAAGTTCTCACGCGGCAGGTCCGGCGCGCTCTTCATCGCGATGTAGGCGTTGGTGTTGGCGGGGTTGCCCACCACCAGCACCTTCACGTTGCGGCTGGCCACGGCGTTCAGCGCCTTGCCTTGGGCCGTGAAGATCTGTGCGTTGGCGGCCAGCAGGTCGGCGCGCTCCATGCCGGGGCCACGGGGACGGGCGCCGACCAGCAGGGCGTAGTCGGTGTCCTTGAAGGCGGTCATCGGGTCGCTGTGCGCTTCCATGCCGGCCAGCAGCGGGAAGGCGCAGTCTTCCAGCTCCATCATCACGCCCTTCAGGGCTTCCTGGGCCTTTTCAACCGGCACTTCCAGCAGCTGCAGGATGACGGGTTGGTCCTTGCCCAGCATTTCGCCCGAGGCGATGCGGAACAGCAGGGCGTAACCGATCTGGCCGGCAGCGCCGGTAACGGCCACGCGAACGGGCTTCTTGCTCATGGGGAGGTCTCCTGAAGGAAAAGGAAATGCAGCGAATCAGGCGGAACCCGAATTTTAGCGCGCAGGCTGACTGCACTCTTATGTCTTATGTAAGACAATGGGGCTTATGGCCGATTCCGCGCGCGATGAGCCCGTCCCCAACTTCCTGCCGCTGTACCAGCAGATCAAGAACCTGCTGACGCGCAGCCTGCAGGCGGGCGAGTGGCGGCCGGGCGAGGCCATTCCCAGCGAGATCGAACTCGCCGCGCGCTTCAAGGTCAGCCAGGGCACGGTGCGCAAGGCCATCGACGAACTGGCCACCGAGAACCTGTTGGTGCGCCGCCAAGGCAAGGGCACTTTTGTCGCCACCCACGCCGAAGAGCACACCCAGTACCGCTTTTTGCGCCTGACGCCCGACGAAGGCGCCAGCGAGAACATGCAGCGCCGGCTGATCGACGTGCGGCGCATGCGCGCACCAGCCGACGTGGCACGCACGCTGGCCTTGGACGCGGGCGAGCCCGCGGTGCAGTTGCGGCGCCTGTTGTTGTCCGACGAACGTCCAGTGGTGCTGGACGACATCTGGCTTCCCGGCAACCTGTTCAAAGGCCTCACGGCCGAGAAGCTGCAGGGCTACCGTGGCCCCATGTACAGCCTGTTCGAGACGGAATTCGGTGTGCACATGATCCGCGCCGAAGAAAAGATTCGAGCTTTGGCCGCGAATGCCGAAGATGCAGAGATGTTGGCGGTGCCGACAGGCGCGCCGCTGCTGTCTGTAGAACGTTTGTCCTTCACCTATGGCGACAAGCCCGTCGAACTGCGGCGCGGGCTCTACAACACCGCCACCCACCACTACCGCAACGAGCTCAGCTGAAGCGCCCACAGTTCCACGTAAGCCTGCTGCGTTGCAATAAAATCTTCGGGTTACGCCTGAGTTACGGGCGTGACGCTGTGCAGTGCAAGCCCCTGTGGGCTGCATGCCAGCCGCCCCGACAGTAGCCTTCGCATCCGGCGCGAACACAAGGACCACCCTCTCCATGCCAAGCACACCACGCCCGGTTTACCGCAACATCCACGTCAGCCAGATCCTCAAGTACCGGCTGCCGCCTGCGGGCATCGTCTCCATCCTGCACCGCGTCAGCGGCGCGATGATTTTCCTGCTGCTGCCCTTCGTGGTGTGGCTGTTCGACGTCAGCCTCACCTCGGAAATCAGCTACGAGAAGTTCACCAGCGCCTTTGTGGCCGGCATCGGTTTTGTGCCGGGCTGGTTCGTGAAGCTGGTGGTGTTGGGCCTGATCTGGGGCTACCTGCACCACTTCATCGCTGGTGTGCGCCACCTGTGGATGGACGTCACGCACAGCGTCACCAAGGAATTCGGCCACTCGTCGGCCGTGTTCACGCTGGCCGCCAGCGTGCTGCTGACGCTGGCCCTGGGCGCCAAGCTGTTCGGCCTGTACTGACCTGACCCAAGCAACTTCCCATGAGCATCAACTACGGTTCCAAGCGCGTCGTCGTCGGCGCGCACTACGGCCTGCGCGACTGGCTCAGCCAGCGTGTCACCGCCGCCCTGATGGCCTTGTTCACCATCGCCCTGCTGGTGCAGGTGCTGATGCCCGGTGAACTGGGCTACGAGAAGTGGGCGTCCATCTTCTCGGCCCAGTGGATGAAGGTGCTGACCTTCACCACCATCGTCGCGCTGGCCTGGCACGCCTGGGTCGGTGTGCGCGACATCTGGATGGACTACGTCAAACCCGTCGGCGTGCGTCTCACGCTGCAGGTGTTCACCATCGTTTGGCTGGTCGGCTGTGCCGGCTGGGCCGTGCAAGTGCTCTGGAGGCTCTAACAACATGGCACTCGCCAACATCCCTAAGCGCAAGTTCGACGTCGTCATCGTCGGTGCCGGTGGTTCCGGCATGCGCGCCTCGTTGCAGCTGGCCCGTGCTGGCCTGAACGTGGCCGTGCTGTCCAAGGTGTTCCCCACCCGTTCGCACACCGTGGCCGCCCAGGGCGGCATCGGTGCCAGCCTGGGCAACATGTCCGAAGACAACTGGCACTACCACTTCTTCGACACCGTCAAGGGTTCGGACTGGCTGGGCGACCAGGACGCCATCGAGTTCATGTGCCGTGAAGCGCCGAAGGTGGTCTACGAACTCGAACACTTCGGCATGCCGTTCGACCGCAACCCCGACGGCACCATCTACCAGCGCCCCTTCGGTGGCCACACGGCCAACTACGGCGAGAAGCCCGTGCAACGCGCCTGCGCCGCGGCCGACCGCACCGGCCACGCCATGCTGCACACGCTATACCAGCAGAACGTGAAGGCCCGCACCAACTTCTTCGTGGAGTGGATGGCGCTGGACCTGATCCGCAACGCCGCCGGCGACGTGCTGGGCGTGACGGCGCTGGAAATGGAAACCGGCGACCTGCACATCCTGGAAGCCAAGGTCACGCTGTTCGCCACCGGCGGTGCCGGCCGCATCTACGCCGCCAGCACCAACGCCTTCATCAACACCGGCGACGGCCTGGGCATGGCTGCCCGCGCTGGTGTGCCGCTGGAAGACATGGAGTTCTGGCAGTTCCACCCCACCGGCGTGCACAACGCCGGCGTGTTGCTGACCGAAGGCTGCCGCGGTGAAGGCGCCATCCTGCGCAACAGCAACGGCGAGCGCTTCATGGAGCGCTACGCGCCCACGCTGAAAGACCTGGCGCCGCGCGACTTCGTCAGCCGCTGCATGGACCAGGAAATCAAGGAAGGCCGTGGCTGTGGTCCGAACAAGGACTACATCCAGCTGGACATGACCCACCTGGGTGGCGAAACCATCATGAAGCGCCTGCCCAGCGTCTTCGAGATCGGCCACAACTTCGCCAACGTCGACATCACCAAGGAACCCATCCCCGTGGTGCCGACCATCCACTACCAGATGGGTGGCATCCCCACCAACATCCACGGTCAGGTGGTGGTGCCCAAGGGCGGCAACCCCAACGCCGTGGTGCAGGGCTTCTACGCGGTGGGCGAGTGCTCCTGCGTCAGCGTGCACGGCGCCAACCGCCTGGGCACGAACTCGCTGCTGGACCTGCTGGTCTTCGGCCGCGCCGCGGGCAACCACATCGTGGACGCCGGCCTCAAGAAGCAGTCGCACCAGGAACTGCCGGCCGATGCCGCCGACCTGTCGCTGGCCCGCCTGGCGCGCCTGGACAGCAGCAGCTCTGGCGAGTACGCGCAAGACGTCGCCAACGACATCCGCAGCGCCATGCAAAAGCACGCCGGTGTGTTCCGCACGCAGGCCAGCATGGACGAAGGCGTGGTGAAGATGGCGGCCCTGGCCGAACGCGTGAAGGCCATCACGCTGAAGGACAAGAGCAAGGTCTTCAACACCGCGCGCATCGAAGCGCTGGAGGTCGACAACCTGATCGAATCCGCCCAGGCCACCATCGTGTCGGCCGCCGCGCGCAAAGAAAGCCGTGGCGCCCACACCGTGAACGACTACGGCGACACGCCCCAGAACCCCACCGGCCGCAACGACGCCGAGTGGATGAAGCACACGCTGTGGTACTCCGAAGGCAACCGCCTCGAGTACAAGCCCGTGAACCTGAAGCCGCTGACGGTGGAATCCATTCCGCCCAAGGTCCGTTCCTTCTAAGGCAGCACCGACATGACGCTCCGCACTTTCCAGATCTACCGCTACGACCCGGACAAGGACGCCAAGCCTTACATGCAGACGCTGCAGGTCGAGCTCGACGGCAGCGAACGCATGCTGCTGGACGCGCTGATGAAGCTCAAGGCCGTGGACCCCACGCTGAGCTTCCGCCGCAGCTGCCGTGAAGGGGTTTGTGGCTCCGACGCCATGAACATCAACGGCAAGAACGGCCTGGCCTGCCTGACCAACATGCGCACGCTGCCGGGCACCGTGGTGTTGAAGCCGCTGCCGGGGCTGCCGGTCATCCGCGACCTGATCGTGGACATGACCGACTTCTTCAAGCAGTACCACAGCATCCGCCCGTACCTGGTCAACGAAACGCAGCCGCCTGAAAAAGAGCGCCTGCAGTCGCCCGAAGAACGCGACGAGTTGAACGGCCTGTACGAGTGCATCCTGTGCGCCAGCTGTTCGACCAGCTGCCCCAGCTTCTGGTGGAACCCCGACAAGTTCGTGGGCCCGGCCGGTTTGCTGCAGGCCTACCGCTTCATCGCCGACAGCCGCGACCAGAGCACGGCCGAGCGCCTGGACAACCTGGAAGACCCGTACCGTTTGTTCCGCTGCCACACCATCATGAACTGCGTGGACGTGTGTCCCAAGGGCCTGAACCCCACCAAGGCCATCGGCAAGATCAAAGAAATGATGGTCCGCCGCGCCGTATGAGTGAAAGCGAACTGCTCGGTGCCGAAGGCTTCAACCGGTTGCGCTGGCGTTGCCGGCGCGGTCTGTTGGAGAACGACCTCTTCATCGAGCGGTTCTTTCGCCAGCACGAGGAGACATTCACAACGAGACAGGCTGCGGGGCTGCTGGCCCTGATGGACCTGCCGGACAACGATTTGCTCGACCTGTTGCTCGCGCGCCGCGAGCCCGAAGGCGAGTTGGACCGCCCTGACGTGCGCGAGGTGCTTCAGCAGCTGCGCAACGCCCCTTTGTTTGTACCGAGCTGCACCTAGCCCTAGCTGAAGAAAGGCCCACGAGATGACCCCCTCCGACGTCAAAGCCACCCTGTCGTTCTCAGACGGCAGCCCCAGCATCGACCTGCCGCTGTACAAGGGCAGCATCGGGCCGGATGTCATCGACATCCGCAAGCTCTACGGCCAGACCGGCAAGTTCACCTACGACCCGGGCTTCCTGAGCACGGCCTCGTGCAACAGCACCATCACCTACATCGACGGCGACAAGGGTGAGCTGCTGTACCGCGGCTACCCCATCGAACAGCTGGCCGAGAACTGCGACTTCCTGGAGACCTGCTACCTGCTGCTGAAGGGCGAGCTGCCCGACGCCACGCAGAAGGACGACTTCGTGAAGACGGTGACCAACCACACGATGGTCAACGAGCAGATGCAGTTCTTCCTGCGTGGTTTCCGCCGCGATGCCCACCCCATGGCCGTGATGACGGGCCTGGTGGGTGCGCTGTCGGCCTTCTACCACGACAGCACCGACATCCATAACCCGCAGCACCGCGAAATCAGCGCCATCCGCCTGATCGCCAAGATGCCCACGCTGGTGGCCATGGCCTACAAGTACGGCATCGGCCAGCCCTTCATCTACCCGAAGAACGACCTGTCGTACTCGGCGAACTTCATGCGCATGATGTTCGCCACGCCCTGCGAGGAGTACAAGCCCAACGACGTGCTGGTGCGTGCCATCGACCGCATCTTCATCCTGCACGCCGACCACGAGCAGAACGCCTCCACCTCCACGGTGCGCCTGTGCGGTTCCTCGGGCACCAACCCGTTCGCCGCCATCGCCGCCGGCGTGGCCTGCCTGTGGGGCCCGGCCCACGGCGGTGCCAACGAGGCCGCGCTGACCATGCTGAACGACATCCAGAAGCAAGGTGGTGTCGAGAAGATCGGCGAGTTCATCAAGCAGGTGAAAGACAAGAACAGCAGCGTCAAGCTGATGGGCTTCGGCCACCGCGTCTACAAGAACTACGACCCGCGCGCGAAGCTGATGCGCGAGACCTGCCACGAGGTGCTGGGCGCCCTGGGCCTGGAGAACGACCCGCTGTTCAAGCTGGCCATGGCGCTGGAAAAGATCGCGCTGGAAGACGAGTACTTCGTGGCCCGCAAGCTGTACCCGAACGTGGACTTCTACTCCGGCATCGTGCAAAGCGCGCTGGGCATCCCGGTCAGCCTGTTCACCGCCATCTTCGCGCTGGCCCGCACCGTGGGCTGGATCGCGCAGCTGAACGAGATGATCGGCGACCCCGAGTACAAGATCGGCCGTCCGCGCCAGCTGTTCGTGGGCTCTGCACGCCGCGACGTGGTGCCGCTGGCACAGCGCTGAACCCGCAGGCGGCCTGTGCGATGACGACACCGGCCGCTGCTGTCCTTCCCGAGCCCCTGGCGACGCTGCCCGCGCCGCTGGGGGCTTTGCTTTTGCAGGCCTGGGAACTGCGCCACGCCGAGCCGCGCCGCGCGCTGCTGTTGAACGAACAGGCCTTCCAACTGGCCTGGCAGCAGCAGCACCTGCTGGGTTTGGGGTACGCGCTGCTGCGGTTGGCGGTGTGCAACCTCATCCTCGGCGAGGCGCCCACCTTGGTGCGCCACCAGATCGACCACGGTCTGCAGTTGGTGACGGCTTTGGGCGACCTGCACGGCCAAGCGGAGGGCTGGAACCTGTCGGCCAGTGCCTTGGCGCGCGAAAGCCGCGGGGGCTTGGCGCTGGACCACCAGATGAAGGCCTTGCAGTGCGCGCGCCAAGTGGGTGATGCAAGGCGTGAGGCTTCATCGTTGAGCAACGTGACGCTCTACCTGCTGCAGGCGCAGCGCTTGCCCGAAGCGCTGGAAATGGCGCTGGCCGCCTTGCGGCTGGCTCGGCAACTGAACGATGCGGCGCTGCAAGCCCGGGCGCTGGCCCGCATCGCCAGCGTGTTCGGCGCGTTGGGTGACCACGAGGCCGCCGTTGACTACCTGGAGCGCAGCCTGGCGTTGTTGCGTGGGGGCAGCGACCTGGCCTTCCAGGCCACCTGCCGAGCCGACCTGGCCCGCAGCCTGTTGGCGCTGCGCCAGGTGGAGTTGGGCGCCGCGCAGGCGGTGGAGGCCCAGCGCTTGGCCGACCAGGTGGGCAATGTGGAAGACCGCGCCTCGGCGTTGACCGCCCTGGGCGCAGCCGCCTTGGTGGCCAGCGCGCCGCAACTGGCGCTGCAGCATTTGTTGCATGCCGAATCGCTGCTGCGGCCGGTGAACGACCGCGAACACCTGACCGAACTGCTGTTGCACCTGGGCCAAGCGCACACGGCCTTGCAGCAGACGGACCAGGCGCAGGCCCGTTGGGCCGAAGCGTTGCAACTGGCGCAAGCCGCGGGTCGCTTGTCTGCGGCCATGCAGGCCCACCACCACCTGGCCGCTTGGCATGAAGCGCAAGGCCAGTACGAGCCGGCCTTGCGGCACTTGCGCGCCTGGGCAGAACGGCATGAGCAGCTGCGCGGTCAGGCGGTGCAGCACCGCATCCGCGAGGTGCTCAAACGCGCAGCCGATCTGCACCAACTCTGAAAGCCCGCGCCTGGCACGCCTGACAGGGCGCTGTGTCGGGTCTTGCAGCGTTCGGCTGGGCGCGTGGGGTGGCAGCGCCCACCAGGGGCTTGGCGTGGCGCCGCGTCAGCCCGCAGCCTGCAAGCCGTTGTCGAAGTGGGTGCGCATCAGCCGCACCGCGGCCGCGCTGTCGTGCGCCAGCAGGGCCTGCATCAGCGCCCGGTGTTCGGCCAGCGACTCTTCCAGCCGCCCTTGCTTGAACAGCGAATGGTGGCGGTTGAGCTTCATCACCTTGCGCAGGTCCTGCACGGTCTGCACGGTCCAGCGGTTGCCGGCCAGGTGCAGCAGGGCCATGTGGAAGCGCTCGTTGGTGGCGAAGAAGGCATCGCGGTCGTGGGCCTGGCCCTCCAATTGGGCGTGCAGGGTTTCCAACTGCGCCAGTTCCGCCGGGCTGGCGCGCAGTGCCACCTGACCGGCGGCGTCGCTCTCCAGCAGGGCCAGCAGGTGGTAGACCTGGGCCACGTCGTCGCGGCTCATCTCCGTGACGTAGGCCCCGCGCCGCACCTTCATGGTGACCAGGCCTTCCACGGCCAGCACCTTCAACGCCTCGCGCAGCGGTGTGCGGCTGATGCCGTAGGCCGCGCACAGCTTCAGCTCGTCGATCCAGCTGCCGGGCTCCAGCTCGCGGTTGAAGATCTGCTGGCGCAGGCGTTCGGCCACGTCCTGGTACAGGGCGCGGCGCGACAGCGGGGGCGGTGCTTCAACGGTGGACACGGACGGTTCGGATCGCTTGTCAGTTGGCTGTTGGGTTTGAATTTATAATTATGCATAATCTGAGGGGCCGCCGGCAAGCCGATCGGCCGATTCCCCGCGCACTTCAAGAGCCCGCCATGTCCGCACAAAAACCCGCACCCACCTTCGCGAACGCCACCCTGGCTCAGTGGGAAGAAGCCGCCGCCAAATCGGCGCCGGGCGGTGACGTGTCGGCGTTGAACTGGGTGACGCCCGAGGGCATCACCGTCAAGCCGCTCTACACGGCCGAAGACGTGGCCGACCTGCCGCACGCCAACACGTTGCCGGGTTTTGAGCCCTTCATCCGCGGCCCGCAGGCCACCATGTACGCCGTGCGGCCCTGGACCATCCGCCAGTACGCGGGTTTTTCCACCGCCGAAGACAGCAACCGCTTCTACCGCAAGGCCCTGGCGGCCGGCGGGCAGGGTGTCAGCGTCGCCTTCGACCTGGCCACCCACCGCGGCTACGACAGCGACCACCCGCGTGTGACGGGTGACGTGGGCAAGGCCGGTGTGGCCATCGACAGCGTGGAGGACATGAAGATCCTGTTCGACGGCATCCCGTTGGACAAGGTCAGCGTGAGCATGACGATGAACGGCGCCGTGCTGCCGGTGCTGGCCGGTTACGTGGTGGCCGCCGAAGAGCAGGGCGTGCGGCAAGACCAATTGAGCGGGACCATCCAGAACGACATCCTCAAGGAGTTCATGGTCCGCAACACCTAC
>JBKCUM010000038.1:0-3941 GCA_046318395.1 Rubrivivax sp.
GCGCCGCAATGCCTTGCAAGTCGCCCTTGGCGGTGGAGCCCAACAGCCACATCAGCAAGAAGAACGCCATCATGGCCGTCACGAAGTCGGCGTAGGCAATCTTCCAAGCGCCACCGTGGGCCGCGTGTCCGCCTTTCTTCACCCGCTTGATGATGATGGGCTGTAACTTCTTTGCGTCTCCCGCCATCTGCTAGCCCCCCCCCGTAGCGCCTTCGGCGCTCCCCCCCAGGGGGGCGCCGCCAGTGGCCCGGCAGAGCCGGTTCCACGGCGTCTGCTGGACTTGGCGCCACGCTGCGCGGGCGCCGTTAAAGAGGCGTGCGAGCGACGTCATTTCTTTTTCACGTGGGCTTCGAGTTCGCTGAAGGTGGGGCGGTCGCCGCTGTACAGCACCTTGCGGCCGAACTCGATGGCCACCTGGGGGGCATAACCTTGCATGCTGGCCAACAGGGTGACCTTGATGCACTGCAGTTCTTTGCCCGCGTCTTCCACCTTTTGCTCCAGCAGGCCGGCCACGGGTTCTGCGAAGGCGTAGGCCAGCAGAATGCCCGGGAAGGTACCCACCAGGGCTGAACCGATCATGGCGCCCAGCACCGCGGGCGGCTGGCCCACGCTGCCCATGGTCTTCACCACACCCAGCACGGCGGCCACGATGCCGAAAGCCGGCAGGCCGCCGGCGATGCGCTGGATGGCCGCCACCGGGGCGTGGGCCTCGTGGTGGTGGGTCTCGATCTCGCTGTCCATCAGCGATTCGATCTCGTGGGCGTTCAGGTTGCCCGAGACCATCATGCGCAGGTAGTCGGTGATGAACTCCGTCACGTGGTGGTCGTTGCCCACGGCCGGGTACTTCTGGAAGATGGCGCTGCTGTGCGGGTCTTCGACGTCCTTTTCAATGGACATCAAACCTTCCTTGCGCGCCTTCTGCAGGATGTCGTACATCAGCGCCAGCAGTTCCATGTAGCGCGCCTTGGTGTACTTGCTGCCTTTGAAGCACGACAGCGCGCCGGCGATGGTGGCCTTCAGCACCTTCATCTGGTTGTTCACCAGGAAGGCGCCCAAGGTGGCACCGCCGATCATGGCCATTTCCCAGGGCAGTGCCTTGAGGATCGGACCCATGTTGCCGCCGTGGGCCACGAAGACCCCGAACACGCAACCGAGTACGACGACCCAACCGATGATGACGAACATGGTGCTGTATGCGCTGTGTGGATGACGGGCCGTGGCGTGGGGCCCGGCCGCTGTCGTGGTTCTTTATCGGCGGGCCGCCGCACTGGTTGAGCGCGGCATGGCCGGCACCGGCGTTTCTGGGCCCTCTGCGGGGGCTTCGGGCGGGGCTTCGGGCAGGCGGTACACCCACACCGGCCGCCCCTGGGGCTGGCCCACGCGGGCAAAAGGGCGCTGGCCCGGCACTTCAAATTCCAGGCTGACCAGCCAACTGCCAGGCGCCATGTCTGCGCGGGCCTTGGCCCAGGCGCGCTCCATGCTCTCGGGCCGCTGGAACAGGTAGACCATGGCCAGACCCTGCCAGGACCTGGCCCACATGTCGCCGCGTTGCACTTGCGCCAAGGGGCAGCGGCGGGCGGCCCACCAGGCCAGCGGCCGGCTCCATTCCACGCCTTCAAGCCGGGCTTGGGGGTAGGCACGCTGCAGGGCGGCCAGGCCGTGGCCCAGACCACAGCCGGCGTCCAGCACACGCACGCCGGGCCGCAGTGGCAGCAGTTCGGCCAGACCGGCCAGCGCGTCGGCCGGGGTCGGGAAGAAAGGCGCATCGCGCCAGGCGCGCACGGGGTAGGCCAGCAGCAAAGGCAGCGTGGCCAGCAGCCACACCCAAGCCGGCCAGCCTTGGCCCGCACCCAACACCAGCACACTGAGCGGGAACCCCCCTGCGGCCAGCGCGCGGCGCCAGCGCCCCTGGGCCCGGTGCGCCAGCGCACTGGCCACCAGCAGGGCCACGGCCAGTGCCGGCCAAACGGCCAGGCCCAGCGCCTGCAAGCCGGCCCACACCAACCAACCGGACAGCCAGGCGGCCACGGCAGGCAGCGGCCAAGGCCACGTGCGGCCCGCCGCGGTGCGGTGCGGGCGGTCGGTCAGGGTGGGGCCGGCGTCTGGCGTGGTCGGCATGGCGGAGCCCCTGGGCATGGCGGCGGTCATGGCTGCAGTGTGTGCGGCGCCGCACCGGGGCCAAGGGCAGAGAAACGGCCCTGCAGGGGCCCTTCATTGCGCCCAAAGCCAGCGCGGCGCAGTCAGGTCGGCCCGAAGCGACCAGGA
This sequence comes from Rubrivivax sp., assembly GCA_046318395.1. Lineage (GTDB taxonomy): Bacteria > Pseudomonadota > Gammaproteobacteria > Burkholderiales > Burkholderiaceae_C > Rubrivivax. The sequence goes on from JBKCUM010000038.1 coordinate 2,266, forward strand.
TGGCAAAGCGGCGCACCAAGAAAAAAGGCGGGTCCGGTTGGGGACCCGCCTGAAAAGCACAGAGGTCTGTGCCAGGAGGAGACGAACAAAACGAAAGGTCTGACAAAAACCAGAAAATCGCAATATCTGACTGGTTGTCGGCCGCGATGTCAACCACTTGAGGGTGGCGGCACAAATTTCCAGTGGGCCGAGCGAAAAAAGTGACGCCCGGTGGTGGAACGCCAGGTTCGGCGTCCGGTGGTGAAGCTCAGTGCGTGTGTTCTTCGCTGTCGCGGTAGCCTGCACCCAGTTGCAGGGCACCGGCGGCGCGGCCCTTGCCGGCACGGGCCGGCGGGTTGCACAGACCACACACGTAGTGGCGGGCAATTTCATGCGGGTGGGTCACGTAGTGGCCGCCGCACTTGCTGCACTCGGTCATCGACAGCATGCCGTTGTCGACAAATTTGACCAGGCGCCAGGCCCGGGTGACGCTGAGCAAGGCTTCCAGGCCCTGGGCCTGGATCTGCTCCAGGTACAGCTGGTAGGCCTTGATGACGGTGTCGATCTCGTCGAGTTCGGCCACCTTGTTCAAGTATTCATGCAGGTTCAGGAACAGGCTCGAATGGATGTTCGGCTGCCAGGTCATGAACCAGTCCGTGGAGAACGGCAGCTGACCCTTGCTGGGGCTCTTGCCCGCCACTTCCTTGTACAGGCGCAGCAGGCGCTCGTAGCTCAGGTCGGTCTCGCTTTCCAGCACCTGCAGCCGCGCACCCAGCTGAATCAGCGTCACCGCGCGCTCGATCTGGCGGGCTTCGGTCAGGATGCTCTTGGTGCGGGCCATGGTGCGTTCTCCTCGGGTGTTCGTGGGCATCGTTGCAGGCCGCGTGCGGCCCGCCGTGCATTCAGGTCAGGCGGCTTCAGCCTCAGGCCGCTTCTTGATGGCGACCGGCCAGAAGGATGGAAGCGTGCAGGCGCGACACGCCATCGTTGGCGCTGCCCTTGCCGTGGCTGGTGAGCAGGTTCCACACGATGTCGTCGTCCATGCGGAAGCGGCACAGCAGCGTGTTGCCCACGGCCATCTTCATCATCTGCGCCGGGGTGAGCTTGTCGATCAGCACGGCGGTGTCTTCGTTGATGCCCAGGCGGAACAGGGCCTGCTCGCGGTCGGCGCGCACCAGGGATTGCGCCAGCATCAGGTACGACAGATTGGCTTCGCGGATCTCGGCAAGGATCTGGTCGGTGTTCATGGGGCTCTCCGTGGGGTCGGTGGTAGGGGTTGGCGGGTGGTGTCGGCGGAAGGTGGCTGCAGGGGTGTTGGTTTGTGCAGCGAGTGAAACGAACTGTAGGGAACGGAACTGGACCCGAGGATCAGGTCAATTCGATGCCGCCTGTCTGTCCTGCACGCCATGGTCTGTCAGGCAAATTCCTACAAGGCCTGCTGCAGGATCTGGGCCCGCGACAGGTTGCTAGTCTCCACCGCGTAGTCGGCATCCATGATGCGCGAACGGGCAGCGGTGAGGTTCTCGCTGCTGACCTGCAGCGAGGAGATGACGCTGTCGAAGCGGTTCTGCACACCACCATAGTTGGCGCGGGCGTTGGTCACACACGATGAAGCCGGCGGGGTAGGAATGTTCCTGCCCGACCCAGGCGGGAAGCACAGCCAGGCGTAGGCTTTTTCAAATGTGGGGGGGGGAGGA
>JBKCUM010000039.1:0-3381 GCA_046318395.1 Rubrivivax sp.
GTTTGTTCGTGAAGCGGTTGAAGGCCTGCGCGATCTGCGCAATCTCGTCCTGGCCATGGTCGGGCAGGCGCAGCGTCAGGTCGGCTTCACCTTGGCCGATCTGGTGCATGGCGTCGCGCACGCGGGCCATGCCCTTCAGCATCGAACCCACGGCCCCGGTGGCGGCCACGGCGGCCAACACGGCCATCAACACCAGAGCACCCGCGGCCACGCGCAGCAGGGCCGACATGTGGGCCAAGGCCTCGCCAGCGTGGGCGGCGGTCACCAGCGTCCACTCGGTGCCGGGCACGGCGGCACCGCGCAGCAGGTAGTCCTGGTCACCCAGGCGGGTGTCCACCCAGGCTCCGCCCGCCTGGGCCGCGGCCGTCAAGGTGGCGGCGTCCAGCGCCGGCGACAAGGCCGTGGCGGGCTTCAGCACCCATTGCGTGTCGGGGTGGGCGATCACCTGGCCGGCCTTGTCCACCAGGAAGGCCAGGCCGCTTGGCGTGGGCTTGATGGAGGCCACGGCCTTGGACACATCGTCGATGAACACATCGCTGGCCACCACCGCCACCACACCCGAACCGCCGCGCACGGCGTTGGCGAAGGTGACGATAAGGCGCTTGGTGGCGGCGTCGGCGTAGGGCGCGGTGAGCACCGGGGCCTGCGCAGCTTCGGCGGCCTTGTACCAGGGGCGGCCGGTCGGGTCGTAGCCCTCGGGCAGCTGCTGGGGCACGTCGAACAGCATGCGCTTGTCTGGGAAGCCGGCGTAGGCCGACACCAGCCCGCCGGACTTCTGGGCCTGCACCAGGAACGGCACCGGGTCAGAAGCCGCCGTGGCCGGCGCCAGGGCCGCGACGATGGCCTTTTGCTGCTTCACCCAGCTGGCAATGCCGTCGGCATGCGACTGCGCCAGTGCGTCCAGTTCCCGCGTGGTGCTGGTGCGCGTGGCGTCGCGCATCACCACAAAGTTCACCACGGTGATGCCCAACAGGGCCAAGACCACGATGGCCACGCAGGCCAGAACCACTCGACGCTGGATGGAAGCGAACATGCAGACCTCTACAAACGCTGGGTGATGCCGGGATAGGCGTGCGCGGTGCAGGGCTGGCCCTGGCCAACCTGCACGCATCTGCTGCTTATCGGCCGGGGGCCGCACGGCGGTAGGGCGCAGCGGTGCGTTCAAGTCTGGAAAATGACAAATTCACAGGTGCGACGGGTGGCGAACCAGCCCGATGCCCGCGAGCGGGTGAGGCGGCGCGCAGCGACAGGACACATCAACGGCGATCGTCTTGATCGTTAGCACGCGGCAAATCGGCAAGCCTGCCTGGTAGGCTCAGCAGCTCAGGCCCACTTCGACGCCAGAGCCAGGGATGAACGACACCACCGCGTACTACCGACAGTTCGCTGCCGAGTTCTTCGACAGCACGGTTGGTGTGGACATGTCACCGGTCCGAGACCGCTTTGTGGCGTTGCTGCGCCCCGGATCCAAAGTCTTGGACGCCGGGTGCGGATCTGGGCGAGACGCCAAGGCGTTTGCAGCGCTGGGCTTTAGGGTCTCGGCTTTCGACGCCACCCCTGAGCTCGCGGAACGCGCTTCCACCCACTGTGGCTTCGCGGTTGACGTGCGGACCTTTCAGGAGGTCGATGAGATCAACGCCTACGACGGCATCTGGTGCTGCGCCAGCTTGCTGCACGTCGCACATGCGGACATGCCCGGCGTGCTGGCAAAACTTTGGGCAGCACTGACGCCCGGCGGGGTGCTGTACGCAAGCTTCAAGCACGGCATCGGCACACGGCAACAAGCAGGCCGGCTGTTCACGGACGCCGACGAAAGCCAGGTGCAGGCCTGGCTGGCCACGCTGCATGGCGCCGTCCAAGTCGACCTCTGGCTCAGCGATGACCAACGGCCGGGCCGCAGCGAACAATGGACCAACGTATTGGTCCAGAAACCGACCGACCCTCGGCGACGACTCGTGACTGGCGAACAGGACCACTTCCTGCCCCACCTGTCCGAGGCGATGTCGCGAGCGACAGAAGTTGGGTTGGCCGTCTCCTTCATCAGGAAGACAGGGCTTGATCTGCTGCTGCCAGACCTGCAAGCCGTTCTGTCCAGCCAGCCCGGCCGCAGCGTGCGTGTGCTCACCAGCGACTACCTGGACATCACCGATCCCGCAGCACTCCGGATGCTGCTGTTGCTGCAAGAACAGGGCGCTGAAGTACGCGTGTTTGAAACGGGCAACAAGAGCAGCTTTCACCTGAAGGCCTACATCTTTGCGCGCTTGTCGGAAGGCCAATTGGTAGAGGGCACGGCATTCATCGGGTCCAGCAACATCAGCCGCCAAGCGTTGACCGAAGGTTTGGAATGGAACTACCGCGTGGTGTACCCCACCGACCGCGGCTTTTTGGAGGCGAGGTCAAGGTTCGAAGAGATCTTCACCCACACCAAAGCCGTTCCGTTGTCCGATGTCTGGATCGAGTCCTACGAAAAGCGGCGCTCCCCACCCACTCGGTCGATCGCTACCGATCCGCAGGAACATGAAGCACCACCCGAACCCACGGCGGTTCAGAAGGCCGCACTGTTGGCGCTGAACGAAACTCGGCAACAGGGATACCAACGGGGCGTCGTTGTGCTCGCCACCGGCCTCGGAAAGACCTGGCTCGCCGCTTTCGATGCAGCCCAAGCCAACGCGAGGCGCGTTCTGTTTGTGGCGCACCGCGAGGAAATCCTGGCCCAAGCGGCTGCGACTTTCGTACGCATTCGTCCTGGGGCTCGGGTCGGCTACTACATGGCACGCAGCCGCGACGCTGAAGTCGATGTGCTCTGCGCAGCGGTGCAAACGTTGGGCCGCGTCGAACACCTGGAACGGTTCGCCGCGCAGCACTTCGATTACGTCGTGATCGACGAGTTTCACCATGCAGCCGCGGCCACGTACCGCCGCCTGCTCAGCCACTTCGCGCCCAGGTTTCTGCTGGGTTTGACGGCCACGCCCGATCGAACAGACCAGTCCGACATCCTGTCCCTGTGCGACGACAACCTCGTCTTCACACGCAGCCTGTTCGAAGGCATCCAGGCCAAACTGCTGGCGCCCTTCCATTACTACGGCATCCTCGATGAGTCCGTGAATTACCGCGAAGTGCCATGGCGCAATGGACGGTTTGACCCGGAAGAACTGTCCAACAAGCTCGCGACTTTGGCCCGCGCACGACACGCCATCCGTGAGTGGCGAGCGAGGGCTCAGAAACGCACGCTCGCCTTCTGTGTGTCCACCCGCCATGCCGAGTACATGGCAGCCCAGTTTGAGAAAGAGGGCATTGCCTCCGCCGCGGTGTTCGCCGGGTCGCCCTATGGACGTGCACAAGCACTGGAGCAATTGCGCGATGGCCGTCTCAGCGTCATCT
>JBKCUM010000040.1:0-9596 GCA_046318395.1 Rubrivivax sp.
GCCAGCTCGGCCGTCGACTACGCAGCACTGCTGCCCTGGCGGATCGAACTGAGCGCGGTTTGAGCCAGTCCTGCCTCGCGCAGGCCACAGGGGGCAAGGGCGTGGTTCATTGACCGCTTACGGCTGAACAGGGCGTGGCCGCAGCTCGACCCTGGTGACGCACCGCCTGCTGGAGCCCAGGGGCTGCCGCGGCCACCGCCGCCCAAGTCGTGGGTGGGGTGTTGGCGCCGGCGCGAGTCAACCGCCGCCCCAAAGGCCCCGCGGGGCCCCGCCCAATGCTGTCAGCCCATGAAAAAAGGCCCTGGTGTCACCACCAGGGCCTGGGTCATGCAGAAGGGCAGGCCCGTCAGGGTTTGCCGGCCTTCTTCTGGTCTTCCTTCACGGCCTCCAGCAGGCCGCGCATCGGGTCGTCCTGCGCCGGGGCGCTGGCGGCGGCGGCGGGGGCCGAGGCGCCTGCGGGTTGGTCAAACCCAGCCATCGGGTTGCTCTCGGCCTGGGCATCGCCGCCGGGGTTGTTCAGCGCGTCCAGGGCCTTGTCGGCGTCGATGGTGGTGGTGGTCTGCGTCATGTTGCCGGTCACCAGCTTGGGGTAGGCGATGACCACGGACACCATGATGAGCTGCAGCACGATGAAGGCAATGGAGCCCTTGTAGATCTGCGCCGTGGTCACGGCCGGGATGTTGGCCCCGGTCACGCGGTCCTTGTAGTCCTTCTTGGCGGCCACGCTGCGCAGGTAGAACAGCGCGAAGCCGAAGGGCGGTGTCAGGAACGAGGTCTGCAGGTTCATCGCGATGATGACGCCGAACCACACCATCACCATGTCCGGCGGCATGCCCGGCACCAGGGCGGGCAGCAGCTTCTCGGCCACGGGCGCCAGCATCGGGATGACGATGAAGGCGATCTCGAAGAAGTCGATGAACATGCCCAGCACGAAGACCAGGATGTTCACGACGATCAAGAAGCCCAGCGCACCACCTGGCAGCGACGCGAACAGGTGTTCCACCCAGATGTGGCCGTCGGCCGCGTTGAAGGTGAAGCTGAACACCGTCGAGCCGATCAGGATGAACAGCACAAAGGTCGACAGCTTGGCCGTGCTGTCCAGGGCCTGGCGCATCAGGCCCAGGTCCAGGCGGCGGCGTGCGAAAGCCATGATCAGCGCACCCAGGGCGCCCATGGCACCGCCTTCGGTGGGCGTGGCCACGCCCAGGAAGATGGTGCCCAGCACCAGGAAGATCAGCACCAGCGGCGGGATCAGCACAAAGGTCACCTGGCGCGCCAGGCGCGACAGCAGGTTTACCCGCAGGCCCTTGTCCAGCAGCGCCAGCACCAGGGCCAGCAGCGAGGACACGGTCAGCGACATGATCAGCGTCTCGTCGCCCGGGGCGTCCGTGGTGCGGCCGGTCCAGACCTTCATCATGCCGTTGTGCACCTGGGCCCAGGCCCAGCCGGCCACGCCCGCCACCACCAGCAGCGCCAGCAGCGAACGGTGGCCCGAGGCGCCGTTGGTTTCGCGGTAGATGCGCGCTTCAGCGGGCAGCGCCGGCACCCAGGTGGGCTTGACGATGGCCACGACGAAGATGAACAACAGGTACAGGCCCACCAGCAGCAGGCCGGGGATCAGCGCGCCGGCGTACATGTCGCCCACCGAACGGCCCAGCTGGTCGGCCAGCACGATCAGCACCAGCGAAGGCGGGATGGCCTGTGCCAGCGTGCCGCTGGCGGTGATGGTGCCGGTGGCGATGGTGCGGTTGTAGCCGTAGCGCAGCATGATGGGCAGCGAGATCAGGCCCATCGAGATGACGGCCGCGGCCACCACGCCCGTGGTAGCGGCCAGCAGCGCGCCCACCAGGATGACGGCCACCGCCAGACCGCCGCGCATGGGCCCGAACACCTGGCCCACGGTTTCCAGCAGGTCCTCGGCCATCCCGGACCGTTCCAGGATGATGCCCATGAACGTGAAGAAGGGAATGGCCAGCAGCGTGTCGTTCTGCATGATGCCGAACACCCGCAGCGGCAGCGCCGAGAACAGGTTGGACGGGAACAGGCCGACTTCCATGCCGACAAAACCGAACAGCAAGCCGGTGGCGGCCAGGCCGAACGCGACCGGGATGCCGGTCAGCAGAAAGAACAGCAGGCCCGCGAACATCAGCGGGACGAAGTTCTGGGTGATGAATTCGATCATGCGCCCACCTTTTGGTTGCGGCTTTCGGCTTCAGCCGCCAGCTCTTCGGCCAGCGCTTCTTCGGCACTCTTTTCCACTTCACCGCTGAAGGGTTCGCGCAGGTGGCCGGTCAGGAAGGCCACGCGTTTGGTCAGCTCGGACACACACTGCAGCACCAGCAGGCTGAAGCCCACAGGAATCAGCAGCAGCACCGGCCAGCGGATCAGGCCGCCGGCGTTCTGGCTCATTTCGCCCGACACCCAGGCGCGCTCGAACACCGGCCAGGACAGTGTGATGAGGATGATCGACAGCGGCACCGTGAACAGCACGATGCCCAGGATGTCGATGATGGTGTTGGTGCGCTTGCTCAGGCGCGACGCGATGAAGTCGATGCGCACGTGGCCGTTCTTCATCCACACATAACCGGCGCCCAGCATGAAGACGCCAGCGAACAGGTACCACTGCACTTCGAGGAAGGCGTTGGAGCCGATGTCGAAGGCTTTGCGCATGATGGCGTTGCCGGCGCTGATGAGCACCGCCAGCAAAACCAGCCAGCCGGTGAGGCGGCCTATGCGTTCGTTCAGGGCGTCGATGGCCCTGGACAGCGAGAGTAAAAGTGCCATGGAGTCTCCTCGCCTGTTGGACGCAGGCTTGTTGTTGACCCCGTGGACTTTAGGTGTCTGGCGCTGAAAACAGCCTGAAACATGCAGGCTGCTGGCCACATTCGGGGGGCAGATCAGGGTTAGACCTGAGTCTGGCCCCCTGTGGTTCAGCCCTGCTGGATGGCCTGCAGGTACAGGTTGGTGCTGCGTGCGCCGCTGCGGCAGAAGGCGAGCAAGGGGCGCGGCAATTCGGCCAGCAGGACGGCCATCGCGGCGATCTCTTCGGGCGACTGGTAGCCGCCGGAGACCGGCAGGTGGCGGTACACCAGGCCCGCGGCCACGGCCGCGGCTTCCACGGCGGCGCTGGTGGGCTGGTCCGGGCCGTGTTCGAAGTCGGGGCGGTTGTTGACGACGCTCTTGAAGCCGACGCGCGCGGCTTCGGCCATGGCTTCGGGCGTCAGCTGCGGGGCCACGCAGATGTCGGGCGCGATGGCGCGCAGCGGCAGGTTGGTTTCGGTGCTCATGGTGGGTGCTTGGGGCAGGTGGGTGTGCGGTGGGCCGTGCCAGCGCGGCCCGGGCCTGGCCAGGGCCCGCGCCACACGGCGGACAGGCCTTACTTTGCCAGAGCCTGCTTCACAGCAGCCGAGACCTGGCCCATGTCGGCCTTGCCGGCCAGCGCGGTTTTGGCCGCAGCCATCACGCGGCCCATGTCGCCAGGGCCGGCGGCGCCCAGTTCGGCCACCAGGGCGCCGATGGCCGCCGCCCCTTCTTCGGCGTTCATGCGCTGGGGCAGGTAGGCCTCCAGCACCTTCAATTCGGCGGTTTCTTTGTCCACCAGGTCGGTGCGGCCGGCGGTGGTGAAGGCCGTGATGCTGTCCTTGCGTTGCTTGACCAGCTTGTCCACCACCGCCACCAGCTGGGTGTCGTCCAGCGTGATGCGCTCGTCCACCTCGCGTTGTTTCACCGCGGCCAGCAGCATGCGGATGGCGCCCAGGCGCTCGCTGTCCTTGGCGCGCATGGCGGTCTTCATGTCTTCGGTGATCTGGTCTTTCAAGCTCATGGCGGCTCCTGGCGGGCAAGGGGGAGGGTGGCGTGGTGACGGCTGGCACAGTTGCGCGCGGGGCCGTCGGCCAACGAGGTGGCGCGGAAACGAAGAAGCCCGCAGCGGCGTCCCGTGCGGGCTTCTTTCGGAACGCGAAAGAAAACTCAGTAGAGCTTCTTCGGCAGCTGCATGCTGCGAACGCGCTTGTAGTGGCGCTTCACGGCGGCGGCCTTCTTGCGCTTGCGCTCGGCGGTCGGCTTTTCGTAGAACTCGCGGGCGCGCAGTTCGGTCAGCAGGCCGATTTTTTCGATGGTGCGCTTGAAGCGGCGCAGTGCAACGTCGAACGGCTCGTTCTCTTTGACGCGGATGGTGGTCATGTAAGGAGGGATCCCAAAAATTTGCGCTCGGTGTCCCGTGCAGCTGATCTGCCGGCAAGGTCTGCCCGGGATCGACACGCGAGGTTTGCTAGCAAAGACCGCGATTCTAGCCTGAAAAACGGCGCTGCTTCAAGGCCCGCGAAGGCGCAGCATTGTGGGGCTCCGGCCGCGCACTTGGCAAGCCGGCCGTGCCCCGTGCTGGCAGGCCCGCTCTGGCCGGTGCTGCGGCTTCGGCGGGCAGCGCCAGCGCCGCGCTGGCCCGCAACACGTCGCCCACCAGCACGATGGCCGGGCTGCCCAGGCCGGCGCTGGCCACGTCGGCGGCCAGGGTGCCCAGGCGGCTGATCAGCCGCTGTTCCTGTGGCGTGCCTGCGGCCTGCACCACGGCCGCCGGTGTGCCGGCCGGCAGGGCCTTCAGCAAGCCCGCCTGCAACTGCGGCAGCTGGGCCATGCCCATGTAGATGACCAGCGTCAGCCCTTGTGCCGCGGCGGCGCCCAGCACGGCCCAGTCCAGCGCCGGGCCGCCCTCGCGCGCGTGGCCGGTGACCAGCACCACCCCGTGGGCGTGGTCGCGGTGGGTCCAGGGCGCGCCCAGCGCGCCGGCCGCGGCCAAGCCCGAGGTGATGCCGTGCACCACCTGCACCGGCACGCCGTGTGCGCGCAAGGTGGCCGCTTCTTCACCGCCGCGGCCAAAGACGAAGGGGTCGCCGCCTTTCAGGCGCACCACCCGTTCGCCGGCCAGGGCTTCGGCCACCATCAGGCGTTCGATGAAGGCCTGCGGTGTGCTGGCGCAGCCGCCACGTTTGCCCACGTGCACGACGCGCGGCGGGCGCTGGCGGCCGCGCAGCGCGGCCGCCAGCACGCCGTCGCTGACCAGGTCGTCCACCAGCAGCACGGTGGCCTGGCGCATCACACGCAGGGCCTGCAGGGTCAGCAGTTCGGGGTCGCCGGGGCCGGCGCCCACCAGGGCGCAGTGGCCGGCCTGGCGGCGTCGGCGCGCCGGGCGCAGGCCGGGCGTGGTGCTGGCGGCCGGGCGGGCTTCGGTCAGCGGCGGTGGGGTCATGCGGTCTGCCCCAGGGCGGGTTGTTCGCTGCGCAGGCGGGCCAGGGCGCCCACCACCAGCTGCACCTGGCGCGCCATGGGCGCAGGCAATGGTTTTTCACCGCCCAGCACGGCTTGCACGTACAAGGCCGTGGTGGCGGCGTCGTTCTCGCGCGGCAGCAGCGGCAGTTCTGTCACCACGCCGTCGTGTGCGGGGGCCGACAGTTCGGTGCAGGTCTGGCCTTGCAGCCAGGTGTCCATGCGTGGTTGGCGGCGCGGGTCGGCGACGGCTTCGCCTTCGGTGCCACGCAGCAGCAGCGTGTCGCAGGCACTGTGTTCGGCCCACTGGGCCATCAGCCGGCCGAACTCGGGGTGGGTGAAGTTCACCAGACGCAGCGTGCGGCTGCCCTGGATGGGGTTCAGCATCTTGGCCACGGTGTGGCCCGCGTTGCGCACGCCCACGGCACGGCGCACGTCCAGCAGCCGCTGCAGGGGCGGGCACAGCGTGGCGGTGTGCACGAAGGCCGGCTCGCGGCGCGCCCAGGCGCTGTGGGCGTCGCTGGCGTTGTGCGCCACGGGCAAGCCCAGGTCGCGGAAGACCTCGGCGGTGGTGACGCGGCCCGGGTCGCTGGGCTGGCCGTGCACCAGCACGCGCGCGCCTTCCTGGGCCAGCGCCATGGCCAGCAAAGGCACCAGGTTGGGCAGGCGGCGCGCGCCGTTGTAGCTGGGGATCAGCACCACCGGCTGTTCGCTTTGCCAGTGCTGGCACCGGGCCTGCACGGCGGCCAGAAAACCTTCCAGTTCGGCCAGGGTCTCGCCCTTCATGCGCAGCGCCATCACGAAGGCGCCGACTTCCAGGTCGCTGACCTGGCCATCCAGCACCAGGCCCATGACTTTTTGCGCGGTCACGGCGTCCAGCGCGCGTGCGCCCTGGGCGCCGCGCCCGATGTCTTTGATGTAAGGGGCGATGCTCATCGCGGTCTCCGGTTTTTGACGGAATCGCAAGTTCCGGGCCTGCCCGCGGCCGCTAGACCGGCGCGGGCACGGCCTCCACCCAGCGGCGCAGGGCCGGCAGGCAAGAGCCGCATTGTGTGCCGCACTTCAGCGCCGATTGCAGGCTGGCCAGCCGTGCGGCGGGCGTGCCCGCGCAGGCCGTGAGCTGTTGGCGGATCTGGTCTTCGTCCACGTCCAGGCAGTTGCACACCTGCTGACGCCGGGGCCCGGCCTGCAGCCTGCCGCCCGGCGCCAGCAGTTCGCGCGCCGTGGCCTGCACGGGCTGCGCCTGTTGCAGCTGGGCCCAGGCCCAGTCGTCCAAGCCGGCGCGGCCGGCCGGGCCGGCCAGCACGAAGGCCTGCAGGGTGCGCTGTTCGGGTGGGCCTGCCAGCCGCAGGCAACGTTGCACACCGCGGCCAAGGTCGGCGTAGCGCAGCAGGCCGGGTGCGGTGGTGGCCAGGCCCAGCGCCGTTTCCAGCGCGGCGAGCAAGGCCGCTGGTGGCGAGGCAGCGGCCGCCGCGCGCAGCAGCAGGCCGCCTTGCTGCTGGCCGAAAGGCACTAGGCTGGCGAATTCGAAGGCAGGCATCAGCGCCTGCAGGCTTTGCCGCGCAGCGGCCATCGCCTCGGCCGGCAGCCAGGCGGCGGCCAGCAGGTGCCAAGGCAGCGCGGCGGCTTCGATCTGCACGGCGCTGTGCTTCAGTTCGGGCTGTTTGGACTGCGGGCAGAAGGCCGGCAGCGTCAGCTGGTTCACGCCGCCCAACAACACCTCGGGGCCCCAGTGCATGGCGATGTGGGCCTGGGCCGGGGCCTGCGCGCTGCTGCTGCGCGCCGGCAGCACCACGGCCCCGCGCCTGGAGCGCACCCGCACCAGGTCACCTTCGGCCAGGCGCAGGCGCTGCAGGTCTTGCGGATGCAGCTCCACCGCCGGCTCTGGCGTGTGGCCGAACAGCCGGCCCAGCGTGCCGGTGCGGCTCATGCCGTGCCACTGGTCGCGCAGACGGCCGGTGTTCAGGCTGAAGGGGTAGCGGGCGTCGCGTGCTTCGGCCACGGGCTGGTAGGCGGCGTCGAAGAAGCGGGCCTTGCCGTCGGGCGTGGCGAAGCGGCCGTCGGTGTAGAGCCGGGCCTGGCCTTGGGCCGCGCCTTCGGGCAGTGGCCATTGTTGCGGGCCGGCTTGGTCCAGCAGGGCGTAGCTCAGGCCGGTGATGTCCAGGTCGCGGCCGCGGGTGCTTTCGCGGTGTTCCAGCCACAGGCTTTCCGCCGAGGTGTAGGGGAACAGCGTGGGCTGGCCCGGCCTCAGGCGGCGTTCCAGCCGCTGGGCGAAGGCGACGGCGATCTGCCAGTCGTGCCGCGCCTGGCCCGGTGGGGCCACGGCGGCGCGCACGCGGCTGATGCGGCGCTCGCTGTTCGTCACCGTGCCTTCTTTTTCGCCCCAGCTGCTGGCCGGCAGCAGCAGCTGCGCATAAGCCGCAGTGGCGGTGGTGGCGAAGGCTTCTTGCAGCACCACAAATTCCGCGCGCTGCAAGGCACGCTGCACCGTGGCCTGGTCGGGCAGCGACTGCGCGGGGTTGGTGCAGGCGATCCACAGCGCCTTGATCTCCCCGTCGGCCGCGGCCTGGAACATTTCGACCGCGGTTTTGCCCGGCTGGGCGGGCACGTCGGGCAGGCCCCACAGCGCGGCCACTTCGGCGCGGTGCGCGGGGTTGGCCAGGTCGCGGTGGGCGCTCAGCAGGTTGGCCAAGCCGCCGACTTCGCGCCCGCCCATGGCGTTGGGCTGGCCGGTCAGGCTGAAGGGGCCGGCGCCGGGGCGGCCGATCTGCCCGGTGGCCAGGTGCAGGTTGACCAGCGCGGCGTTCTTGGCCGTGCCCTGGCTGCTCTGGTTCAGCCCCTGGCAGTACAGGCTGAGCGTGGGGCCTTGTGCGAACCAGCGGGCGGTCTGCACCAAGTCGGCCTCGCTGACGCCACAAACGAGTGCAGTCTGGCGCGGTGTGCACTCGCGCACTTGGGCACGCAAGGCGTCGAAGCCGCTGGTGTGGGCGGCGATGAAGGCGGGGTCGGTCAAGCCTTCCCACAACAGCAGGTGCAACAGGCCGTTGAACAGCGCCACGTCGGTGCCGGGCAGCAGCGGCAGGTGCAGGTCGGCAACCGCGGCGGTTTCTGTGCGGCGTGGGTCGGCCACCACCAGTTTCATGGCCGGGTTGGCCTGGCGGGCGGCTTCCAGCCGGCGGAACAGGATGGGGTGGGCCCAGGCCATGTTCGAGCCGGCGATGAACACGGTGCCGGCCAGGTCCAGGTCTTCGTAGCTGCAGGGCGGGGCGTCGGCGCCCAGCGTGGCCTTGTAGCCCGCGACGGCGCTGCTCATGCACAGCCGCGAGTTGGTGTCGATGTTGTTGGTGCCCAGCAGGCCCTTGGCCAGCTTGTTGAAGGCGTAGTAGTCCTCGGTCAGCAACTGGCCTGAGACATAAAAGCCCAGCGCATCGGGCCCGTGTTCGGTGGCGACGGCGGCGAAACGTTCGGCCGCGGTGTCCAGCGCCGTGTCCCAGTCCACGGCCTGGCCGTGCAGGCGGGGCTGCAGCAGGCGCTGGTGCAGGGTGATGGGCTGCGCGGCCGTCAGCGCCAGCGTGCTGCCCTTGCTGCACAAGCGGCCGAAGTTGGCCGGGTGCGCGGGGTCGCCGCGCACGCCGGTGATCTGCCCGTCGGCGCTGTCGATCAGCACGCCGCAGCCCACGCCGCAGTACGGGCAAGTGCTGCGGGTGGTGTTCACCATGGCGGGCTGCGCTTCAGGCCGCATGTCGGCACTGGGGGCCGGCCACCGGTGCCGCCAGGTCCAGCGCCTTGTGGGCCAGCTCGTCGGCGCACAGGAACACCTGCTCGCCTTCCAGCTTGCAGGCGAAAGCCGGTGTGCAGCCCTCGTCGGGCGAACGCGCCTGGCCGTCGTGCAACTGGATGGCCCAGTTGTGCAGCGGGCAGGCCACGGCGTCGCCGAAGACGATGCCCTGCGACAGCGGCCCGCCCTTGTGCGGGCAGCGGTCCAGCAGGGCGTAGACACGGTCGTCGCTGGTGCGGAACACGGCCACGGGCAGGCCTTGTGTGCGCTGCACGCGGCGCGCGCCACGGCGCGGGATGTCGGCCAGCGTGCAGATGGCTTTCCAGTTCGGGTTCATGCGGAATTCCTGGCGAATGAAGAAGGGCGGCCTGCGGGGCTTCAGACCGGCACCAGCGGGATGAACTGGCGTGTGTCCACCGCGGCTTTGTCGAACTCGAACCAGGGGTCGGGCTCGCCGTCCAGGGCAAACTGCAGTTCGGCCCACAGCGCCTTGCGGTTGGCCTAGTCGTGCAGGATGCGCTGCTTCACATAGTCCAGCCCCACGCGGTTCACGTAG
>JBKCUM010000041.1:0-10932 GCA_046318395.1 Rubrivivax sp.
GTCCAGGGCCTGCACGGCACGCAGCCGTTCGCGGCGGCACAGCGTGGACACCAGGCCCAGCATGGCCGAAGCCGCCACACCGGCCACCGAGGTGCCGAAGGCCAGGCCCAGGCCCTTCACCGGCGCGGCCAGGGCGGCGCGGATGGTGGCCAGGTCGGTGGTGCTTTCCAGCGCCAGCACGGCGCCGTTCAAGGTGACCACCATGCCCAGGAAGGTGCCCAGCATGCCCAGCAGCACCAGCAGGCCCACGAGGTAGGGCGTCAGCGCCGGGCCGGGCAAGGCCGCCCGTTCGCTTTCCACGCGCTGGCGCACGGCGTTGCGCAGCGAGGGGTGCAGCTGCTGCAGCCAGTCGGCCAACTGCGGCAGTTCGGCGGGCAAGGCTGCCAATGCACGCTGCAGGCTGTGGGTGGCCGCGTGGAAACGGCGCAGCTCCCAACCGCCGGCCACATAACCCGCGGCGATCAGCGCCGTGGTGGCCAGGGCCAGGCCGTGGCCGCTGCCACCGGCGTAACCCCAGGCCACCCAGGCCACGGCCACCAGGCCGGCCACGAAGGCCGACACGGCCGAAAAAACAAAGGCTCTGTTCATCGTGCTTTCTTGTCACCCTGCGCGCAGGGCCTCGATCAATCCTTCGGTCGGCAGCAGCCGGACCTCCCACTCCGCCAACAGCACGGCCTGCACCAGCTGCCGGTACTGGGCCAGCCAGTCGGGCAAGGTGGTGGCGGCCTCGTCCAGCGGCGCGGCGGCCTGGCGTTGGCGGTCGAAAAAACGTTCCAGCAGCACCGGCACGCTGGCCAGGCACTGGCGCTCGCGCGCGGCCAGGGCTTTTTCCAAAGTGGCGTCCAGCGTGGCCAGTTGGGCCAGGGCCGGCGACAGCCGCGCCATGGCGGCCCGCACCTGGGCGCGCAGCGGCTCAGCGCGCAAGGCCATGGTGCGCTGGTGCGCCAGGTAGCTGCGGCGGTACAGCGCAGGGTCGGCGGCTTCGGCCAGCGTGAGCAGCAGGGCGGGGCGGCGGGCGGGCGGCGGGGCACCGACGCGGGGGCGCTGGGCCGCTGGGGCTGCAGGGGCCGCCGTGCCGTCGAGGCGGGGCGCCAGCACGGGGTCGGCGGCCACGGCCGCGGCCAGCTCGCTGCGCAGCCGTGCCAGCGTCGGCGCCAGCGTGCGCCAGGCGGCGTTGTGGGCCGGTGTGGCGGCGGCCGGTGCGGCGGGCGTGGCCACAGGGGCGTTCAGCACAGAGGACAACGCGATGGCGTCGGTCCAGCCCATCCACGCGCCCAGCTGTTCAGCCAGCGTGGGCGTGGCCTTGCCTGCGGGCGCGGCTGCGCTGGGCGCACCGGGCTGCAGACCCGACAGGAAGCCGACCAGCCTGGAACTGTTGAAACTGCTCGCGCCCACCACACCCACCAAGCTTGGCGATCCCCAAACGGTTGAAAAACAAAAGCCACCGCCCACGGTGGCTGCCTGCACCCCGGGCGGGTGCTGCCTCGCGCCCGCTTTGGGGCACCGCGGCTCGTCTGCGGAGCCGTTCGGCCCGCGGCCGCACCCCACACGGGGCCGCGCGCTGCGGGCAGGCGCTGGCGCCACGTCGCGGGCCGCCGCCCAGAAGAACGGGCGACAAACCGGACCACAAACCTGGCATTCGCCCGGTTTTAGCCAGGTTCGCCCGGTTTCTCGCGGTTTCTCGCGGCTTCCCCCGGTTTTTCCCGGTTTCCCCCCGACTTCTCCCAGTTGCCTCAAGCTCCGCGGAGCCTGTGCCAGGCGCTGCGGCCAGCGCAGGGAAAACCGCGAATTTTAGCCCACCCCCTGGAGAAGGGCACCCCCCACCGGCGACAACACCCGAAGCGGCGGCGACACCGCGGGTGCACCACGCGCTGGCCACGGTGGTTCAATGGCACACCGCCGTCTGGCCCGCGCACCCCACGCCGCATGCAACCCATCAAGCCACCCGCCGCCGCCTCGCACGCCGATCTGCCCATCTCGGCCAGCGCCTGTCCGCTGTGCGGCCAAGGCAACGCCTGCCAGATGGCCGCCGGCGGCGACGTGCAAAGCTGCTGGTGCCAGTCGGCGCACTTCAGCACCGATCTGCTGGCCCGCGTGCCGGCGGCGGCACGCGGGCGCGCCTGCATCTGCGCCGCCTGCGCCCAAGCGTCCGCCGCACACCCCCCCACCACCCCATGAACATCGAACTGCCCAAACCCGCCCGAAGCCAGGCCATCGCGTCCATCGAGCGCTACTTTCAAGAAGAGCTGGACCAGCGCATCGGCAACATCACGGCCGGCGCGCTGCTGAACTTCTTTCTGAAAGAAATCGCGCCCTCGGTCTACAACCAGGCCGTGGCCGACGCCCAGGAAAAGCTGCAGCAGCGGGTGCAGGAACTGGACATCGAACTGCACGCCGACGAGTTCGGCCACTGGCCGGCGGCCAGCGGCCCGCGCCGGGGCAAGGCTTGAGCCACCCCCGCCAGACCGCCCAGGCCCAAGCCCTGGCCGACCTGGTGCAGCAGCAGCCCCGCTTCATGGCGCAGTTGCGCGCCGTGCGTGGCCTGGGCCTGCAGCACTGGTGCATCGGCGCCGGCGCGGTGCGCAACCTGGTGTGGGACCACCTGCACGGCCACGCCCAGCCTTCGGCGCTGGCCGACGTGGACGTGGCGTTCTTCGACCCCACCCCGCCCTCACCCGACCACGACGCGCGGCTGCAAAGCCGCCTGCAGGCCCTGCTGCCCGGCTGCCCCTGGGAAGTGACCAACCAGGCCCTGGTGCACACCTGGTTCGAAACGTTCTTCGGCCACGCGGTGCCGCCACTGCCGTCGCTGGAAGCCGCCGTGGCCAGCTGGCCTGAATACGCCACCGCCGTGGGCGTGTGGCTGGACGCGGCCGACCGGGTGCAGGTCATCGCGCCGCTGGGCCTGGACGACCTGTGGGGCCAGCGGGTGCGCCGCAACCCGGCGCGGGTGAGCCTGGCCACCTACCGCGAGCGGGTGCGCAGCAAGCGCTACACCGAACGCTGGCCGCAGGTGGTGGTGGAAGCGGCCTGACGGGGCGGGCGCGTTGACGCGCCTCCCTACAATCCGCCCCCCCGCTGAACCTCAGCCGCTTTTTTCCGGCCGGCACGCCCGGCCCAGCGCACCCGCCATGGAACTCGTCGTCAAGCCTGAACTGCAGGCCTACATTGCCCCCCTGACCGCCGACGAACACGAGGCCCTGGAACGCAGCCTGCTGACCGAGGGCTGCCGCGACGCCCTGGTGCTGTGGGGCGATGTGCTGGTGGACGGCCACAACCGTTATGGCATCTGCCGCAAGCATGGCCTGCCCTTCCAGACCGTGCAGAACCCACGCTTCAAGAGCCTGGAGGACGTGCAGTTGTGGATGATCGACCAGCACCTGGGCCGGCGCAGCCTGTCGGACTTCCAGCGCGGTGAACTGGCGCTGCGCAAGCGCGCCATCGTGGCCGAGCGCCGCGCCCGCGCCGAAGACCCCAGCGCGGCCGACAGCACCGCTGCGCCGCTGCGCACGCCTTCTGACGACGAAGCCCTGGCCACGCGCGAGGCCCTGGCCAAGGCCGCCAAGCTGAGCAACAGCCAGGTGGTGATGATCGAGAAGATCCAGAAGCAGGCCGTGCCCGAGGTGGTGGCCGCGGTGAAGGCGGGCGCCTTGTCGATCAGCGCCGCGGCCGCCGTGGCCAGCCTGCCGGCCGACGCACAAAGCGCCGCCGCCGCGGCCGGCCCCGACCAGCTGAAAAGCGCAGCGCGCCAGGTGCGCGAAGCCAAGCGCCGGGCGCCCAAGACCACGGGCGGCGAGGCCTACCAGGTGGTGCCCCCGGCCGACGCGACCACCCCCCTGGCGGCATCGGCAGCCGGGGGCCAAACCGCCCCGTGGGCCGAAGCCGAGCCCGTGCCCCAGGTGGGCGTGGGTGTGCTGGTGCTGCGAGACGGCCAAGTGCTGCTGGGCCAGCGCCAAGGCGCACACGGCGCTGGCACCTGGGCCGCACCGGGCGGGCACCTGCAGTTTGGTGAGTCTTTCGCCGACTGCGCACGCCGTGAGGTGGCCGAGGAGACCGGCCTGCACCTGCTGCGCACCCAGGCCGGCCCCTGCACCAACGACGTGATGGCCGACGAAGGCCGGCACTACGTGACGGTGTTCGTCGTGGCCCAGGCCGCACAAGGCGATGTGCAGCTGATGGAACCCGACAAGTGCAGCGGCTGGCAATGGTTCGACTGGCAGGCGCTGCCGCAACCGCTGTTCCTGCCGCTGCAGCACCTGGTGGAACAGGGCTACGTGCCGCCGGCTTCGGTGTGAGGCACGGCGGCGTGCACCGGGGCCTGCGGCCAGAGGGCGGTTGAGGCCCTCACCACGCGGCTGACCTACGCCGCAGCCTTCAGGCCAGCAGTGCTTCGATGGTGCGCACCACGGCCACGGCTTCTTCCACGGTGGCCAGGCCGTGGTCGGTGACGCCTGCCAACTGCAGCGCCACGGCGTCCAGCGTGCTGGGGGTGCTGTCGGTGCGCGGGGCCAGCGGCTGGCCGTCGCGCTCCAACCGCGACCAATCCACCAGGGCCAGGCTGCCTTGGGGGCCGCTCACCTCGAACCGGTTGTGGTCGGCCACATCGCCGGCCACCGCGGCGTCCACCTGCACCTGCAAACCGGCGTGCACCAGGGTGGCCTGCAGGGCGGTTTCGGTTTGGTTTGGCGCGCGGGTCAGGCGCACATCGGCCACCTGGGCCGGGCCGAACAGGCGTTGGGCCAAGAACACGAAGTGCGACAGCACCTCGCGGGTGAAGCCTCCCTCGGCGGCCCCGGCCAACCAGGCCGACGCACCCGCCTGCCACGGCCGCGGCCACTGCGCAAACCGCAGCGTGATGCGCGCCGTGTGCGGCGCGCCCACGGGGCCCGCTGGCCCGGCCTGCAGGGCCTGGGCCAATTGCAGGCAGGCGGCAGCGCGTGCGAACGGGAAGTTCACCGCGAACGGCAAACCCGCGGCGGCCACCGCCTGTTGCAAGGCCAGCGCCTGCGGCAGGTCAGCGGCGAGCGGCTTTTCACAGAGCACCGCGCGCCCGGCCGCCAAGCTGGCCTGCACGGCGTCCCCGTGGGCCGCCGGTGGCGATGCCACGTAAACCAGCTGCAGGCCGGGCCTGGCCACCAACGCCGACAGGCTGTCAACGGCCACGGCCTCGGGCACCAGGCCCTGGGCCTGCGCAATCGACACGGGCGAAGGGTCGAACAAAGCGTCGACCCGGAAGCGAGGGTGGGCTTGCAGGGCCGCCAGCATGCGGCGGCCCATGATGCCGGTGCCGACCACACCCACGCCGTACTGCTCAGGGTTCATGAAAGCGGCGGACGCAGGGCCCGCGTTGGAAAACAGCCCAGCAGTGTGCCTGCACCCGACTCGCCGGGTGGCGGGGCCGCGGCCTCAACAGCCACCACGACCAGCACAACCGGCACAACCGGCACCCACGGGCCAAGCCTGCAACCACCTGCGCAGCCCACACCCCATGGCGAGCGGCACCTGCCGCGTGCCAGGGGCGCAGCCGCTCTTCAGGTGAAGCGGCTTTGCCGGGCGCCTTCATCCCCCGCGGGGGGGCGGGCTGGGCGCAGCCCGGCCCTGGGGGCGCTCAGAACCACAACCACATGCGGCGCAGCCAACGGGGCAGGCGCTCGGGCGAGGGTTGGTAAAGCTGGCGGAAATCTTGACGCATGGTGGGCTACCTCCTGGTGCAAACAACTGTACGCAACAACAGTACTGTTTGCAACCACAGATTCACGCCGCCGTGCCACCCGGTCGATGCGCCGCCAGCACGGCGCACACGGTGCGATCCGACCGCCCGCACAAAGCCCTGGGGCGCTACACTGTCGGCCGGTTTCCAGGAGAGTGCAGGTCCGACCTGCCGCCGAAGGCGCAACCTCCCATACCCGCTCAGGCCCCGTACTGGAACACCGTCATCAGCCGACGCTGGAGAGCGTGGCACCGCCCCCGGTCAACACCGACCCAGGCGCGTGCCGCCGCCGAAGGAGCAAGGGCCTGCCGAGGGCAGGCGCCGAATCTCTCAGGTACCCAGGACAGCGGGAGCGGCGCGAGCAGGCCTTCAGGGCCGGCCGCCGCTGCCCGTGCCCACGCGCCTTGGCCCGTGGGCGCGCCGCGACGCCGCACCTTGAACCTGCCCGTTCTTCGCACCGTTTCGAAGTTCGAGGTTCACCATGCAAGTCACCGTTCTCGGCGCCGGCGTCACCGGCATCACCACCGCTTGGTTTCTGCAACGCGCCGGCCACGACGTCACCGTCGTCGACCGCCAACCCGCAGCCGGGCTGGAAACCAGTTTCGCCAACGGCGGGCAGATCTCCGTCTCGCACGCCGAACCCTGGGCCAACCCGGGCGCGCCGCTGAAGGTGCTGCGCTGGCTGGGCCAGGAAGACGCGCCGCTGCTGTTCCGCCTGCGGCCCGACCTGCTGCAGTGGCGCTGGGGCCTGCAGTTCCTGCGCGAGTGCACGCCCGGGCGCACGCGGCACAACATCCGCCAGATCGTCAACCTGGGCCTGTACAGCCGGGCCACGCTGCAGCAACTGCGCCAGCAGCTGGGCCTGGAATACGACCAGCTCAGCCGCGGCATCCTGCACTTCTATACCAGCCAGGCGGAGTTTGACGCCGCCCAGGCCCCGGCCCAGGTGATGCGCGACCACGGCTGCGAGCTGGACATGAAGACCGCCGCCGAATGCGTGGCCATCGAGCCCGCGCTGGCCGACAGCGCGCACCGCATCGTGGGCGGCAGCATGACGCCCAGCGACGAATCGGGCGACGCCCACCGCTTCACACAGCAACTGGCCCAGCACGCCGCGCAGGCCGGCGTGCGCTTCCTCTACAACACCCGCGTGGTGGGCGTGCAGCGGCAAGGCGACCAGCTGAGCGCGGTGCAGGTGGCCAGCGCCGAAGGCGTGGTCAGCACGCTGAACGCCGACCGGTACGTGCTGTGCATGGGCCCGTACAGCGGCGGCTTGGCGCGCGAGCTCGGCTTCCACCTGCCCATCTACCCGGCCAAGGGCTATTCGGTGACGCTGCCCGTGTTGGACCCCAGCACGGCCTACAACGTGTCGCTGACCGACGACGAGTACAAGCTGGTGTTCTCGCGCCTGGGCGACCGCCTGCGCATCGCCGGCACGGCCGAGTTGAACGGCTTCGACACCACGCTGAACCTGCGCCGCTGCGAGGCCATCGTGCGCCGCGTCAAAGAACTGTTCCCGCGCATGACCGACGGCCAGGGCGCGCGCTACTGGACCGGCCTGCGGCCCACCACGCCGTCGAACGTGCCTTGCATCGGCGCTTCGCCGCTGCGCAACCTGTTCCTCAACACGGGGCATGGCACGCTGGGCTGGACCCACTCGGCCGGCTCTGGCCGCGCCATCGCCGACATCGTCAGCGGCCGCCAGCCGGAGCTGGACTTCGCCTTCATGCCCGGCACCCTGGCCAAGGCAGCGCTGCAACTGCGCACGGCCTGAGGCCGGGCTGGGCGCGGCGGGCCGCCCGCGCCCAGCGGGCATGATGGTGGGCTGATCGCCGCCCATGCCCGCGCCCGCCCCCGCACACCCCACCGCCAACACCGAAGGCCCGCCCGACGACACGGTCTACACCGTGGCGGTGCGCGAGCTGTGCGCTTTCGCCGCCAAACAAGGCGACCTGGACCTGCGCTTCACGCCCGCACCCACGGCGCAGGAAGGCATCGCCGGCCACCAGACCGTGACGGCCCGCCGCGGTGCCGGTTATGCGCGCGAAGTGGCCGTGGCCGGCGCCTATGGCCCGCTGCGCCTGCGCGGCCGCGCCGACGGTTTTGACCTGGCCGCGGCGCGGGTGGAGGAGATCAAGACCTTCAAGGGCGACCTGGGCCGGCTGCCCGCCAACCACCGGGCGCTGCACCGCGCGCAAGCCATGGTGTACGGCTGGCTGCTGTGCGAGGCCTTCTCGCTGCCGGCGCTGGACGTGGCGGTGGTGTACTTCGACGTCGGCAACCAGCAAGAAACGCCGGTGGTGGAACACCACAGCGCCGCGGCCCTGCGGCAGTTTGCCCACGCGCTGTGCGAATGCTTTCTGCAGTGGGCCCGGCAGGAACTGGCCCACCGGCGTGCCCGCGACCAAGCGCTGCAAACGCTGCGCTTCCCGCATGGCGACTTCCGCGAAGGCCAGCGCCACCTGGCCGAACACACCTGGCACGCCGCCCGCCAAGGCCGCTGTCTGCTGGCCCAGGCGCCTACAGGCATCGGCAAGACGCTGGGCACGCTGGTTCCGCTGCTCAAGGCCCTGCCGGCCGCGCCCGCCCGACCTGCGGCCACGGCGGCGACCCATGCAACCGCCGACACCCCCACCCGCGCACCCGTCGATGGCAAGGCAGAGGCCCCGGCCGAAACCCCCGCCAGGGCCTCGCACCTGGGCCTGGACAAGGTGTTCTTCCTGAGCGCGAAAACACCGGGCCGCGCCGTGGCCTTGGAGGGCCTGGCGCTGCTGTGTGGCGACGACACCGCCACGCCCCCGCCAGCACCGCCAGGCCGCCTGCCGCTGCGGGTGCTGGAACTGGTGGCGCGCGACAAGGCCTGCGAGCACCCCGACAAGGCCTGCCACGGTGACAGCTGCCCCCTGGCGCGTGGCTTCTACGACCGCCTGCCGGGCGCCCGCGCCGAGGCCGTGGCGGCCACCGGCGGCACCGCCTGGCTCGCGCGCGAGGCCGTGCAGCGGCTGGCGGCGCAACACCAAGTCTGCCCCTACTACCTGAGCCAGGAACTCGCGCGCTGGGCCGACGTGGTGGTCGCCGACTACAACTATTTCTTCGACACCAGCGCCCTGCTGCACGGCCTGACCGAGGCCAACGGCTGGCGGGTGGCCCTGCTCGTGGACGAGGCGCACAACCTGGTGGACCGCGCACGCAGCATGTACAGCACTGCGTTGGTGCACGACCAGCTGCGCACGGTGCGCCGCCAGGCCCCGCCCACGTTGAAGCGTCCCCTGGACCGCTGGCACCGCGCTTGGAAAGCCACGGTGCAGGCCGTGGACAGCGACTACGCCGTGCAACCCCTGCCCGAGAAGTTCGTGCAGGCCGTGCAGGAGGCCTGCCACGCGATGACGGAGTTTTACGCCGCCCACCCGACCTGGGTCGATACGGCCTTGCAGGCGCTGTACTTCGACGCTTTGGGTTTCGCCAAGCTGGCCGAGGGCTTCGGCGACCACGCCTTGTTCGACATCACCCGAAGTGCAGCGGCCGCCCCGAACCACACGCCCAACGGCCGCCGCGGCCAGACCCCCACCACGCTGACCCTGCGCAACGTGGTGCCCGCACCCCACCTGGCGCCACGTTGGGCCGCGGCGCACTGCGCGGTGCTGTTCTCGGGCACGCTGCTGCCGCAGCACTTCTACGCGCAGTTGCTGGGCTTGCCGGCCAACACGGCCTGGTTGGAGGTGCCCGCACCGTTCCGCGCGGCGCAACTGCAGGTGCAACTGGCGGCCCACATCAGCACACGCTACGCCGACCGCGCGCGTTCGGTGGACCCGATCGTGGCCTTGATGGCACGCCAGTACACGGCAGCGCCGGGCAACTACCTGGCCTTCTTCAGCAGCTTCGAATACCTGGCCCAGGTGGAAGCCGCGTTCGCCCAGGCCCACCCCGAGGTGCCCCGCTGGGTGCAGCACCGCGGCATGGGCGAGGCCGACCGCCAGGCGTTTGTGGCCCGGTTCGAGGCCGGTGGCCAGGGCATTGGCTTCGCGGTGCTGGGGGGGGCTTTCGGCGAAGGCGTGGACATGCCGGGGCGGCGCTTGATCGGCGCCTTCATCGCCACGCTGGGCCTGCCGCAGTTGAACCCGTTGAACGAAGAGATGCGCGCGCGCATGCAGGCCTTGTTCGGCCAGGGCTACGACTACACCTACCTGGTGCCGGGCCTGCGCAAGGTGGTGCAGGCCGCGGGCCGCGTGATCCGCACCGTGCACGACCAAGGCGTGGTGGTCCTCATCGACGACCGCTTCCGCCGGCCCGAGGTGCAGCGCCTGCTGCCGGGCTGGTGGGGCCCGGCACAGCGCCTGCCCACCCCCGGCTGAAGGCAGCGCACCGCTGCGGGCTGGTCTGCAGCCGGCGTCAGAGCCCTTCGGCCTTGAACACCTCGCGTGCGACGCGGAAGCTGTCCATGGCGGCAGGCACGCCGGCATAGATGGCGGTCTGCAGGAACACCTCGCGCATCTCGGCCTGCATGACGCCGTTGTTGAGTGCACCCTTGATGTGCAGCTTCAACTCGTGCGGCCGGTTCAGCGCCGTCAACATGGCCAGGTTCAACAGGCTGCGCGTGCGGCGGTCCAGGCCCGGGCGGTTCCACACCTCGCCCCAGGCGAACTGCGTGATCATTTCCTGCAGCGGGCGGCTGAACTCGTCGGCGTTGGCGATGGCCGCGTCCACATACTCGGCACCCAACACCTCGCGGCGGGTCTTCAGGCCTTGGTCGTACAGATCTTGGTTCATGGCTTCTCCTGGGCTAGGGGACCTGCGCTGCATGGGGCGGCCCAGCGCATCGGTGGGCGGCCGTGGCACCGGCCAAGGGCATGCCGCCCTCACCAGTGTAGGAGCGGCACCAAGCTGGCCCTGATCTTGCAAAGCTGTAGCAGTGCAAACGGTGCCCACGCCTAGGGTGATGCCCCGTGCAGGGGGCCGTTTTTTCGCGATATAGTCGCGCGCTTCGCAGCCGACCCCGGCTGTAACTGGTCCAAAAGACCAATTGTCAAGAACGATGCAGCGCCCTGTTGCCGATGTGCGACAAGGCTGTCTGGAGGACACTGAGTGGATTTCGCCCAACAACAAAGACAACCCGGCAAACACGCCGTGGGCATTGGCATCGTCATAGCGATGCACCTGGTGTTGGGCTGGGCCCTGGTCAACGGGCTGGCCCAGCGCCTGGTGGAAGTGATCAAGGCGCCGAT
>JBKCUM010000042.1:0-5932 GCA_046318395.1 Rubrivivax sp.
CAGCACCTCGCCGTGTGCGAAGTTGATGAGGTTGATGATGCCGTAGACCATGGTGTAGCCCAGGGCCACCAGGGCGTACATGCTGCCCAGCACCAGGCCGTTGATGACCTGTTGGATGAAGGTTTCCATTCGGGTGGGGTCGTTGGAGAAATGGGTCGATGAAGGGCGCATGCGCGGCATGCAATCTGCTGGTGTTATGCAGATTGCATGCCACCACCCCAGCGCCCTGTGACACCGCTTTCCCCCGAGACAAAGCCCTTGCCTGGCACCCGGCCCGCAGGCGAAAGCCTGCACACCCGGCGCGGCCCGCGTGCGGAATTCCGCACCCTGTGGGGCCTTGGGCATACTGCGGCGGCGATGACCGAGCGCCCCGACCCCAGCCTGCCCAACGACCTGCCCGAGCCCGGCGCCGAACCCGACGAACCGGCGCCGCGCACCTGGATGCGCCCGCGTGTGAACTCCGCGGCCCTGGTGGGCCTGGCCACCCTGGTGTTGGCGGTGGGGGGCATGGTGCTGGGCTACCAGTGGAGCGAACGCGAGGGCATGGACCGCCTGTTCGAGGTGGCCACCGAGCGCCTGGAGCTGTACGCCGGGGGCCTGGAAAGTGAACTGGGCCGCACCGCCCACCTGCCGGCCCTGGTCGCGCTGGACCAGGACGTGCAGGCCTTGTTCGCCGACACGCAGACCCACGACACGCGCGAACGCGCCGCCCAGCAGTTGGCGCGCATGAACGTGCACGCCGGCGCACTGATGATCTTCGCCACCGACCTGCAGGGCCGTTTGTTGGCCAGCAGCGAGGGCAGCCCCGAACGCCTGGCCGGCGACCCACGCCTGCCGCGGCTGACGCTGATCGCGCGCGAACTGCAGCGCCGCAGCCGCGGGTTCTTCGCCACCGAACCGCCGCTGGCCGGCACCGACTTCTACAGCGCCAGCGCCGTGCGCCGCGCCGGCGAGACCGTGGGCTATGTGGTGGTGGGCGTGAACCTGGCGCCACTGGAGGCCACCTGGACCGACCTGGGCGTGCGCTCGGCCAGCGAAAAGCTGCTGGTGCTGGACGACCAGGACGTGGTGATCATGAGCTCGGTGCCGGCCTGGACCTACCGCAGCCTGGACGAACTGGGCCAGGAGCGCAGCGCCGCGCTGCGCGCCACGGGCCGCTACCCGGCGGCGCCCATGGCCAGCCTGGGCCTGCGCACGCGCACACGCCAGTTGGTGGGCGCACCGGTGGTGGAACTGGGCAACGGGGCGCCCGGCGACCCGGCCACCCTGTACGTGGCGCAGGAAAGGGCCATGGCGCCGCTGGGCCTGCGCTTCATGGCCTTGTCAGACCCCGCCGACGTGCAGCGCAACGCACGCGCCGCCGCCTGGGGTGTGGCCGCGGCCGTGGGCCTGGCCGGCCTGGCCGTGCTGTACCTGCTGCACCGCCGCCGCGCGTTGCAGCAGCTGTTCAAGGCGCGCAACCAACTGCAGGCCGCGCGCGACGACCTGGAGCGCCAAGTGGCCTTGCGCACCGGCGAACTGCAGGCCACCAACGATGCGCTGGAGCAGCAGGTGCGGCGCAGCCGGCAGAGCGAGGACGAGCTCATCCAAGCCGGCAAGCTGGCCGTGCTGGGGCAGATGTCGGCCGGCATCGCCCACGAGCTGAACCAGCCGCTGACGGCGCTGCGTGCGCTGGCCGCGAACTCGGTGCGCATGATCGAGGTGGGGCGCACCGAGGCCCTGGGCAGCAACTTGCGCGCCATCGGCGAGGTGGCCGAACGCATGGGGCGCATCACCTCGCAACTGAAGACCTTCGCCCGCCGTGGCGGTGACGCGCCCGACACCGTGGTGCTGGCCCAGGCCGTGGGCAATGCGCGCGTGATGCTGGAGCACCGCCTGTTGGCCGACAACGCGCGCTGCGACGTGGCCCTGCCCGACGAACTGCGCGTGCGCGCCGACGGCACGCGCTTGGAGCAGGTGCTGCTGAACCTGATGTCCAACGCGCTGGACGCCATGGCCGGCCAGCCGCAGCCCCGTCTGCAGGTGGCCGCGGCCCAGGTGGACGGCCGTGTGCTGGTGCGTGTGACCGACCAGGGCAAGGGCATGGACGACGCCACCCACGCGCGGCTGTTCGAGCCTTTCTTCACCACCAAACCGCCGGGCGAAGGCCTGGGCCTGGGCTTGGTGATCTCTTCCAAGATCGTGCGCGAGTTCGGCGGCAGCCTGCGCGCGCACCGGCTGGACACGGGCATGTGCTTCGAGTTCGACCTGGCCCCTGCAGAAGGAACCGAACGCGATGTTTGAAGGCCTGGACATCATCTACATCGAAGACGACCCCCAGGTGCGCAGCAGCCTGGTGCAGACGCTGGAGTTGGCCGGCTTGGCCGTGCGCGCCTTCGAGTCGGCCGAACACGCGCTGCCGCACATCCTGCCCGGCGTGCGGGCCGTCGTCATCAGCGACGTGCGCCTGCCCGGCATGGACGGCCTGGCCCTGCTGGAGCAGGTGATGGCCACCGATGCCGGCATCCCCGTGGTGCTGGTCACCGGCCATGGCGACATCAACATGGCCGTGCGCGCCATGCGCATCGGCGCCTACGACTTCATCGAAAAGCCGTTCTCGCCGGAGCACTTTGTCGCCACGGCCCAGCGCGCGATGGAAAAGCGCATGCTGCGCCTGGCCGTGGACGACCTGCGGGGCCAACTGCAAAGCAACACCGGCATCGAGGCCGTGCTGCTGGGCCAATCACCGGCCATGCACCGTGTGCGCCGGCGTGTGATGAAGCTGGCCAGCACCTCGGCCGATGTGATGGTGCTGGGCGAGACCGGCTCGGGCAAAGAACTGGTGGCACGCTGCCTGCACGACCAGAGCGCGCGCCGCGACCGGCACTTCGTGGCCATCAACTGCGGCGGCCTGCCCGAGACCCTGTTCGAAAGCGAGATGCTGGGCCACGAGTCCGGCGCATTCACTTCGGCCGGCAAACGCCGTGTGGGCAAGCTGGAACACGCCAACGGCGGCACGCTGCTGCTCGACGAGATCGAGAGCATGCCCATGGCCATGCAGATCAAGCTGCTGCGTGTGCTGCAGGAACGCAAGCTGGAGCGCCTGGGTTCCAACGAAGAGGTGCGCTTGGACATCCGCGTCATCGCCGCCACCAAGTGCGACCTGCGCGCCCTCAGCGACGAAGGCCGCTTCCGCGCCGACCTGTACTACCGGCTGAACGTGGCCGTGCTGGAGCTGCCGCCGCTGCGCGAACGCCGCGAGGACATCCCCGCGCTGTTCACCCACTTTGTGGACCAGGCCGTGCAGCGGTACGGCGGCACGCGGCCGGAGATCAGCGACAGCAAGCTGCGCGAACTGCTCAGCCACGACTGGCCCGGCAACGTGCGCGAGATCCGCAACGCCGCCGACCGGTTTGTGCTGGAAGAGGGTGACGCCGACGCCGAGCCCGGCAGCGCGACGGCACCGCGGTTGACCTTGCCGCAGCAGCTGGACCTGACGGAGAAAGCCCTGATCGAACAGGCCTTGCTGCGCACCGGCGGCAACGTGCAACGCGCGATGGACGAACTGGGCCTGCCGAAGAAGACGCTGTACGACAAGCTGCACCGCCACGGCATCGAGCTGGAGCGGTTCCGCGGCTGAACCGCCGGGGGCGCGCGCGGCCCTAGCGGTACTGTGCCGGGTCGGGCGAGTCGTTGGGCTGCTGCGTCAAGCGCTTGAGGGCCGGGCTCATTGGCAGCTTCAGGTTCACGCCGTTGGGTGGGATGGGGCCTTCGAACCAGCGCTTGTACAGCGCGGCGAACTCGCCGCTGCGGAACAGGCCGACGATCACTTCATCGACCAGGCGCTTGAAGCCTGGGTCCTGCCGGCTCAGGCCGATGCCGTAGGGTTCAACCGACAGGCTTTGCGGCGACACCACGTACTGCCCGGGGTTGGCCGCGGTGGCCAGCAGGCTGTGCAGGATGACGTCGTCCATCGCAAAGGCCACGGCCCGGCCGCTGTCGACGATGCGGAAGCTCTCCACGTCGTCCACGCCGCCCAGGATCTTCATGCCCAAACCGCGCTGGCGGTTTTGCGCCTGCAGGTACTGGATGCTGGTGGTGCCGATGGTGGACACCACGGGCTGGCCGCGCAGTTCGTCCAGGCTGCTGTAGACCGCGCCGCGTTTGGAGAGCACGCGGCTCTCGGCCACGAAGATGGTGGTGGAGAAGTTCACCTGCCGCTGGCGTTCGGCGTTGTTCGTGGTGATGCCGCATTCCAGGTCCACCGTGCCATTGGCCACCAAGGGCAGCCGCGTGGCCGAGGTGACGGGCACCGGCCGCACCTGCAGGGTGGCCAAGCCCGGCAGCTGGCGCAGCGCGTCGACGACCTTCAGGCACAGCGCCACCGTGAAGCCGATGGGCTGCAGCTGCGCGTCCACGTAAGAAAACGGCGGCGAGGAGGCGCGGTAACCCAGGCTGATGACGCCGGTGGTGCGCAGCTTGTGCATCACCGGCGACTCCTGGGCCATGGCGGTCTGTGGCGGCACAACACCCGCCATCATGAACAAAGCACCCAGCAGGCGTGGTAGGGCCCGATGGCAGCTTGAAAACTTCATGCGCAGGCTTAGCTTGAATGACACAGTCCTGCATCGTAGACGCAGGACGGTGCCTATCGCTGGCTAAGGCTTAGAAGTTGTGGCGGACGCCCAGCGCCAGTGAGCTGAAGTCGCCACCGTAGGACTTGGCCGATCCGTCGTTGAAGGTGGTGTAGAAGGCGTAGACCTTGGTACGCTTGCTGAGGTTGTGGTTGTAGCCCAGGGTGATCTGACTGGCGTCGGTGCCGCTGGCGCTGCCGATGTCACCGGCCTTGCCCAGGTTCACGTGGAATTCTGACGGGCCCATGGTGTACATGCCGGTCAGGCGCAGGTTGGTGCGCGAACCCTTCACCGCCCAGGCGTCTTTGTCCTGCTGCACATAGGCGCCGAAGCCGAAGGCGCCCACGCTGTAGAACGCGCGCGCGCTGAACTGCGTCGCCTGGTCGTTCTTCTCGTAGCCCAGGCCCAGGGCCAGGGCGCCCAGGCTGTAGTTCACAGCCAGGTCAAAGGTATTGTTGGCTGCAGCTTCTTTCAGCGACACAGCGGCTTCCACGCTCAGACCTTTGGCCAGTTCGGGCAGGCGGTAGGCCAGTTTGTTGCCGTTGCGGCCGATGTAGGCGTACAGCGCGTCCGAGGAGGTTCCCGTGTCGTGGTTATGGTTGCTGATGTAGTCGGCGGTGGCGAAATAGGCCTCGCTGGTGAAGTTGCCCAAGCGCAGCGTTCCGAAACTGCCCGAAAGGTTGATTTCGCTTTGGCGACCCCAAAAGCTGCTGGCTGCGGTGCCGGTGTCGGCGCCAATGCCGCTCTCCAGTTGAAATCCAGCCTTCAGGCCCGAGCCCAGGTCTTCACTGCCCTTGATGCCCCAGCGTGAAGAGTTGTTCTGCAGGACCTTGGTGGTCGCGGTGTCGGTCTTTTGTTGTTCGGCGGTCAGGTTGATGCGGCCGTAGACGGTGACCTGCGCTTGGGCGGCACCGGCCGTGCACAGAGCCAGGGCGGCCAGAGTCTTCAGCGTGTGTTGGGTTTTCATGGAGGTGTCTTCTCGTTGTACCTGTTGTTGGAAGGGCGCGGACAGTTGCCGCGCCCTGGGGCGGGCGGCCCGTTAGGCGCCCACCATGCTCAGCAGTGCTTCAGCGCGCGACGGCGATTTGGTCGCCCTCGGCGTCGGGTGCTTCAGCGCGCGACGGCGATTTGGTCGCCCTCGGCGTCGAACGCGTCAGCGCACGACGGCGATTTGATCGCGGTTGCCGCCCTTGTACGTGTACAGGGTCAGCGCGCCGTTCTTGATGTCGCCCTTGTTGTCGAAACCGATGGTGCCGGTCACGCCCTTGTAGCCGTCGGTCTTGGCCAGCACCGGCAGGTACTTGGCGGGGTCGGACGAA
>JBKCUM010000043.1:0-3535 GCA_046318395.1 Rubrivivax sp.
GCCTTGGCCTCACCATTCATCGTGACCAGCCCCGACTCCATCACATAGCCCCGGTTGGCCAGCCCCAGCGCGCGGCTGGCGTTCTGTTCCACCAGCAGCACCGTGGTGCCGCGGCTGTGGATGTCGGCGATCACCTCGAAGATCTTGTCGACCATGATGGGGCTCAGGCCCATGCTGGGTTCGTCCAGCAACAACACCTTGGGCTTGGCCATCAGCGCCCGGCCCATGGCCAGCATCTGCTGCTCACCACCGCTCATGGTGCCGGCCAGCTGTTTGGCGCGTTCTTTCAGCCGCGGGAAGATGGCGAACACCTTGTCGATGTCGGCCTCGATCTCCGCGTCGTCGCGGATGAAGGCGCCCATCTGCAGGTTCTCGACGATGGTCATGCGCGTGAAGGTGCCACGGCCTTCGGGCACCATCACCAGGCCTTGTTTGACCAGGTCCCAAGGCCCCTGGCCCTTGATGCTCTGGCCCAGGTATTCGATGTCGCCATCGGCGGCCGGCTGCGTGCCGGTCACGGCCTTCAGCGTCGTGGTCTTGCCCGCGCCGTTGGCGCCGATCAGGCTGACCAGCTCGCCTTCTTTCACCTCGAAGTGCACGCCCTTGACGGCCTGGATGCCGCCGTAGGCCACCTTCAGGCCGCTGACTTTCAACAGTGTTTGTGCCATGTTCTGGTTCTCTTCTCTGTGTAGTCAGTGGCCGGCGCCCAGATAGGCTTCAATGACCTTTTCGTTCTTCTGCACCTCGGCCGGGGTGCCTTCGGCGATCTGCTTGCCGTAGTCCAGCACCGTCACCCGGTCGCACAGGCCCATCACCAGCTTCACGTCGTGTTCGATCAAGAGGATGGTGCGGCCGTCCTTGCGGATGCGGTCGATCAGTTCTCTGAGCACCACCTTCTCGGTGGCGTTCATGCCCGCGGCCGGTTCATCCAGTGCGATCAGCTTGGGGTCGGTGGCCAACGCACGGGCGATCTCCAGCCGCCGCTGGTCGCCGTAGCTCAGCGTGCGCGCCTTGAACTCGGCGTACTTGCCGATGCCCACGTAGTCCAGCAGCTCCTGCGCGCGCTGCTTGATCTCGGCTTCTTCTTTCTTGAAACCCGCGGTGCGGAAGACCGCGCCCACCAGGCCGCTGTGGGTGCGCACGTGGCGGCCCACCATCACGTTCTCCAGCGCCGTCATCTCGGCGAACAGCCGGATGTTCTGGAAGGTGCGCGCGATGCCGGCCTTGGCCACTTCGTGCACAGCGGCCGGTTTGTAGGGCGCACCGCCCAGCTCGAAGCTGCCGGCGTCGGGGATGTAGAGACCCGTGATGACGTTGAAGAACGTGGTCTTGCCCGCGCCGTTGGGGCCGATCAGGCCGTAAACCTGGCCTTTGCGGATGGTGATGCCCACGTCGGACAGGGCTTGCAGGCCACCAAAACGTTTGGCCACGCCCTGCACCTGCAGAACGATCTCGCCGACTTGGCTGCTGTTGGAGTTGCTCATGCTGGGGTTCTCCTTCAGCCTTGGTTCACCGGGGTGGGTGCCGCCTTGCCGTGTTCAGGCGAAGGCCACAGGCCGCGCGGGCGCAGCAGCATGATGCTGATCATCGCCAGCGCGATCAGCAGCTGGCGCAGGATGGAGCTGTCCAGGCGGCCGCCGGTCATCTCTTGCAGCGGGCCGGCCACGTAGCGCAGCACCTCGGGCAGGGCCGACAACATGATGGCGCCCAGGATCACGCCGGGGATGTGGCCCAGGCCGCCCAGCACGATCATGGCCACGATCATCACGCTCTCCTGCAAGCTGAAGCTCTCGGGGCTGACGAAGCCCTGGAAGGCCGCGAACATGGAGCCCGACACGCCGCCGAAGGTGGCACCCATGCCGAAGGCCAGCAGTTTCATGTTGCGGGTGTTGATGCCCATGGCCTTGGCGGCGATCTCGTCTTCGCGGATGGCCATCCAGGCGCGGCCGATGCGGCTGCGCTCCAGGCGGAAGCTGATCAGCACGCTGAAGACCACCAGGGTCAGGAACAGGTAGTAGTAGAGCGTGACGGAGGCGATGGTGAAGTCGCCGATGACGAGCTTCTTGCCGAAGTCCAGCCCCATGAAGGACATGGAGTCGATGCGGTCCAGACCACGCGGGCCGTTGGTGATGTTGACCGGGTGTTCCAGGTTGTTCATGAACACGCGGATGATTTCGCCAAAACCCAGCGTGACGATGGCCAGGTAGTCGCCGCGCAGCTTGAGCACCGGCGTGCCCAGCAGCACCCCGGCCACGGCCGCCAGCAGCGCCGCCAACGGTATGACGACCCAGATGGGCGTGTGCAGGCCGTTGGGCAGCAGGGCCGAGATCCAGGCGAAGTTCTCGAACAGGTGCGGGCTGGCCAGCAGCGCGTACATGTACGCGCCGACCGCGTAGAAGGCCACGTAGCCCAGGTCCAGCAGGCCGGCGTAACCGACCACGATGTTCAGGCCCAGGGCCAGCAGCACGTACAGCAGGGCCAGGGCCATGATGCGCACCCAGCCTTGGCCGAAGCTTTGTGCGATGAGGGGCAGGGCCAGCAGCGCCACGGCCGCCAGCAAGAAGAGCACGATTTTGTTTTTCATGGGATCTCCTCTGGATCAGGCTCGATCGGCCACACGTTCGCCCAGCAGACCTTGCGGACGCAGCGTGAGCACGAGGATCAGGGCGACGAAGGCGAAGATGTCGGCGTAGTGGCTGCCCAGCACGCCGCCGGTCAGGTCGCCCAGGTAGCCCGCGCCGATGGCTTCCACCAGGCCCAGCAGCAGGCCACCCACCACGGCACCGGCCAGGTTGCCGATGCCGCCCAGCACAGCGGCCGTGAAGGCCTTCAAACCAGGCAGGAAGCCCATGCTGTGCTGCACGGTGCCGTAGTTGGCGGCCCACATCACACCGGCCACGGCGGCCAGGGCCGCGCCGAT
This sequence comes from Rubrivivax sp., assembly GCA_046318395.1. Classification (GTDB taxonomy): domain Bacteria; phylum Pseudomonadota; class Gammaproteobacteria; order Burkholderiales; family Burkholderiaceae_C; genus Rubrivivax. The sequence continues at coordinate 2,921 of JBKCUM010000043.1, forward strand.
GATGAAGGTGGCGGAAATCACCATGTCGGGCCGCACGCCCATGAGGGCTGCCACACGCGGGTTCTCGGCCGTGGCGCGCATGGCGCGGCCGAGTTTGGTTTTGTTCACCAGGTACATCAGACCGGCCAGGATGACGGCGGTCAGGCCCAGGATCAAACACTGCGTGACGCTGATGACGGGCCCGCCCAGGTTGATGGGGTCGGTGGGCAGCAGCAGCGGGTAGGGTTTGGGGTTGGGCTTCCAGATGATCATGGCCAGGGTCTGCAGCAGCAGGCTCATGCCCATGGCGGTGATCAGCGGGGCCAGGCGCGGCGCGGCGCGCAGCGGGCGGTAGGCCAACTTCTCAATGGTGAAGTTCAGCGCGGCACACACCACGATGGCCGCGCCCAGCGAGATGGACATCAGCGCCCAGCCCGGCAGGCCGCTGTCGGCCAGCACGGTGACCACGGTCCAGCTGACCAAGGCGCCGACCATCAGCACCTCGCCGTGTGCGAAGTTGATGAGGTTGATGATGCCGTAGACCATGGTGTAGCCCAGGGCCACCAGGGCGTACATGCTGCCCAGCACCAGGCCGTTGATGACCTGTTGGATGAAGGTTTCCATTCGGGTGGGGTC
>JBKCUM010000044.1:0-17622 GCA_046318395.1 Rubrivivax sp.
ACGCCCGAAGCGACAGGTGCCCGAGCGCGGCGCCCCGGCTTGAGCTGCGACGCGCTGGATCCGCCTGGCGAAGCGCGGAGGCCGAGGTCTCGCGCGGGGCGGCAGGTGCCCGCGCGCGGCGCCTCGGCAGCAGCAGCCGCCCGCTGGCGTCGCGACAGGGGGGCTGGGCCGGCCGTCGCGCCGCGCTCGGGCACCTGGCGCTTCGGGCGTGAAATCGCCCTCAGCGCTTCGCCAGGCGAATCCACCGCGTGGCAGTTCCGGCCTTGGCGCCGCGCTCGGGCACCTGCCGCTTCGGGCGTGAAATCGCCCTCAGCGCTTCGCCAGGCGTATCCACAGCGTGGCAGTTCAAGCCTTGGCGCCGCGCTCGGGCACCTGTCGCTTCGGGCGTGAAATCGCCCTCAGCGCTTCGCCAGGCACACAGGGCCTTCCGGCCCTGTGTGTCCGGGCTCAGTATTTGAACGATAGGCTGAAGCGGGCGTAGGTCATGCTGCGGCTGGCGTTGACGTCGGCGCCCAGCAGGTCGCGGTCCTTGAAACGGCCGCGGCCGGTCCACAGGTCCACCGTGAAGCCCAGCTGCGGCGACATCACCAGGTAAACGCCCCCGTAGGCCCCCAGCAGGTCCACCTTGTCGAAGAGGTTGGTGGTGCCGCCGTATTCCACGCCGAACTGCGGCTGCACCCAGGCCAAGCCGGGCAGCGGCTCGAAACGGTGGCGCAGGCGCACCACGCCGTAGACGCCGTCGTCCTCGTCGGCTTTCAAGATGTTGCCGTAGCCCAGCGAGGCGCCCACCCACCAGCCGTTCTGCACGTCCAGGTCCCAGCTGACGGCGCGCAGCCGACGGCCGTCCGTCGCCAGGCCGGCCGGGGCCACCTGCACGGCAAACTCGTTGCGTTGCGCCTGCGCTGGCGCGCCGGGCACCCCGGCGGCCAGGGCCACCAGGGCCACGGTCAAGGTCTTCATCGTCTGCACTCCTGCCAAGCGGGCCGCCACAGCGGCCCTCGGCGTGCATTGTCGACCAGGCCTGTCTGGCCCCGTGCGCGGCCTGGCTTCAGCCCAGGTCCAGCGCCCAACCCCAGGCCGGCAAGCGGTGGCCCGCCACCGTGCGCGCGTCGCCTCCCAGGTTCACGCGCACCGTCACACGGCGCTCGCCGGCCACACGCGTGAAGGCCAGGCTGCGTTCCGCGTCTTCCACCGGCAACCAGGCCAGCGTGCCACCGGTCTCGCCGTGGGCCAAGGCAGGGTGGGTCTTCTTGGCCTGCAGCAGCCGTGTGTAGAAGGCGCTCAGCGGCTCGCCACGCCAGGTGATGGGGTCGCGCTCGAAGAAGGCGATCTGCCGGTCCAGCACGGCCTCTTGCCCGCCATAGACCAGCGGCATGCCCGGCAGCGTCGCGGCCAGCACGGCCATGGCTTCAAAGGCCGGGCCGAAGGTGCCGGTGTCGGTGCCGTGCCAGGAGTTGATGTCGTGGTTGGACGTGAAGGCCATGCGGTACGCGTCGGCCGGGTACTGGGCCTGGCGCTGCGCCCACCAGGCTTGCAAGGCCGTGGCCGGACCGCCCTGGGCCAGGGCCTTCAGCGTGTCGTACAAACGCCAGTCGTAGCTGGCGTCGAAAGCCTGTTCGTGCAGGTCCACGGCGTCGCTCTCGGCCAGCATGAACACGGGCTTCACGGCGTCCAGTTGGGCGCGGGCCTGGTTCCAGAAAGGCGTGGGCACCAGGCTGGCCACATCGCAGCGGAAGCCGTCGATGTCGGCCTCGCGCAGCCAGAAGGCCATGGCGTCGGTCATCGCCGGCCACAGGTCTTGGTCGGCACCGGGGCGCAGGTAGTCCAGGCCGATCACGTCGGTCCAGTACTCCACCTGCGGCGTGCCGGCGTTGAAGGTCACCGAGTAAACCTGGCCCTGGGCGTCCAGCTTGTAGCGCTGGGGGTGGCTGCTGGCCCAGGGGTGGTCCCAGGCCGTGTGGTTGGCCACCCAGTCCAGGATGACCTTCATGCCCAGCGCGTGGGCCTGCGCCACCACGGCACGGAAATCGGCCAGCGTGCCGAACTCGGGGTTCACGGCCGTGTAGTCACGGATGGCGTAGTAGCTGCCCAGCGTGCCCTTGCGGTTCAGCAGACCGATGGGCTGGATGGGCATGAACCACAACACGCCCACACCCATGGCCGCCAGCCGCGGCAGGTGCGCGGCAAACGCCTGCAGCGTGCCCTCGGGCGTGAACTGGCGAACGTTGACTTCGTAAATGCTGGCCTGGCGCGTCCAGGGCAGATGCTGAACCATAAGATTCCTTGTTTTCAATCCAGCCTCACGCCCAGGCACCGGCTTCGCCGGGCCTGTGGCGGTCGGCCAGCAAGGCCGGGCTGGGCGTGACGGCGTGGATCAAGCCCGCGGCCGTCCACGCGCCTATGCGGTCGTGGGCACAGATGTAGACATCGGGCCCCTTGCCCGCACCCGCGGCCTGCTGGAACCTGGCCGGGCCGTCGTCGGGCGTTTCCACCACCACCGGCACGCCGGTTTCTGCGGTGAAGCGCTCGGCCAGGCGCCGCATGGCCTTGGCGCCTTCCACCGTGAACCACACCACCAGCGGCGGGGTCTGGGCACGTGCCCACCGTGGCGCGCCCAAAGCCGCTGCCGCGCTGGCGGCGCGCAACAGGCGTCGACGCGGCACGTTGGCCAGCCCGCGGCGGGCCACGCCCAACCCGCCCCGTGGGTTCATGCCGCCGCGGCGCAGTGCTGCCGGATGAAGGCCGCGTGCGAGGGCATGACGTCCACGCACTTGTCGATGACGCCGCTGATGCCCTTGAGGAAGCGGTCGATGTCGGCCTCGGGCTGCAGGTCCACCAGCGGGTTGTAGCCGTCGGGCCGCAGGTTCTGGCCATGCAGCACCTGCAGCCAGCTGACCTCGGTGAACAGCTCGCTGCCTTCGCGGAACAAGCGCCCGCTGCTGCGCCACAGGGCCATGCGGTGCTTCAGCGAGGCCGGCACGTCCATCTCGCGGCAGGCCGTCCAGAACGGTGAATCGGTGCGCTGGTTCAGGTGGTAGTGCAGGATGATGAAGTCGCGGATGCGCGTGTACTCGAACGCCATCTGCGCGTTGAACTCGTCGATGTCGGGCTGCGCAAAGCCCTTGGCCGGGAACAGCGTCAGCAGCTTGCCGATCGCCGTCTGCACCAGGTGGATGCTGGTGCTTTCCAGCGGCTCCAGAAAGCCGCCGGCCAGCCCCACGGCCACGACGTTGCGGTTCCACTGCAGGCGGCGCATGCCCGCCTTGAAGCGCAGCAGGCGTGGCTCGGCCAGGGCCGGGGCGTCCAGGTTGTCCAACAGCGTGGCCACGGCTTCGTCGTCGCTGACCTGTTGGCTGCAATAGACGTGGCCGTTGCCCGTGCGGTGCTGCAAGGGGATGCGCCACTGCCAGCCGGCGCGGTGCGCCATGCTGCGGGTGTAAGGCGTGATCTCGCTGAGCGCTTCCGACGGCACGGCGGCCGCGCGGTCGCAGGGCAGCCAGTGGCTCCAGTCCTCGAAGCCCGTGCCCAGCGCCTGTTCGATCAGCAGCCCGCGGAAGCCCGAGCAGTCGATGAACAGGTCGCCTTCGATGCGGGTGCCGTCCTTCAGCTGCAGCGACTGCACATGGCCGTTGTGCGCGTGCAGTTGCACGTGGTCCACCTTGCCTTCGATGCGGCGCACGCCGCGGGCCTGGGCGTAACGGCCCAGGTAGCGCGCGTACAAGGACGCGTCGAAGTGGAAGGCGTAGGTGATCTGGCCCAGGGGCGAGTTGGGCATGTCCGGCGCGGGCCGACGGAAGCGGTTGGCGCGGCTGGCCATGCGGGTGATGGAGTAGCGCTCCAGGTCGGGCGCGCGCCCGGCCAACCACATCTTCAGCCAGTACTGGTGGAAGTCCACGGTCCACAGCTGCTGGCCGAAATCGCCGAAGCCGTGCAGGTAGCGCTCGCCCAGGCGCCCCCAGTTCACGAACTCGATGCCCAGCTTGAAGCTGCCCATGGTCTCGCGGACGAACTCGTCCTCGTCGATTTCCAGGATCTTGTTGAACAGCCGGATGGGCGGGATGGTGGCTTCGCCCACGCCCACGGTGCCCACCTCGTCGGACTCGACCAAGGTAATGGCCACCTTGCCCTGCAGCACCTTGGCCAGCATGGCGGCGGTCATCCAACCCGAGGTACCGCCTCCGAGGATGACGACGTTCTGGATCAGCGCAGGGCCTGCGGTGGGTGCGGCGGCGGCGGTGGCGTGGTCGGCGTTCATGGTGGCAAGCGGCGTGGTGGTGGGGTGGCGCGAAGCATCGTGCAAAACACGGGCGCTCGGTCACCCCTCGTTAAAAAGCCCCGCGGCCGAGGTCGGTCGCGGGGCCTGGCAGACGCTTCAGCAGCGCCTGGGGGTCACAGCTTGTAGGCCACCCCGAAGGTGTAGGACTTGCCGTACTTCACGCGTTCCACCACGTTGTCCGGGTTGCCGCTGTAGCGCTTGAACTCGGCGTTCGTCAGGTTGCGGCCCTGGGCCAGGAACGACAGGCCCTTGAACATGCCGCTCTGGAACTCGTAAGACAGTTGCACGTCTTGCGTGGTCTCCGGGGCGACGAAGGTCAGCTGGCGGTTGTCTTGGAAGTCGCTGATCTCACCGAGGAACTCCGAACGCTTGCGCTGGGCGAAGCTCAGACCGAAACCGGCGCGCTCGTAGTACACGCGGATGTTGGTCACGTTCTTCGACAGGCCGGGCAGCGGCAGCTGGCTGACGCCCACATCGTTGGTGTTCAGGCCCGAAGCCGGGATGGCCACCTGGCTGGACGTGGCCGAGTGGTTGAACTCGACACCGAAGCCCTCGAGCACCGGCGTGAGCATCACGAACGGCAGCGACACCGTCAGTTCGGCACCGCTGATGCGGCCACCCTTGCCGTTGGCCGGCTGGGTGTACAGGCCGACAGCGCTGACGCCGGTGGGCAGCGTCACGCCGTAGCGGCTGAAGTCCACGGCCTGCTGCTGCTGGTACACGTAGGTGGTCAGGTCCTTGTAGAAACCGGCCAATGCGACGTAGGCCTTCTTGCCGAAGTACTTCTCGAAGGACAGGTCGAAGTTGTTGGCGCGGAACGGCTCCAGGTACGGGTTGCCACCGCTGCCTTCGATGCGCGGGCCACCTTGGGCGGCGCCGTTCAGACCGAAGGTGGAGCTGGCACGCAGGTCGGCCATGCTGGCACGCGACATCACGCGGCCCACACCCAGGCGCACCACGGCGTCAAAGGGCAGGTCCATCGCCACGTTCAGCGTGGGCAGCACGTCGGTGTAGGAGTGCGGGATGTCCACACGCACGGCCGGGCAGAGCTCAGGCGTGTTGCCCGTGCACTTGGCCGGGTCCAGCACATAACCGGTGCCGGTCTGCTTGGTGGACACCACCTGCAGGCCCACGTTGCCGCGCACGCTGCGGCCGAACAGCGTGGTGTCGATGTTGCCCTGGACGTAGGCCGTCTTGACGTCTTCCTTGACACCCCAGTCCTTGTTCAGGATGTCCTTGTCCACCTTGGACGGCAGCTCGTAAATGGTGCCCAGCGAACCCTGCGGGTCCCAGCTCAGGATGGGCAGGCCCACCGCACCGGCGGTGGTGACACCGGCACCCGGGGCCGTGGCAGAAGCGTACGGATCCAGCACCGTGGTGCCGTTGACGCTGCCCTTGATGACCAGGCGACCTTCGTTGGCGGTGCGGGTCTTCTCGCGGTCGCTGAAGTTCACGCCCAGGTCCACTTCGGTGAACGGGCCGAAGCTCACGTCACGCTTGGTCGTCAGGCGGAAGGCGTTGATCTCGTCCTTCACCGTGGGCAGGGCCACATAACCGGCCTGCGGCGAGCTGGCGCCACCGGACCAGCCCATCGGATCGGTCAGCTTGATGACGCTGGGGTCGCTGTAGTTCAGGCTGGTGTTGTACTTGACCTGGTCGAAGTTGCCACCGGTGAAACCTTGCCAGGTGATGGTGCTGGCAGCGTGGGCCGCAGCGTACTGCGGCAGGTTGCCGTCACCCACCAGACCCGCGGTGGTTTCGTAGCGCGTGCCCTTGCGGTTGACCTTGCTCTGCGACAGGTCGAGCGCGCTCTTCCAGCCACCCGCGTTGAAGCGGATGTTGGCGCCCAGGGCCGTCAGGTCGTCCTCGATGCGCTCGTCGTGGTTGCGCACGACGCCCTTGTAGTTGTTCAGCGTGCCGCTGGTGAAGTTGCCGTTGGCGTCGCGGGTCACGTTGAAGAACTTGCCCGCGGGGTCGTAGCCGCCGGCGCTGTTGCCACCGATGGCGCCTTCCAGGCCCTTCTTGCTGACCTTGAAGTCGCCTTCCGAGGCGAAGTAGTCGAAGCTCAGTTCCAGGTCCTTGCTGGCCTTGTACTGCAGCACGGCCATGGCGCCGGTGCGCTCGAACGTGGTGCGCTCGATGTCGGACGTGAAGCCACCCGGGGCCTTGCCCGTGACTTCCGTGCCCTGGCAGACGCCGGCGCTGTTGTAGGTGCTGGTGCAACCCGTCACGTCAGGCGCCCAGCCGCCCCAGGCGTTGAAGCGCTGCTGGTCGGCGCCCTTGTCCTTCAGCGTGGTGAAGCCCAGGGCCACACCCAGCTTGCGGTCGGCGAACTGGTCGATGTAGGTCAGGCTGGCCTTGCTGCCGTCGCCTTCGCCAAAGCCGCTTTCGATGCCGGTGCGGTCTTTCGACGCCCGCACGGCCACCGTGCGCTTGCTGAAGTCCAGCGGACGCACGGTCGACATGTTGATGGTGGACGCCAGGCCCTGCGACACCAAGCTGGCCTGCGGCGTCTTGTAGACCTGCACGCCACCCAGCAGTTCAGCGGGGAACTGGTCGAACTCCACACCACGGCTGTCGCCGGTGGAGGCTTGCTCGCGGCCGTTCAGGGTGGCGGCGTTGAAGTCGGGCGACAGGCCACGCACGCTGATGTTGGAAGCACGGCCGGTTTGCTTGTTGCGCTGCGTGGCCAGGCCCGGCAGGCGCGAAACGGCTTCGGCCACGGTCACGTCGGGCAGCTTGCCCACGTCTTCGGCCGAGATCGCTTCGACGATGGTGTCGGAGTTTTTCTTGGTGCTGATGGCACTTTCAATGCCACCGCGGATGCCCGTGACCGTGATGGTCTCGCTGGACGTGGCGACCTGTTGCGCCTGCGCCGTCAACGCGCACAACAGCAGCGCTGCACCGGCGGTGGCCGTCATGGCCATGCCCTGGCGGGCGAACTGGGGCTGGGATGTTTTCTTCACCTGTGTCTCCTGATGAGAGCCGAACGACCTGACTGACGAACCTGCGCGCTTGCAACCCGGCAAAGATGTGCGCGCTGTGTGGGGTTGGACGGATTTGTACCAAAACTACGCAATCCAACGCCCGATGGAAACCCTAGGTTGCCGCCAGATGTGGCCGAATCACCACTGCAAATTCGGGTTAATACCAGGTAAATCGCCGATAAAAGCGACTGCAATGGCGTTCCCGACAGACAAACCGTAGCTGAACTACATGCCGCTGCCGCGAAGTATTTTTGGCACTTTCAACAAGTCTGAAAGCGCTTGCAATGACAGCCCCGGCCCGCGCCGGGCGGGGGCTGCTGCCCCGGCCACCTGGACGGCGGGCCTGCTGGCCCTGCTGGGCTGCACACCGCTGCTGGCCCAGGCGCCCACCGCGACGCCGGCCGTGCAAGCGCCCACCCCACCGGCCGCCCACCCGGCGGTCCACCCCCACGCCGCACCGGCCCGCGCCGCCGCCCCGGCCACCGGCCTGCAGCTGCACCGGCCCTCGCCCGACTGGCGCGACCAGGTGCTGTACTTCGTGGTGACCGACCGTTTTGCCGATGGCGACCCCCGCAACAACGACCAGGGCGCCGGCGAGTACCAACCCGGCAACCGCACGCGCTTCCAGGGCGGCGACCTGGCGGGACTGCGCCAACGGCTGGACTACATCCGCGGCCTGGGCGCCACCGGCGTGTGGCTGACCCCGCCCGTGGCCAACCAGTGGCTGGGCCCTGGCGGCCACTACGGCGGCTACCACGGGTACTGGGCCGAGCACTTCAAGCAAGTGGACGCTCACCTCGGCACCTTGGACGACTACCGCCAGCTCAGCCACAGCCTGCACCAACGCGGCATGGTGCTGGTGCAGGACATCGTGCTGAACCACACCGGCGACTTCTTCTGGTACGACCAGACACGCGACGCCGCGCGCCCCACGCAGGGCTGGCAGGCCAACGCGGGCACACCGCCCACGGCCAAGCCGCGCCAGGCGCCTTTCCACCTGAACGACCCGCGCGACCCGGCCGCGCTGAAGGCCGGCATCTACCACTGGACGCCCGACATCAGCGACTACAGCCAGCCCGATCAGGTGCTCAACCACCAGATGGCCGGGCTGGACGACCTGAACACCGACAACCCCGCTGTGCGCCGAGCGCTGCGCGACAGCTACGGCTTCTGGCTGCGCGAGGTGGGCGTGGACGGCTTCCGCGTGGACACGGCCTTCTACGTGCCGCCCAGCCTGTTCGACGACTTCCTGCACAGCCGCGACCCGGCCGCACCGGGCATCCTGCAGGTGGCACGCAGCACCGGGCGCACGCAGTTCCATGTGTTCGGTGAAGGCTTTGCCATCGACAAGCCCTTCGAGGACAAAGAAGCGCGCCGCATCGACACCTACATGCGCACGCCCCAAGGCCGGCCGCTGATGCAGGGCATGCTGAACTTCCCGCTGTACGGCGCCCTGGGCGACACCTTCGCGCGCGGCCGACCCACGGCCGAGTTGGCGCACCGCATCATGGCCACGCAGCGGGTGCACCGCGACCCGGCACGCATGGTGAACTTCATCGACAACCACGACGTCGACCGCTTCTTGCAAGGCGGCAGCGAAGCGGGCCTGCGCCAGGCGCTGCTGGCGATGTTCACGCTGCCGGGCATCCCGGTGGTTTATTACGGCACCGAACAAGGGTTCACCGAACAGCGCGCCAGCATGTTCGCCGCCGGCTGGGGCAGCGGCGGCCGCGACCGCTACGACACCAGCGCCCCGCTGTACCAGCTGATCGCCAGCCTGGCCCAGTTGCGGCGCGAACACCGCACGCTCAGCCGCGGCCAGGCCACGGTGCTGGCCAGCCACCAGGCCGGGCCGGGCGCGCTGGTGTGGCGCATGCAGCACCAGGGCGAGACCCTGCTGGTGGCGCTGAACACCGCCGACCAGCCCATGCTGGCCGACCACCTGGCAGTGCTGCCCCCCCCGAAGGGCGCCACGGGCCGCCACCGCGCGGCCGGGGCGCACGCCCGCCTGCAGCCGCTGTGGAGCCTGCCCGGCACCGCCGCGGCACCTACCCTGGCGCTGGACGCCCATGGCCAGGCCCACCTGCAGCTGCCGGCGCGCAGCGGCATGGTGTGGCGCGTGCGGCCGGCAGCGGCCGGAGCACCGGCCCCGGCCCAAACCCCAACCCGCGCCGCGGCCGGCCCTGCGTTGACGCTGGACCCGCTGCCACCCGCCCCGGTGGCCGGTGACTTCACCGCCAGCGGCCGCGCCGCCCCCGGGCAGGCGCTGCGCCTGGTGCTCAACGGCGACCTGGCCCGCGCCAGCCGCACCACCGCAGGCCCCGACGGCCGCTGGCAGGCGCCGGTGGACACCAGCGCCCTGGTGGACGCCAACACCCGCCACCGCCTGGTGGCCTTCAGCGACGAGGCGGGCCCCGCCACGGGCCCCACCACGGGCGACAGCGCGGGCCCGCGCCCGGCCCAGGCCAGCAACGTCGCCCACTTCCAGGTGGACCGCCGCTGGACGCTGGCCGCCGAACTGGCCGACCCGGCTGGCGACGACCAGGGCCCCAGCGGCCTGCTGCGCTACCCCACCGAACCCAGCTACGACAGCCCGCGCGCCATGGACCTGCGCGGCGTGCGCGCCTTCACCAGCGGCGGCGCACTGCAGCTGGAGGTGCAGACCGCCGGCATCAGCACACGCTGGAACCCGCAGAACGGCTTCGACCACGTGGTGTTCACGGTGTTCGTGCAGCTGCCCGGGCGCAGCGATGGCACGGCGGTGATGCCGCTGCAGCACGGTGAACTGCCGGGTGGCGAGCGCTGGCACGTCAGGCTGCGTGCCCACGGCTGGTCCAACGCGCTGTTCTCGGCCGAAGGCGCCAACGCCACGAACGAAGGCCGGTCGCTCACGCCCGCCGCCCAGGTGCAGGTGGACGCGGCACGGCAGACCGTGCGCTTCACGCTGCCGGCCAGCAGCTTCGCCGGGCCCGACGGCGTGGCCCCGCGCAGCCTGAGCGGCGCCCGCGTGTGGGTGAACACCTGGGACTACGACGGCGGCTACCGCCAGCCCGGCCCCCACCCACAACGCAACACCATGGGGGTGCTGCGCGCCGACGGCCAGCCGGCCGACGCCGCCAGCGCCGCCCAGGCCCTGCGGGTGATGGACGACACGCCCGCGCTGCAGTTGCCGTGAGTTGGGGCGGCAAAAACGGCCGAAACGGCCCCAGCGGCAGCGCCGCCGGCCTCCACGGCCGGCCTGCAGACGGCGGCCGCGCGATACTGGGCACCGATGTCTGAAACCGCTGTCAACACCCCCGCCCCGCAGCCGCGCCCCAAGTTGGGCGCCATCGCCGGCCCGCTGTTCCTGGAACTGGGCCTGGGCCTGGCGGTGGGCCTGGTGGGCACGCTGCTGGCCGCCCGCTTGTCCGACACCGCCGGCGCCGCCTTCGCCATGGCCAACCACGTGTCGGCCATGCTGTTCATCTTCTTCCGCATCATCGGCGCCGGGGTGGGCGTGGTGGTGGCCCAGGCCTTGGGCGGCCAGCGCCGCGACACGGCAGACGCCGTGTCGCGCGCCACCCTGGGCGCCAGCACCTGGCTGGGCGTGCTGACGGCCGGCGCATCGGCCGGCGGCGCCAACACCTTGCTGGGCTGGATGAACGCCCCGGCCGAGGTGCTGCCGCTGTGCGTGCCCCTGCTGCAGTGGCTGGCCCCGGCCATGCTGCTGGACGCCTGGAACGCCAGCATGGCCAGCGTGATGCGCGCCCACCTGCGGGTGCGCGAGACCCTGGGCGTCATCGTCGCCATGCACACCGTGCACCTGGGCCTGGCCCTGGTGCTGATGCCGCGCTACGGCCTGGTGGGTTTCGCCATGGCCCTGGTGGCCAGCCGCAGCGTGGGCCTGGCCTTGCACCTGGCGTTCTGGCACTGGCGGCTGGACTTGTCGCCGCGCTGGGCCGACTGGTGGCAGCTGCGCTGGAGCGAACTGGCCGGCGTGCTGCGCATCGGCCTGCCGGGCGCGGCCGAGAACATCGCCTGGCGGCTGGCATTCATGGTCAGCATGGCCGCCGTGGGCACCCTGGGCGCACAGGCGCTGGCCACGCACGCCTACACCATGCAGGTCATCCACTTCATCTTGCTGGCCAGCTTGGCCGCGGGCCTGAGCGTGGAGATCGTGGTCGGCCACCTGGTGGGTGCGGGGCAGCTGCACGCCGCACACCGGCTGGTAAAAAAGGCGCTGGCCTACGGCCTGGCCGCGGCCTTTGGCGTGGCCACGCTGGCGGCCTTGCTGGGGCCCTGGCTGTTCGCGCAGTTCACCAGCGACACGGCCATCATCGCCGCCGGCTGCACCCTGCTGTGGTGGACGGTGCTGCTGGAGCCCGGCCGCAGTTTCAACCTCATCGTCATCAACGCGCTGCGCGCGGCCGGCGATGCCCAGTACCCGGTGGTGGTGGGCGCAGGCTCCATGCTGGTGGTGCTGGCCGGCGGCAGCTGGCTGTTGGGCGTGGGCCTGGGCTGGGGCCTGGCCGGCGTGTGGGTGGCCTACGCCGCCGACGAATGGCTGCGCGGCCTGCTGATGTGGCGCCGCTGGACCACCCACGGCTGGGTGCCGCACGCCCGCGCCGCCCACCGCCGCCTGAAGCGCGAACACGCCACCGCCTGAACCCCGGCGCCTGCGACCGCACGCCACCGCACAGCGACCCACCACACCACCCTGCCCATGCCCCAGCCGACCCCACCCCTCACCCGACGTGACCTGCTGGCCTGGGCCGGCGCCACCACCCTGGCCAGCGCCGCCGGCTCGGCTGCGGCCGCACCGGCGGCGCCGCTGCCGCAGGTGGCCACCGGTCGCATCGAACGCCTGCAGTTGAGCAGCCGGCATGTGGACCCTCGCCCCGTGGACGTGTGGCTGCCCAACGACCACCGGCCCGACAGGCCCTGCCGCGTGCTGTACATGCACGACGGCCAGACGCTCTACGACGCCAGCACCACCTGGAACCGCCAGGCCTGGGACGTGCACCTCAGCGTGGACCGCCTGCGCCGTGCCGGGCAGCTGGACGACACCCTGGTGGTGGGCGTGTGGAACAACGGGCCGCTGCGGCACAGCGAGTACTTCCCGCAAAAGTTCCTGCCCTTCGTGCCCGAGCCGCTGCGCCAGGCCTACGTGCAGCAGGCCCTGGCCGGGCAGCCGCGTTCAGACGCTTATCTGCGCTTTCTGGTGGAAGAGTTGAAGCCCGCCATCGACGCGCGCTACGGCACGCGGCCGGGCCGTGCCGACACCTTCATCGCCGGCAGCAGCATGGGCGGGCTGATCAGCGTGTACGCGATGAACGAGTACCCCGAGGTCTTCGGCGGCGCCGCCGGGCTGTCCACGCATTGGGTGGGCCTGGGGCAGCCCAACGCCCACCTGCCGCTGGCGGCCTTCCAGTACCTGCAGCGCCACCTGGCCGACCCGGCCACACACCGCCTGTACATGGACCACGGCACCACGGAGCTGGACGCGATCTACGCGCCCTACCAAGCCTTTGTGAACGAACTGGTGCGCGACCGCGGCTACACCGCCGCCAACGCGCGCAGCCTGGTGCTGCCGGGCACCGGCCACAACGAACGCGCCTGGGCGGCGCGGCTGGACGATGTGCTGCCGTTCCTGATGCCGCGCCGCGGCTGAACCCAGGCTGGCGCGGCCGGGGCGCGCGCCAGGCCGGCGCTCAGAGCCCGTGCTGCTCCAGCGCCAGGGCCGAACCCGCCAGGGCGGCCAGCGTGTCGGTGATCAGGGCCGTGGGGATGGCCTGCAGGTAGGGCTGGAAGCGGCCCTTGGCCTCGAAGCGCTGGCGGAAGGCCGACTGGAAGAACAAGTCGCCCAGGCGCGGCACGATGCCGCCACCGATGTAAACGCCGCCGCGCGCGCCCAGCGTCAGCGCCACGCTGCCGGCAAAACTGCCCAGCAGGGCGCAGAAGTGGTCCAGCGTGGCACGGCAGGCGGGGTCGCCGGCCAGGCCACGTTCGACGATGGCCTCGGCCGCCAGGTCCACACCCGGTTGGCCCGTGGCTTCCAGGGCGGCGCGGTGCAGCAACGGCAGGCCAATGCCCGACAGCAGCCGCTCGGCCGACACGTGCGGCAGGTGGCGGCGCGCGGCGGCCAGCAGGGCGCTCTCGGCGTCGTTGCTGGGCGCCAGCGTGGCGTGGCCACCTTCGCCGGGCAGCGCCACCCAGCCGTGTGCCGTTTGCAGCACCCCGGCCACACCCAGGCCGGTGCCCGGACCGATGACGGCCAGCGTGCCCTGCGGCTGCGGCAGGTCGCCCCAGGCCTGCAACTGCTGGGCCCCCAGGCGCGGCAGCGACAAGGCCAGGGCCTCGAAATCGTTCAGCACCAGCAAGGCCTTCAGGCCCAGCTCGGCCGTCAAGGCCTGGCGCGAAAACGCCCAGTGCGAGTTGGTGAAGGCCACCTCGTCGCCCTGCACGGCGGTGGCCACGGCCAGCGCCGCCTTGCCCGGACGGGCCTGGTGCAGGCCCACGTCGGCCAAGCTGCTCAGGTAGGCCTGCGCCGCCTGGCCCAAGCTGGGGTGAGCGGCCACGGCCAGCTTGCGCACGTGTTGCACGCCCTGGGCCGGGTTCGACACCCAGCCAAACCGGGCGTTGGTGCCGCCGATGTCGGCCACCAGCCAAGGCAAGCCCAGCACGGCGCTGGCGTCGGTGGCGGGCGTGCTCATGGGGGCGAGCACCAAGGTGTCATCGGGCGCGTTCACGAACGGGGCTCCGGCTTCGGTGCGTTGCACCCATTCATCTTCATGCTCCAACAAACAATTCACCGGCTCCCGGCACAACGCTGAGAAGGTAGCAAAACTACAACCCCGCATCAAGGGTGTTTACCGGGGTGCATGCATGTAATCAACATGAAACCCCCAAATCTTGTAGTCAAGCTACCCAGGCAAAACCCTAGGCGCTGGGCTGCGCCAGCGCGCAGCCCCTGCACCATACTGGCCCGGCCCCGGCACCCCGGCCACAATGCCTGCTGGCGCACGCAAGGCCCGCGCCAGCCCCGGTGCCTGCGCCCCGGCCACCCACCGGCCTTGCACACCCGCTGAACGCTTCACCGCCCGCCACTTCCGCCCCACGCCGATGACGCCTTTCAACAGCCCCCGCATGATTGCCGACATCGGCGGCACCTACGCCCGCTTCGCGCTGGAGACGGCGTCGGGCCACTACGAACACGCGGCGTCGCTGCGCTGCGCCGACCACGCCGACTTCCACGCCGCCGTGACCGCCTACCTGGGCGGTTTGCCACCCGACCGCATCGAACACGCGGCCATCGCCATCGCCAACCCGGTGGAAGGCGACCAGGTGCGTATGACCAACTACCACTGGCAGTTCAGCATCGAGCAGATGCGCGAGCGCCTGGGCCTGCAAACCCTGGTGGTGGTGAACGACTTCACCGCGCTGGCCATGGCGCTGCCGCGGCTGTCGCCGGTGCAGCGCCGCCAGGTGGGCGGCGGCCAGGCGCGCGACCGCAGCGTGGTGGGCGTGCTGGGCGCTGGCAGCGGCCTGGGCGTGTCGGGCCTGATCCCGGCGCACGACGGCTGGGTGGCGCTGGGCACGGAAGGTGGGCACACCAACTTCGCGCCCCGCGACGAACGCGAGGTGGCCATCCTGCAGTACGCCATGGGCGAGTACCGCCACGTGTCGTTCGAGCGGCTGCTGTCGGGGCCGGGCATCGAGCTCATCCACCGCGCTTTGGTGCACCGCGCAGGGCGACCGGCCCAGGGCCTGAGCGCGCCGGAAATCACCCGCCGTGCGCTGGCCGGCGAGGACGCGTTGTGCGTGGAAACACTGGACGCCTTCTGTGCCGTGCTGGGCACGGCCGCCGGCAACCTGGCCGTGACGCTGGGCGCTTTCGGCGGTGTGTACATCGGCGGCGGCATCGTGCCGCGGCTGGGCGACTACTTCGACCGTTCGCCCTTCCGCAGCCGCTTCGAGGACAAGGGCCGCTTCAGCGGCTACGTCAGCGCCATCCCCACCTTCGTCGTCACCGCGGAACAGGCCACCTTCCTGGGCGTGTCGGCCATCTTGGGTGAACAGCTGCGCGGCCTGCAGGTCAGCGAGGGCGCCACCATCCTGGGGCAGATCCAGCGCGCCAAGGCGCAGTTGTCGCCGGCCGAACGCCGCGTGGCCGACCACATCCTGGCCCACCCCCGTTCGGCGCTGAACGACCCCATCGCCACCATCGCCAAGGCGGCCGACGTGAGCCAGCCCACGGTGATCCGCTTCTGCCGCACGCTGGGCTGCGAAGGCCTGTCAGATTTCAAACTGCGCCTGGCCGCCGGCCTGACCGCCACCGTGCCGGTGACGCACACCCAGGTGACCGGCGACGACACGCCGCTGGAACTGGGCGTGAAGGTGCTGGGCAACACGGCCAGCGCCATCCTGCAGCTGCGCGACCACCTGAACCGCGAAACCCTGGACCGCGCCATCGAGGTGCTGACCGCCGCGCGGCGCATCGAGTTCTACGCCGTGGGCCACTACGGCGTGGTGGCCGACGACGCGCAGTTCAAGTTCCTGCGCTTCGGCGTGCCCAGCACCTCGCTGACCGACAGCCGGCTGCAGGTGCTGGCGGCTAACGTGCTGGGCCCGGGCGACGTGGCCGTCATCATCAGCAGCAGCGGCAGCATCGACGACCTGCTGGAAGTGGCCGACCTGGCCCGCGCGCGCGGCGCCGAGGTGCTGGCCATCACGGCCAGCCATTCGCCGCTGACCAAGCGCGCCGACGTGGCGCTGATCGTCGACCACGTGGAGGACGTGGCCACGCACGTGCCCATGGTCAGTCGCATCCTGCACCTGATGGTCATCGACATCCTGGCCGTGGGCGTGGCCATGCGCCGCGGCGCCGACGCCGTGCCGGCGCTGGAGAACAGCGCCGCCGCCGGCCTGGACGAAACCCAGCCCGGCCAGGCCCTGCCAGCCCAGCGCACCATGGCCACGCGCCGCGCCGGCCCGGGCATCAGCACCGCCGGCCCGCTGGCGCACCTGACCTCGCACAGCCGCTGACCCGGGCGCCAGGCCGGGGCAGGCCGCCGAATCCCGCACGGCCTGCGCCGGCCGCGACCCCCACGAACCAGGGGCCGCGCCGTAGAATCGCGGGCTCTCCCGAGGAGCGTTGCGACAGGGGCCGCTGGTGTACCCAAACACCGCCGCCGCTGCCAGGCTCGGGGGTGCCGCGGTGCGTCCACCACCCGCCGCGGCCGCTTGCAACGGCGCTCACTCCCAGACCGTTCCCCGGAGTGATGACGCCATGACGACCCCCACCCCCGCTGCCATCGCTGCTGCCGCCGCCGTGCAGCCCATGCGCCTGTCGGGCCTGGAGCCCGTGTCCATCGGCGAAGGCTCGCTGTTCGTCAACATCGGTGAACGCACCAACGTCACCGGCAGCCGCGTGTTCGCGAAGATGATCCTGGAAGGCCGCTTCGAGGACGCGCTGAGCGTGGCCCGCCAGCAGGTGGAGAACGGCGCGCAGGTCATCGACGTGAACATGGACGAGGCCATGCTCGATTCCGCCGCCGCGATGGACCGCTTCCTGAAGCTGATCGCCGGTGAACCGGAAATCGCGCGTGTGCCCATCATGATCGACAGCTCGAAGTGGAGCGTCATCGAAACCGGCCTGAAGTGCATCCAGGGCAAGGGCATCGTCAACAGCATCAGCCTGAAAGAAGGCGAGGCCGAGTTCAAGCGCCAGGCCACGCTGGTGCGCCGCTACGGCGCCGCCGCCGTGGTGATGGCCTTCGACGAAAAAGGCCAGGCCGACACCTACGAACGCAAGGTCGAGATCTGCGAGCGCGCGTACAAGGTTCTGGTGGGCGAGGTGGGTTTCCCGGCCGAGGACATCATCTTCGACCCCAACATCTTCGCCATCGCCACCGGCATCGAAGAGCACAACAACTACGCGGTCGACTTCATCAACGCCACGCGCTGGATCAAACAAAACCTGCCCGGCGCCAAGGTCAGCGGCGGCGTCAGCAACGTGTCTTTCAGCTTCCGCGGCAACGACCCGGTGCGCGAAGCCATCCACACCGTGTTCCTGTACCACGCCATCAAGGCCGGGCTGGACATGGGCATCGTCAACGCCGGCATGGTGGGGGTGTACGACGACCTGGAGCCGGTGCTGCGCGAGCGGGTCGAAGACGTGGTGCTCAACCGAAAGCCAGCCTACCGAGATGGCGAGCCGCAGCTGTCGGCCGGCGAGCGCCTGATCGAGATTGCCGAATCGGCCAAAAGCGGGGCCAAGGACTGCTTCATCACGCGCGCGCTTTTCACCACCTGGGGCAGGAACATCTTGCCGGCGCCGAACAGGTCGCCCACGATGTTCATGCCGGCCATCAGCGGGCC
>JBKCUM010000045.1:0-52083 GCA_046318395.1 Rubrivivax sp.
TTGAACTGGCCGTTGTTCCCACTGGCCAAGCAGCTGTCCACCGTCTGGCGGGCCGTGCAACTGCCAAAGCTGGTGTACCCCGACTTGAAGGCGAGGAACTTGCGGTCGCCATCGGTCAACTGGCCCTGACGGCGCTGGACCACCCAGCTGGCATACAACCACTTCGACGCAGAAGCGATCCCCATGGGCGCCTGACCGTCCACCCGGGCGCCGGTGTCCGGGTGAGCAGGGGCCCCCGAGGCCAGCATGCCCTGCGCGCGCCCCACCTCCCAATAGAACGGCCGAATGGCAGCGCAAGCGTTTTGGGGGTTCTCTGCCGTGGCCGCCGCGGCCTGTCGCCGCTGTTCGTCGCTGGGCACCGTCGGTGCTGGCGGCGCCGGCACCGGGACCGGCACCGGCACCGGCGCAGGTGCAGGTGCGGAAGGCGCTGGAACGGGCGCAGGTGTCGGTGTCGGTGTCGGTGTCGGTACAGGTACAGGTACAGGTGCTGGAGCAGGCACAGGCACAGGTGCCGGGGAAGGCACTGGCACTGGTGCAGGCACCGGTGCAGGTGCTGGGGCAGGCACAGGTGCAGGCACAGGCGCCGGTGTCGGCGCTGGCACAGCAGGTTCAGGGGCGGGCAAGGGGGCCGCGGGTGGAGCAGGCACGGGCACGGGTGCCGGTGCAGGCGCAGGCGTTGCCACAGGCGCAGGGGCCGGGGCTGGGGTGGCCAGAGAGGCGGCGGCGGCTTCGGCCAGCAAAGCTGCCTCGGCCGCCTGGGCTGCGGCGGCGGGATCAGTCGGGCTGGCGGCCGGGCTGACGGCCGGCGCAGGGGGTGTCGGCGCCGGCACCGCTGGCGTGGGCGCGGCGCCATCGCCACCACCACCGCCGCAGGCCCCCAACAGACCCAACATCAGCAGGGCGGTTCGGGTGCGCCAACGCCGGTGAGCGCCCCCAGGGGGCAACGGGAGAACAACGGGTGAAAAGACAGGCATTTCTGCCTATCGGCCACCCGCGCGGCTTTCTGGAGGCGTCTGGGGTGTAAAGGGTCGGCGGCTTGCGCCCGGGTGGCGCCGGCCCTTCAGGGGTTCAGACCAACGCTCACAGCGCGGCCGTGACCACCATCTCCACCTTCCACTCGGGTTTGGCCAGCTGGGCCTTCACCGTGGCGCGGGGCGGCGCGCACCCGTCGGGCAGCCACTGCTCCCACACGGCGTTCATCGCCGGGAAGTCGGCCAGGTCGGTGATGTAGATCTGCACCATCAACAGCTTGCGCTTGTCGGTGCCGGCGCGGGCCAACAAGGCGTCGATGGCGGCCAGCACCTGCCGGGTCTGGCCGGTCATGTCCTGCGAACCATCGGCGGCCACCTGGCCGGCGAGGTAACAAACGCCGTTGTGGACGGCCATCTCCGACAGGCGGGGGCCGACGTCAAACCTTTGAACCATGGTGTCAATGTCCTTTGCGTGGTGAACGGTTGCGGGGGGCTTTCTTGGGCGCCGCCGATGGGGCTGCAGCGGCCTTCTGGCCGAGGCGAGACTCGGTGCCTGCGAGCAGTTTGTGGATGTTGGCCTTGTGCCGCCAAACGAGCAGCACGCTCATGGCCGTCACGGCGACCAGGCCCAGGTCCACGCCCCACAGCAGCGCTTGGTAGAACGGTGCAAAAGCCGCCGCGGCCAGCGCCGCCAGCGACGAATAACGGAAGAAGCCCGCCACCAGCACCCAAGTCAGCAGCGTGGCAGCGCCGAGCACCGGGTTCAGACCCAGCAACACACCGGCTGCGGTGGCCACACCCTTGCCACCCTCGAACTTGAAAAACACCGGCCACAGGTGGCCCAAGAAAGCCGCCAACCCCACGAAGGCCGCAGCCCGCTCGTCCAGGCCAAACGGCCCGCCGAACGCCAGCACCAACAGCACGGGCACATAACCCTTGAGCGCGTCGAACGCCAAGGTCAGCACCGCGGCGCGGCGGTTGCCCGAGCGCAGCACATTGGTGGCACCGGGGTTGCCCGAGCCGTAGGTGCGCGGATCGGACAGGCCCATGCTGCGGGACACGATGACAGCGAACGACAGCGACCCCAGCAGGTAGGCGGCCACGATCGA
Source organism: Rubrivivax sp. (assembly GCA_046318395.1). Taxonomy (GTDB): domain Bacteria; phylum Pseudomonadota; class Gammaproteobacteria; order Burkholderiales; family Burkholderiaceae_C; genus Rubrivivax. The sequence goes on from JBKCUM010000045.1 coordinate 2,081, forward strand.
GAGAAACAAAGGCAGGTGTGACGACATGCGTCAGATTTTACCGGGGCGCCCGCGGTCCTCCCGGAGGCCGGGCTGTGCACCCAACCACCGGCTTCCCGGCCCCCTCAGGCGCGGGATGCGTAACCCCTAGGTTTTGATATTCTTGTTGATTACACCCATTCTGCAAATCATTTCCAGCATTTTTAGCTGATGCAAGTTGACGCAACCCGACAGGGGTGGCTTTACTTGCTTTTTCTGGTGAAGAAATGACACCGCGGGCGCTGAACTGGCCCAGAATGTCAGCAAAGATAACCAGAAGTCATCAGGGAGCTGGATGACGTCGAAGCGGACTTTCATGCTGAGGAAATCCATCACCACAGCCCAAGCGGCAGAGCGCTTGGGCGTTTCGCCACAAACCATCCAGAAATGGGTGGACGCGGGGCATTTGCCAGCGTGGAAAACCATGGGTGGTCACCGTCGTTTGGACGCTGAAGCCGTGGACCGCATGGTGAACGACCGCAACGCCCGCTTTGGCATCAGCGCGCCCACGCCGGAATCCATCATGCTGGTGGAAGACAACCCGGTGGCCGCCGCCGTGCTGGAGGCGCAGTTGATCGAACTGCGCCCGACGGCCAACCTGCGGGTGTTTGGCGACGGCTTCACGGCCCTGCTGGACGCTGGCCGCAACGTGCCCGATGTGCTGATCACCGACATCGACCTGCCCGGCTTGGACGGCTTGGCGATGATCCGCAACCTGCGCACCAACCCCGCCACCTGCAACATGCGCATCGTGCTGGCGACCAGCCACAGCGATGAAGACCTGCAGCGCTTCGGCGCCCTGCCCGCCGGTGTGCCGCTGTTGCGCAAGCCGGTCACGCCAGAAGCGCTGGCCGAGGCGCTGGGCCAGCCGCACCAGGGCCGCACCGCCACCGTTCAAGCCACGGTGGGCGACGCCGCCACGGTCTGACCCCCGCACCCTTTCTGCGCGGGCCCACCGCCCGCCGCAGGAAGGCTGTCAGCCCAGTGCGCAATGCACGGGCTTGGCCTGCAGCAACTGCAGCAACACCTGGGGCGACAAACCCACCAAGAAGCCCCGCCGGCCGCCGTTGATGCAGATGCGCGGCAGCGCCAACACCGTGGCCTCCACGTACACCGGCATGGCCTTGCGCGTGCCAAACGGCGAGGTGCCGCCCACCAGGTAGCCGCTGTGGCGCTGGGCCACTTCGGGGCTGCAAGGTTCCACACTGCGCGCACCGATCGCGCGGGCCAGGTTCTTGGTGCTGACCTGGCGGTCGCCGTGCATCAACACCACCAGCGGCTGCGCCTTGTCGTCCTGCATCACCAGGGTCTTGATGACTTCGTGCTCGGGCACACCCAGTTGGCGCGCCGACTCGGCGGTGCCGCCACGGTCCACGTAATCGTAGGGATGTTCGGTGAACACCACCCCCGCCTGGCGCAGCGCCTGCGTGGCGGGGGTCTCACTGACGTGTTTGTCTTTCTTGGCCATGGTTCTCGCCCACCCGCCAGTGGCGAAGGCGGGCCCAGGTTTCAGCGCATCACTGCGCAGGGTCGCGGTGGCGCCAGCGGATGGCGTCGATGGCGGTCAACAGTTCGGGGCTGAGTTGCACCGCCCAAGCCGCCAGGTTCTCGTCAAGCTGGGCCACGCTGGTGACGCCGATGATGGTGCTGGCCACGCGCCAATTGCGGTAGCAGAACGCCAAGGCCATCTGCGTGGGCGTCAGCCCATGTTCACGGGCCAGCGCGTTGTACTGGCGCGCGGCCGCCAGGGTGTCGTCGCGCGCCCAGCGCTGCTGGCGCAAGCTGGCGAAACGGGCCAGGCGGCCCAGTTCGGGTTGCGCCGGGTCCAGGCCAGGGCCGTCGTACTTGCCGGTCAAGCTGCCGAAGCCCAGCGGCGAGTAGGCCAGCAGCGACACCCCTTCGCGGTGCATCACCTCGTCCAGCCCGTTGTCCACCGAACGGTTCACCAGCGCGTAGGGGTTCTGCACGCTCACCACACGCGGCAGGCCGTGCTGTTGCGCCACCCGCAGGAACTCCGACAAGCCCCAGGGCGTCTCGTTGCTCAATCCGATGTAGCGCACCTTGCCGGCCTTCACCAAGCCAGCCAAAGCCTCCAACTGCTGCTGCACGCTGGTGAAGGCGCGGTCCTTGGCCGGGTCGAAGTACAGCGCGCCGAAGCTGGGCGCGTTGCGGTTGGGCCAGTGGATCTGGTACAGGTCGATGACATCGGTTTGCAGGCGCCGCAGGCTGTCTTCGCAGGCCTGCACGATGTCTTGCGCCGTGAGGTTGTCGCTGCCGTTGCGCACCCAGTCCATGTTGCGCGACGGCCCGGCCACCTTGGTGGCCAAGACCACCTGGCGGCGGCGGGCCGGGTCTTGCGCGAACCAGCGGCCGATCAGCGTCTCCGTGGCGCCATAGGTTTCGCGGCGGGCCGGCACGGCGTACATCTCGGCGGTGTCGAAGAAGTTCAGGCCACGCGCCAAAGCGTGGCTCAAGATGGCGTGGGTGCCGGCTTCGTCCACCTGTTCACCGAAGGTCATGGTGCCCAGGCAGATGCGGGGCACGACGAGTTCACTGTCACCAAGGCGGATGTGGTCCATGGATTCGGGGCGTTGGTCGCAAAACGCCATTGTGACGGCGGCCGGCTGTCGACAATGCCACCATGCCATTGCCCACTGCACCGGCCAGCGGCACGCAGCGCCGGTTTTCGCCGCCCACCATCCGCCGCTGGGGCTGGGGGGTGGCGCTGGCCCTGCACGCGGCGGCCCTTTGGTCGGCCTGGACCGCAGAAAGAACCCCGTTCGCCCCAACGCCCGGGCCGGTGGTGGTGTGGTGGCAAAACGTGCCGACACCCCCGCCGCAGCCACCCCAGCCCGGTCAGACACCGCCGCCGCGCCCCCAACCATCGCCGGGGGTCGGCCTCCAGCCGCGCGCCCCTGCTCCCGCGGCAGCGACCGAACCAGGCCGGGCCGCCGAAATGGCCGAGCCTGGCGTCGCCACCGGCTTGCCCTCGGGCGCAGAAGGGTTGCCCATGGCCGCAGCGGCGGCCGCCGCCTCCGCGGCTTCCGCCCCGTTGAAGCTGGCCCTGCCGCCGCGGCACCGCACGCAGGCTGCGTCGATGGTGGGTGCGGCCATGAACGATGCGCGCAGCAACAGCCCGGCCAAGACCCTGGAGTCGCGCCTGGCCGCCGTGATGGGCGATGGCCGATGGACCCGGGAAGACCTGGGCGAGGGCCGCAAGCGCTACCGGCGCGGCGCCCAGTGCATCGAAACCCGCCCTTTTCGCGGCGCGCAAATCGACCCTTTCAACGAAAGCCTCCGCAACGCGCCCGACCTGGTGGGCGACTGCTGAGCCCCCAGCGCGGGCCCGTCAAGCCGAGCCCGCGGACTGGGCCCGACCCCGCGCCCGCTCTTCTTCCTGCAGCCGCAACACCCGCCGCTGCACCTTGCCGGTGGTGGTCATCGGCAGGCTGTCGATGAACTCGATCTCCTTTGGGTATTCGTAGGGCGCCAGCTGCGCGCGCACATGGGCTTGCAACGCCGCCACCAGGGCGTCGTCGCCGTCCACCCCCGGCGCCAGCACCACGTAGGCCTTCACCACCGCGCCACGCTCGGGGTCGGGCTTGGGCACCACGGCGGCGTTGGCCACGGCCGGGTGTTTCACCAGGCAGTTTTCCACCTCGCTGGGGCCTATGCGGTAACCCGCGGCCTTGAACACATCGTCGCTGCGGCCCTGGTACCAAAGGTAGCCGTCGGCGTCCATCACCGCGGTGTCGCCCGTGCGGCACCAGCTGTCTTCCGGGTGGCCGGTGAACTTCTTGCGCGTGGCGGCTTCGTTGCGCCAGTAGCCCAGAAAAAACACCGGGTCGGGCTGGCCATGCACGTCCAGCCGGTGCACAGCCACGTCGCCGGGCGTGCCCGTGGGGCAAGGCTGGCCGTCGTCGTCGATCACCGCCACGCGGTGCCCGGGGTAAGCCTTGCCCATGCTGCCGGGGCGGGCGGGCCAACCTGGGTGTTCGCAGCCGCCGGCGTCCACCCAGCGTGCACAGTTGCCCACCACATAGTTGATCTCGGTCTGGCCGAACATCTCGTTCACGCGCAGGCCCAGCGCCTGCTGGCACCAGTGGAACACCGCGTCGCCCACGGCCTCGCCGGCGCTCATCACCGAACGCAGCTTCAGCGCATAACGTTCACGTGGTGCGGGCACGGCCTTCATCATGGCCTTCAGCGCCGTGGGAAACAGAAAGCTGTGCGTCACCCCGTGGTCCTGCATCAGCCCGAACGCCACCTCGGGCGTGAAGCGCCCGCGGTAGGCCACGATCTCGCAGCCGAAATACAGCGTGGGCAACAAAGCGTCCATCAGGCCGCCAGTCCAGGCCCAATCGGCGGGGCTCCAGAACACCGGTGTGTCCGGCGCCGATGGCCCTTGCACCGGGAACCAGTCCTGGCTGCAGACAAAACCCGTGAGGTTGCCGATGAGCGCACGGTGCGGCACCAACGCCCCCTTTGGCGGCCCCGTGGTGCCGCTGGTGTAGATCAGCACCGCGGCATCGTCGGCCCGGGTGACCACCGGTTGCCAACGGCCCCGCGCCTGGGCGAGCAGCCGCGTCCAGTCGGCGTCGCCGCGGCCTTCGGCCTCACCCACCGCCAGCACGGTGGCCAGTTTCGGGCACTCGGCCCGGCAGGCCAGCACGGTGTCGATGGCGCTGTCGTCGACGATGGCCAGGCGCGCGCCGCTGTCGTTCAGCCGGAAGGCCATGGCCTCGGGTCCGAACAGCTGCGACAGGGGCATGGCCACCGCCCCCAGCCGGTACAAGGCCATGTGGGCCACGGCGGTCTCGGGCCGCTGGGGCATGACCACGGCCACACGGTCACCGCGGCCCACACCCAAGGCACGCAGGGCCAACGCCAAACGCCGCGACTGCGCCGCCAGTTCGGCGTAGGTCAACACGCCTTGCGCGCCTTGCTCGGTACGCCAGCGGATGGCCACGCGGCGGCCATGCGCACCACGCGCCCAACGCTCACAGCAGGCTTGGGCGATGTTGAAGTCGGCCGGCACCTGCCAGCGAAAGCCGGTGTGCAGCAGTGCGTGTGCGGCCTCAGCAGGCACAGGCTGGGACGCGTTGGCAGGCAACGGGCCGGGGAACGTGGAGGTCGTTGAACGGCGCACGGCGGCAGAGCGGGCTGTGGACATGTGCGCAGCTTAAGCGCGGCTTCGGGCCTCAAGTACCCGGGCTGGCCCGTGGCTTGGTCAAGTTCAGCGCCTCACCGCCGAAAGCCCTGTCAGCCCGGCGCCCCGCTCGCGCCACCCCATCGCCCACCTACACCACCGAACCCCTGCCGCCCTTCGCCATGCAATTGACCTCGCTGCAGACCGTCCAACACCGCATCCAGGTGGGCCAACCCCTGCCGTTCAATGTGCGGTTGGCCGACCAGGCCCTGCTGCTGGCCCGCGGGCAGGCCATTGCCAACCCTGAACAGCTGCGCGCGCTGCTGGACCGCGGCGCCTTCGTCGACATTGAAGAACTGCTGACGCCCGCCGAACTGCTGCGCCGCCTGCCACGGGAAGCCCTGCCGCAGCAGTGGCAGCTCAGCCTGCAACAAATGGCCCAGGTGCTGGTGGCCACGCCGGGGACCAGCTTCCGAGCTGCGCTGGAAGAAGCGTCGGGCCCGGTGTTGGCGCTGATCGAGCGCGACCCCGACCTGGCCATCTTCCAGGTGCTGCGCCGCGAAGGCGGCGAACGCTGCGCCTACGGCGTGCAGCGTTCCATGAACAGCGCCATCACGGCCTTCCTGGTGGCCCAGCGCCTGGCGTGGGAACCCCAGGCGGTGGAACGCGCCTTCAAGGTCGCACTGACCATGAACCTGTCGATGCTGGAACTGCAGGGCCAGCTGTCACAGCAGCGCAGCCCGTTGACCCCCGAGCAGCTGGCCGAACTGCAAACCCACCCCATGCGCAGCGTGGACCTGCTGGAACACGCCGGTGTGCAAGACCGCGACTGGCTGCAGGCCGTGGCACGCCACCACGAACAGGAAGACGGCCAGGGCTACCCCAGCGGCTGCACCGATGTGGGCGACCTCGCCTCACTGGCACGGCGCGCCGACGTCTACACCGCCAAGCTGGCGGCCCGTTCGCACCGCGATGCGCTGTCGGCCGATGTGGCCGGCCGCCAGATGTTCATGCAGGACCCCGGCCACCCCATGACGGCCGCCTTGGTGAAGGAGTTCGGCGTCTACCCGCCGGGCTGCTGCGTGCGGCTGGCCTCGGGCGCCACCGGCGTGGTGGTGCAGCGTGGCGCCATGGTCACCACGCCGGTGGTGGCCTGCCTCACGGCCCCGAACGGCGCCAGCCTGCCCACCCCCGTGCGCGTGGACACGGCCCAAAAGCAACACGCCGTGGTGGGCGTGGTCGGCGAACGCACCGTCAACGCACAAATCACCGCCGACAAGCTGCTGGCGCTGACCGGCCGCTGAGCCTTCAGCCCGCGTCCTGCGCGGGCATGCCCAAGCGTTCGGCGCCGTTCAGGCCTCAAAGGCCAGCAAGCCGTCGCCGCTGACGCGGCAAAGCCGCCAATCTGGCAGCAGTTCGGCGCCCATGCGCTCGTAGAAGCCGATGGCGTTGACGTTCCAGTCCAGCACGCACCACTCGAAGCGGCCATAACCGCGCCGCACCGCCAGCGCCCCCAGGTGCTGCAGCAGCGCCTTGCCGATGCCATGCGCACGCCAGGCCGGCTGCACGTACAGGTCTTCCAGGTACAAGCCGGGCTTGGCCAGGAAGGTCGAGAAGTTGGTGAAGAACAGCGCGAAGGCCACCACCTGGTCGCCAGCCTGCGCCACCACGGCCTCGGCCACCGGACGTTCGCCAAACAAATGGGGCGCCAGCGCTTCGGGCGTGGCTTGGAACAAGTGGGTCAGGTGCTCGAACTCGGCCAGTTCGCGGATCAGGCCGGTGATGGCCGGCAGGTCCTGGGGTTGTGCAGGGCGCAGGGTGAAGGCCGGCGCAGGCGTGGCGTCAGGGTGGGGAGATGAGGGCGTGGAGGCGTGCATGCCGCCATTTTGCGTCGCGCCGGCCCCCGCCCACCATCGACGTGGCCCCGGCGGTTCCAAGAAGCGGCCCGCCGCACAACGACGGCCGCTGTCGCCGCGTGGACAGGCCCGCGGCGCCGCCTGCCCTACAGTGCCGGCATGTCCCAGCCCCCCCGCACCTTGAACCAGGCTGACACCGCAGCGGCCACCCCCACCTACGTGGAACGGCGCCACGCCGAGCACCTGTACCTGCCGGTGCGCGGCCTGCGCTACCACGTGCACCGTTGGGGCGACCAGGCGCCGGCCGGCACCGTGCCACTGGTGCTGATGCACGGCTGGATGGACGTGGGCGCTTCGTTCCAGTTCCTGGTGGACGCCCTGGCCGAAGCCGAAGGCCTGGACCGCTGTGTCTACGCCCCGGACTGGCGCGGCTTCGGCCGCACCGCTGCACCGCCGGGCACCGACACCTACTGGTTCCCCGACTACCTGGCCGACCTGGACGCCTTGCTGGACCACATCGCGCCGGGCGGCCAGGTCGACCTGCTGGGCCACAGCATGGGTGGCAACGTGGTCATGAGCTACGCCGGCCTGCGCCCCGAACGCGTCCGGCGGCTCATCAACCTGGAAGGTTTCGGCCTGCCCGAGACCCGGCCTGAACAAGCCCCGAACCGGCTGCTGCAGTGGCTGGACGAGCTGAAAAGCCACGCCGAGCTCAAGGCTTACCCCGACGCAGAAGCGGTGGCTGCCAGGCTGATGAAGACCAACCCGTTGCTGGCCGCCGACAAAGCCCGCTGGTTGGCCACCCGATGGGCCGAACCCCAGGCCGACGGCCAATGGCACCTGCTGGCCGACCCGGCACACAAACACGCCAACCCGGTGCTGTACCGCAAGGAAGAGGTGCTAGCCACCTGGCGGCGCATCCAGGCCCCGCTGCTGTGGGCCGAGGGCAACCTGACCGACCTGACACGCTGGTGGGGCACCCGTTACACACGGGCCGAATTTGAAACCAGGTTGGCTGAAGTGCCGAAAGTGGAACGACTATTGCTAGAGCCTTGTGGACACATGTTGCACCACGATCAGCCTATCCCCCTTGCTTTCAGGATGACGGATTTCTTAAGTGGCCGCTAACATGGATTGTGAAAGAGTGGTTTTGGGAGTTCCCTCCCAAAGCACCAGGGAACACAACACCTCAAGGAATGTCATGCGCAAAACCTGCACCCGTCTCCAACCGTTGGCCTTCGCAGCCGCCTTGCTGCTGGGTTCTGCCGCAGCGCAAGCCGCGCTGACGGTCTACACCTCGGAAGCGTCGTTCTTGGCCGCCATCACCGGCGAAGCCACCGACAGCTTTGACGACCTGAGCGCAGGCGCCAACCTGGGCAGTGGCCCGCTGTCGCGCAGCGCTGGCAGCTACACCTACGACGTCGGCGCGGGCCCGACCAGCCCCGTGCTGTACGGCGCCGGCTCGGCGACCGACGCTTGGCTGTCGACCAACAACGCCACGGACACCCTGACCTTCACCAACTTTGGTGCAGGCGTGTACGCCGCTGGTGCGTATTTCTTCAACAGCAACATCGCTGGCGAGTTCCTGCGCCGCGGCACCGTCACCATCACCGCCACCGACGTGGACGGCACGGTCACGCAAACCAAGTTCCTGCCCACCACCGGCAACTACTTCGGTTTCGTGTCCGACACCAGCCTGCTGTCGCTGACGGTGTCGTCCTCGGCCTTCGGCCCGAACACCAACGTGTGGCCCACGGTCGACGACCTGACCTTGGCCGGCGCCGTGCCGGAACCGCAGACCTACGCCATGTTCCTGGCAGGTCTGGGCGTGTTGGGCTTCTTGGCCCGCCGCCGCCGCAACGGCTGACCTCTGCGGCTTGCGCCGGACCAGCGTCGCTGGTTCGGGCCACAACGGCGCCCCTGGTGGGCGCCGTTTTCGTTGGCATCGCGCTGCGCGCTTGGCAACAGCCCAACCGTGTGCAACCCGACCGCACCAGCGCGCGGGTGGCGCCACCGGGAACGGCGGCGTCCATGCGAAAATCAGCGGTTGAACCTTGAGAACGCCACGCGTCAACGCCATGGACATTGAACAGATCAACTCGATCGGCACGCTGCTCGCCGATTTGAGCGCCCGCACCGAGCAGCTCCGGGGGTATCTTTGACTACGACCGCAAAGCCCTGCGGTTGAACGAAGTCAACGCCGCGCTGGAGAACCCCGCGGTGTGGAACGAACCCAAACGTGCCCAGGAACTGGGCAAAGAAAAGAAGACGCTGGAGACCGTGGTCGAGACCATCGACCACCTGTCGAGCAACCTCGCCGACAACACCGAGCTCTTCGAGATGAGCAAGGCCGAAGGCGACGTGGACGGCATTTCGGCAATAGCGGCCGACGCCGACAAGCTGCGCGAGACGGTGGAACAGCTGGAGTTCCGCCGCATGTTCAGCAACCAGGCCGACCCGCTGAACTGCTTTGTCGACATCCAGGCCGGCGCCGGTGGCACCGAGGCCTGCGACTGGGCCGGCATGCTGCTGCGCCAGTACCTGAAGTACGCCGAGCGCAAGGGCTTCAAGGCCACGCTGGAAGACCAGACCGACGGCGACGTGGCCGGCATCAAGAGCGCCACCATCAAGATCGAGGGCGACTACGCCTTCGGCCACCTGCGCACCGAAACCGGCGTGCACCGCCTGGTGCGCAAGAGCCCGTTCGACAGCTCGGGCGGCCGCCACACCAGCTTCGCCAGCCTGTTCGTGTACCCCGAGATCGACGACAGCATCGAGATCGAGATCAACCCGGCCGATGTGCGCACCGACACCTTCCGCGCCAGCGGCGCCGGTGGCCAGCACATCAACAAGACCGACTCGGCGGTGCGGCTGACGCACATCCCCACCGGCATCGTGGTGCAGTGCCAGGACGGCCGCAGCCAGCACAGCAACCGCGACGTGGCGTGGAAGCGCCTGCGCTCGCGGCTGTACGACTTCGAAATGCGCAAGCGCATGGAAGAGCAGCAGAAGCTGGAAGACACCAAGACCGACGTGGGCTGGGGCCACCAGATCCGCAGCTACGTGCTGGACCAGAGCCGCATCAAGGACCTGCGCACCAACGTGGAAATCAGCAACACGCAGAAGGTGCTGGACGGCGACCTGGACAGCTTCATCGAGGCCAGCCTGAAGCAGGGCCTGTGATGGCGGGCCCGATGGCAGGCCCGACCGCCGCCCCCGCCGGCGTGGCTCCGGCGCCAGGTGCCCTGCTGTTCGACCTGGACGGCACGCTGATCGACAGCATGCCGCTGCACCACGTGGCCTGGCGGCAGTTCTTCGCCGAACGCGGCCTGCCGTTCGACGAAGACGGTTTTTTTGCCGCCACGGCCGGGCGCCACAACGACGAAATCCTGGCCGACCTGTTCCCAGGCAGCAGCCGCGCCGAACTGCTCGCGCTGGCCGACGCCAAGGAAGCGCTGTACCGGGCCGAAGCTGCGCGCTCGCTGGGGCTGATCCCCGGTGCGCTGGGCTTTCTGCAGCAGGCCGCGGCCGCCGGCTGGCGGCTGGCGATCTGCACCGCCGCGCCGCTGGCCAACATCGCCGTGGCCTTTGAGCGCTTCGGCCTGGGCGCCCTGGTGCACACCACCACCAGCCCGGCCGACCTGAAATTCGGCGGTGCCGCCGGCATGACGCTGCGCGGCAAGCCCCACCCCGACATCTTCGAAGAAGCGGCGCGCCGCCTGGACGTGCCCGCCGCGCGCTGCGTGGTCTTCGAAGACGCGCCCCTGGGCGTGGAAGCCGCCCGCCGCGCCGGCATGGCCGCCGTGGCGCTGACCACCACGCTGCCCGCATCTGCATTCGCAAGCTACCCGAACTTGCGCCACTCGATGGCCGACTTCACCGAGTTCGACCTGACCACCCTCGCACGAGACCACCACCATGCGTGAAGGCACCGCCCCCGTCATCCACCGCGCCGACTACACCCAGCCGGCTTTCTGGATCCGCCGCGTCGACCTGACGTTCGACCTGGACCCCGCCAAGACCATCGTCGCCAGCAAGTTGCACATCGAGCGCAACAGCAGCCAGGCGCCGCAGCCCCTGGTGCTGCACGGCGAAGACATCACCGTGCTGCGCGTGATGAGCGGCGGCGAGAGCCTGTCCTTCCGCGTGGAAGGCAACACCCTGGTGATCGACAACCCGCCGGCGGCCGACCAGTTCGTGCTGGAAATCCGCAACACCTGCGCGCCCGAGAAAAACACGCAGCTGTCAGGCCTGTACACCAGCAACGGCGGCTTCTTCACGCAGTGCGAGGCCGAGGGCTTCCGCCGCATCACCTACTTCCTGGACCGGCCGGACGTGATGGCGGTCTACACCGTCACGCTGCGCGCCGACAAAGCCCGCTACCCGGTGCTGCTGAGCAACGGCAACCTGGTGGAAGAGGGCGCGCTGGACAACGGCCGCCACTTCGCCACCTGGCACGACCCCTTCCCCAAGCCCAGCTACTTGTTCGCCCTGGTGGCAGCCAACCTGGTGTGCCGCGAACAGCGCATCACCACCCGCAGCGGCAAGAGCCATTTGCTGCAGGTGTACGTGCGCCCCGGCGACCTGGGCAAGACCGGCCACGCCATGGCCTCGCTGGTGGCCAGCGTGGTGTGGGACGAAGCGCGCTTCGGCCTGCCGCTGGACCTGGAACGTTTCATGATCGTCGCCGTTGAAGACTTCAACATGGGCGCCATGGAAAACAAGGGCCTGAACATCTTCAACACCAAGTACGTGCTGGCCACAGCGGCCACCGCCACCGACGACGACTTCGCCGGCATCGAAAGCGTGGTGGGCCACGAGTACTTCCACAACTGGACCGGCAACCGCATCACCTGCCGCGACTGGTTCCAGCTGAGCCTGAAGGAGGGCCTGACCGTCTTCCGCGACCAGGAATTCAGCCAGGACATGGCGGGTGAAACGAGTGCACGCGCCGTCAAACGCATCGAAGACGTGCGCAACCTGCGTGCCGTGCAGTTCCCCGAGGACGCCGGCGCCATGGCCCACCCGGTGCGCCCGGACAGCTACGCCGCCATCGACAACTTCTACACGCCCACCATTTACGAGAAGGGCTCGGAAGTCGTGCGCATGATGCAGACGCTGGTGGGCCGCGCCGGCTTCGAGCGTGGCATCACGCTGTACTTCCAGCGCCACGACGGCCAGGCCGTGACCTGCGACGACTTCGCCCAGGCCATCGCCGACGCCAACCCGGGCAGCGAACTCAGCTCGCGGCTGGACGCCTTCAAGCGCTGGTACGCGCAGGCCGGCACGCCGCGCCTGCAAGCCCGTGGCCAGTACGACGCCGACGCCCAGCGGTACACGCTGACGCTGACGCAGAGCGCCCTGCCCTCGCCGGGCCAGCCCAGCAAGCAGCCGTTTGTCATCCCGGTGTTGACGGCGCTGCTGGGCCGTGACGGCACCGAACTGGCCGCCGAACGACTGCTGGTGCTGGACAGCGCCGAACAAAGCTTTGTGTTTGAAGGCATCACCAGCGCCCCCGTGCCCTCGCTGCTGCGCGGCTTCTCGGCCCCGGTGGTGCTGGACGACGGTCTGGACGACGCCGACCGCCTGGTTCAACTGGCCCACGACAGCGACCCCTTCACGCGCTGGGAAGCCGCGCAACGCCTGGGCTTGGCGCGCCTGCTGGCCGCGCTGCCCACCGGCGAAGCCCCGGTGCTGGACGAGGCCTACCTGGCCGCCCTGCGCGGCGTGCTGCGCGACCCGGGCCTGGACCCGGCCTTCAAGGACCTGGCGCTCACGCTGCCCAGCGAAGGCTACGTGGCCGAACAGCTGAGCAGCTTCGACCCGCAGCGCATCCACACCGTGCGCATGCAGATGCGCCAGCAACTGGCCGCCGCGCTGCACGACGACTGGGTCTGGGCCTTTGAATCGAACCAGGTGCACGAAGGTTACGCGCCCACGACGGCGCAAGCCGGCCGCCGTGCACTGGCCAACCACGCGCTGCTGATGCTGTGCCTGCAGGCCCAGGCCAGCGGCGACACCGTGTGGCCGGGCCGCGCCTACCAGCGCCTGAAAGACGCCGGCAACATGACCGACCGCCAGGGCGCCTTGCACGCCCTGGTGGACACCGGCGCCGACCTGGCCGACCGCGCGCTGGCGCACTTCCACGCCACGGCCCAGGGCGACGCCCTGGTGCTGGACAAGTGGTTCGCGTTGCAGGCCAGCGCCAACGAACCGCTGGGCGCGCAGGCCGGCCGTGTGTTCACCCGGACCAAGGCCCTGCTGCAGCACCCGGACTTCTCGCTGAAGAACCCCAACCGCGCCCGCAGCCTGGTGGCCGCGCTGTGCCTGCGCAACCCGGCCGCCTTCCACCGCGCCGACGCCGCAGGTTATGTGTTCTGGGCCGAACGTCTGCTGGAGCTGGACGCCATCAACCCGCAGCTGGCCGCCCGCATGGCGCGCGCCATGGACCGCTGGGCCAGCCTGGCCGAACCCTACCGCAGCGCCGCCCGCGAGGCGATCCAGCGTGTGGCCGCCAAGCCCGAGCTGAGCGGCGACGTGCGCGAAGTCATTCAACGTGCTTTGGAGAGTGCCGCATGAAACGTGTCAGCCTGACGCAGTACCTGGTCGAACAACAGCGGGAACACGGCCACATCCCGGCGCAGCTGCGCCTGCTGATCGAAGTCGTGGCCCGCGCCTGCAAGCGCATCGCCATCTCGGTGAACAAGGGCGCGCTCGGCGAAGTGCTGGGCTCGGCCGACAGCGAGAACGTGCAAGGCGAAGTGCAGAAGAAGCTGGACATCATCAGCAACGAGGTGCTGATCGAAGCCAACGAATGGGGCGGCCACCTGGCGGCCATGGCGTCCGAAGAGATGGACAGCATCCACGTGGTGCCCAACCGCTACCCGCAGGGCGAATACCTGCTGCTGTTCGACCCGCTGGACGGCTCGTCGAACATCGACGTCAACGTGTCCATCGGCACCATCTTCTCGGTGCTGCGCAAGGTGAACAACCACCGCGGCGTCAGCGAGGAGGACTTCCTGCAACCCGGCAAGCAACAAGCCGCCGCCGGCTACTGCGTGTACGGCCCGCAGACCATGCTGGTGCTGACCGTGGGCGAAGGCGTGGCCATGTTCACGCTGGACCGCGAGCAGGGTTCCTGGGTGCTGACCAGCGAAAACGTGCAGATCCCCGAGGACACCAAAGAGTTCGCCATCAACATGTCCAACATGCGCCACTGGGACGCCCCGGTCAAGCGCTACGTGGACGAGTGCCTGGCCGGCAAGGAAGGCCCACGCGGCAAAGATTTCAACATGCGCTGGATCGCCAGCATGGTGGCCGACGTGCACCGCATCCTCACCCGCGGCGGCATCTTCATGTACCCCTGGGACAAACGCGAGCCGCACAAGCCCGGCAAGCTGCGCCTGATGTACGAGGCCAACCCCATGGCCTTCCTGGTGGAGCAGGCCGGTGGCATGGCCACCAACGGCCACCAGCGCATCATGGACCTGAGCCCGACCAAGCTGCACGAACGTGTCAGCGTGGTGCTGGGCTCGAAGAACGAGGTCCAGCGCGTGACCGACTACCACCAGGCGGCCTCGCAGTAAGCCGCCCGCCGCCGCCGGCCCCGGGCCGGCGGCCCAGCCCACCCGCCTTGCCGGGCCGCGTGCCCGCCACCCAGAGGTCTCCGCATGCAATCCGGCAACGACATCGGCCTGATCGGCCTGGCCGTCATGGGCCAGAACCTGGTCCTGAACATCGAGAGCCGCGGCTTCCAGGTCAGCGTCTTCAACCGCAGCCCGGAAGTCACCCGGCAGTTCACGGCCCAACACCCCGGCAAGCGCTTGGCCGGCTTCACCGAACTGCCGGCCTTTGTGGCCAGCCTGTCGCGCCCGCGCAAGGTGCTGGTGATGGTGAAAGCGGGCGGCGCGGTGGACGCCGTCATCGAACAACTGCTGCCACTCTTGGACGAAGGCGACATCGTCGTCGACTGCGGCAACAGCCTGTACACCGACACCGAGCGCCGCGACGCCCTGCTGGCCGCGCGCGGCCTGCGCTTCATCGGCGCCGGCGTGTCTGGCGGCGAAGAAGGCGCCCGCAAGGGCCCGGCCATCATGCCGGGCGGTCCGGCCAGCACCTGGCAGGAGATGCGCCCCATTTTCGAGGCCATCGCCGCCCGGGCCGAAGGCGAACCCTGCGTGGCCCACATCGGCCCGGGGGGCGCCGGCCATTACGTGAAGATGATCCACAACGGCATCGAGTACGGCGACATGCAGTTGATCTGCGAGGCCTACGCGCTGTTCCAGGCCGCCGGCTTCAGCGCCGACGAAATGGCCGCCGTGTTCGAACAGTGGAACGAAGGCGAACTGCAGAGTTACCTGATCCAGATCACCGCAAAAGCCCTGGCCCAGAAGGACCCGGACACTGGTGGGCCCCTGGTCGACGTCATCCTCGACAAGGCCGGCCAGAAAGGCACGGGCCAGTGGACGCTGCTGAACGCGGCGGAAAACGCGGTGGTCATCAGCACCATCAACGCCGCCGTGGAAGCGCGCGTCCTGTCTTCACAGAAGGCGCAGCGTGTGGTGGCCAGCCAGCAGTTGCACGGCCCGGCCCCGGTGTTGAACGTCGACCGCGCGACGCTGGTGGCCCAGGTGCACGACGCGCTGTATGCCAGCAAGGTGATCAGCTACGCCCAAGGCCTGGACCTGATGCGCACCATGAGCGGCCACAAAGCTTGGCAGTTGGACCTGGGGCAGATCGCAGCACTGTGGCGCGGCGGCTGCATCATCCGCGCCCGCTTCCTGAACCGCATCACCGAGGCCTACCGCGCCCAGCCCGACCTGCCCAACCTGATGCTGGCGCCGTTCTTCCGCGACCTGCTGAACCGCACACAAGGCCCGTGGCGCCAGGTGGTGGCGCAGGCCGTGGGCGCGGGCATCGCGGTGCCGGCCTTCAGCGCCAGCCTGGCCTACTTCGACAGCATGCGCGCCGCGCGCCTGCCGGCCAACCTGCTGCAGGCCCAGCGCGACTTCTTCGGCGCCCACACCTACGAGCGCACCGACCGGCCCGCCGGCCAGTGGTTCCACACCGAATGGCCTGAAGTCATTGGCTGAGGGCCACGGCCCCATGGGCTGAAGGCCCTGGGCCTGTTGGCCGAAGGCCCTGGGCCCGTTCGCTGAAGGCCCCTGGCCAGCAGCGAACGGGCCCGGAATGAAAAACGGGTCAGGGGCTTTGCAGCCACTGACCCGAGAGATTCCTTGGTGCCGATGAACGGAATCGAACTGTTGACCTTCGCATTACGAATGCGCTGCTCTACCAACTGAGCTACACCGGCACTTCAGCCCGCTACTATAGCATGGCACAAACGGAAGTCCAGCCCGCGCTTGAACAATTTGTCTGGCGGTACGCCGGCACCGAAAGCCGAAGGCACGGGGCCTCCACCAAACCAACGCCGGCCGCCGCGCACGACGCGGTGTTCAGGCGCTGACCGACATGGTCTGACCGCTGCTGGCACTGGCGCCTGCGCTGCCGCCAGTGCTTTCGGTCAAACCACGCAACAGTTCACGCAAGGCCGAAGCCACGCGCGTGGCACCGGCGCTGTCGCTCTCCAGCGCGGCCAACAAGGTGGCCAACGGGTCTGCTTCGTCGGAACTGCTGGTGCTGCCCTCGCTGTCGTCGGCGACACGCTCGGCAGGCGGCGGCCCGGGCGGCGGCCCACCCGGACCGCGGGGGCCTTCGCTGCCTTCCACACCGCCAAACAGGTCCATGGTGCTGCGGAAGGCTTGCATCTTCTGCTCGACACCCGCATCGAGTTCAGCCGGGGTGAGGCTGCCGTCGCTGTTGCTGTCGAAAGCCTTGAAGTCGGTCTCCACACTGGCCGCGTCCTGGGCGCCACCTGGCCCATTGGCCACCAGGGCCCGGAACTCGGTGGCGTCCAGGCCACCGCTGGCGTCGGCGTCGGACTTCTTGAAAATCTGGCTGCGCATTTGCGCCATGGCAGCCGCCTGCCCGGACGATGCGCCCGAGCCTATGGAAGAGATCATGGTGTGCTCCCAAGTTAGGGGGAAGAAGGGACAAGACATGGCGGCCGCCGTTCAACATGTTGCGCCGATGTCGCCCCTCCCCAACCAGGGATGAAACAGGTGCCACGCGGCGAACATGACCGCCTGTTGCAACCCCGTGAATCTGGGTGTGCCTGACCGGCACGGACACCAGGGGTCCGTGCCCGTGTCCGGTCAGGCCCTCCGGTGCAGGTGCGGCTGGTGCGGCACGAACATGTAGCCCTGGCCGCGCACAGTCTGGATGTAGCGCGGCATCGCCGGATCGGGCTCCACGCGCTTGCGCAGGCGCATCACGGCCACGTCCACCGTGCGCGCGAGCAGGCCGCCGCCCGAGGCCGTGGCGTGCGACACCGCCAGCAGGTGCTCACGGCTCAGGGCTTCGTGGGGGTGGGCCACCAGTTCGCTGAGCAAGGCGAATTCCACGGTGCTGAGCACCCGCAGTTCGCCGTCCGCCCACAGGCTGCGGGTGGCCGGCACGAACGTGACGGCGCCCAGCGGCACTTCCTCGGCGCCTTCGGTCGCGGCCGCACGCTGCGGCGGGCCCTGGCCGGGATGGGCGCGCCGCAGCACCGCGCGGATGCGGGCCAACAACTCGCGCTGCGAGAAAGGCTTGACCAGGTAGTCGTCGGCGCCCAGTTCCAGGCCCAGCACGCGGTCGACCTCCTCGCTGCGGGCGGTCAACAAGACCACGGGCAGCCGGTCGCCGCGGTTGCGCAAGGCCTGGCAGAAAGCCAGGCGAGACTGGCCCGGCAGGCCGATGTCCAACACCAGCAGGTCCGGCCGCTGGCGCTGCAGCCGGCGCTCCAGGTCTTCCACACTGCCCAGCGCCACCACCGCCAGGCCCTGCCGGACCAGGTAGGCCGCGAGCAGGTCGCGCAGCGCCAGGTCGTCTTCCACCAAGAACACGTGGTCGGGCTTGTTTTCCATGGGCCACGAGCCTAGGGGGCGCGTGTTTCCCAGCGTAGGCCCTGTGTGAGGACATGTGTCTGAGCGCGGCGCGGCACTCACATAGAATCCGCTGGCCCGTCGAGTCCTGCACACTGTGGCACCTGCCCGCTGACGCAGCGGGCCCCGGTGCTTCGCGGCACCACCGGCTTG
Source organism: Rubrivivax sp. (assembly GCA_046318395.1). Lineage (GTDB taxonomy): Bacteria > Pseudomonadota > Gammaproteobacteria > Burkholderiales > Burkholderiaceae_C > Rubrivivax. The sequence goes on from JBKCUM010000045.1 coordinate 20,242, forward strand.
TTGCCCTGACCCTCTCCCCAAGGAAGAAAGATGACCCGAAACCTGTTGGTGCGCCGCGGCCTGTTGGCCCTGTTCAGCGCCACGACCCTGCTGCTGGCCGCTTGCGGTGGCAGCAGCAGCGACGACGCCGGCACCACCTCGCTGCGTGTCCTGAACCTGACGGCGGACTCGACCTCGGTCGACGTGCTGCTGGACGACGTGAAGAAGTTCGACGCCGTGGGCAAAGACACGCTGACGGCCAACATCACGCCCAGCGCCGCCACCTACGCCATCAAGCTGAACGCCAAGGGCACGTCGCAGACGCTGCTGTCGGCCAGCTACTCGCTGAGCAAGGACAAGCATTTCACGGGCGTGATCTGGGGCTCTGAGGGCTCCATCCGCATGGCCACGCTGCCGGAAGACGAGAACAGCGACGCCTTCAGCGGCACCAACGCCGGCAATGCCCGCATGCGCGTTTACAACGCCACCACGGACATGGGTTCGTTCGACGTCTACCTGACGCCCACGGCCACCGAACTCGACAAGACCAGCGCCACCTCGGCCGGTGTCGGCTCGGCCACCCTGGGCGGCTACAAGGACATCGTCGCCGGCACCTACCGCCTGCGCGTGACCACCGCCAACGCCACCGGCGAAGCCGATGTGCGCCTGGACACCACGCTGACGCTGACGGCCAAGGAGCATTCCACGCTGATCATCACGGCCGCCGGCACCGGCGGTGTGCTGGTCAACGGCACGCACCTGGTGCAGCAGGCCGCCACCAAGACCGACATGAAGAACACCAAGGCCCGTGTGCGCCTGGTGGCCGGTCTGGACGCCAAGGGCACGGCCATGATGTCGGTGGGCGGCACGGCCGTCGCCGGCCTGTTGACCTCGCCGAACAACAACAACCCGTACAAGCAGGTCACCGCCGGCACCACCGCCGTGACGCTGACGCTGAACGGCACCGAAGTGACCAAGCCGCGCACGTTCGCGGCCGGCGGCGACTACACCGTCATCGTCTACGGCAACGCCAGCAGCGGCTACGTCGACCAGGTGTTGACCGACGACAACAGCCTGCCGTCTTCGTCCCGCGTGCGCATCCGCGTGGTCAACGCCGCGCTGGGCACGGCCCCGGTGACCATGTCCATCGGCTACGACCCCCTGGTCTCGGGCGTCGTGCTCGGCACCGCCTCCAGCTACGCCGTGACGCCGTCTTCCACCGCTGCGGTGGTGGACGTCACCAGCACCGACGTCATCTACAGCAGCACCGACGTGCCGCTGCAGTCGCAAGGCGTGTACACGATGTTCGTGCTGGGCGGCGAAACCTCCACCACCACGGGCCTGCCCATCGCCAGCGCCCGCATGCGCAAAGACCGCTGATCCCGGGCTTGGCCCGCTGCGCTGGCGCAGCGGGCCTGCACCCCACCCAGGCGCGTGCCCCAGGCCGCGCCTTTTTTCTTGGCCGACACGATGAACCTGAACCAATGCCTGCAGCAAGCCCTGGGCTGGCGCCGGGCCTGGCGCTGGTTGCTGGCCCTGCTGGTGCTGGTGATTTGCTGGCTGGCCTTCAGCCCCGCACCACCGCCCCAGTTGCACACCCATTGGGACAAGCTGAACCACGCCTTGGCCTTTGCCAGCCTGGCCTGGTGCGCCAGCCTGGGCTGGCCGACGCCACCAGGCGCCCACGCGGGCTGGCATCGGCTGCGCCTGGCCCTGGCGCTGCTGGCCTTCGGCGCCTTCGTCGAAGTGGTGCAGGCCCAAATGCCCCCACGCAGCGCCGAATGGGCCGACCTGTTGGCCGATGGCGTTGGCATCGTGCTGGGATGGGCATTGGTGCAAGGGCTGCACCTGGCCTGTCGCAGCGCCGCGGCCCGCTGACCGGTGCCGAGGTCACACGCCGAGGCCACACGCCGCGCCGGACCGCGCGATTTCACAGGCTCATTCTTTGAGCCTGTGCGGCCAGACACTGTGTTTCCATGCACCGGGCATCCCGCCTGGTCCCGCACGGAGACCGTGATGCAACAGGCCACCCTCGACATCGACACCCTGCAGGCCGATGCCTGCGACCACACCGGCTTCGAACTGGGCTGGGACCACGCCCACCACGGCCTGGTGCCCCCCGCCGGCCTGCTGCTGGACGGCACGCCGATCGGCCAAGGCTGGCGCGCCGGCAAGGCCGTGTTCGGTCGCCGCACGCTGCTGGCCACCCGCCAGGTGCGCCAGTGGCTGCAACTGCGCACGCAGGCTTGGCGCGAAGGCATCGCATTCGAAGGCCTGCAGCTCACACCCCACTACCTGGCCCAAATCGACGTGCCGGTGTGCCCGGTCACACGCCAGGCGCTGGGGGGGCATCCCGAAGGCGACCACAGCCCGGTGACGCTGCGCTTGAACCGCCAAGCCGCCTACGCCGCCGGTCACTTGGCCGTGCTGAGCCAGCGCGCAGCGCGCGCCTGGTCGGAGCCCGGCCTGGACACCCGCGCCGCGCTGCGCCGCGCCGCGCGGCTGGAAGCCGGCCTGGACACGCCGCTCCCTGGCCTGGCGGCCGCTGAAGCCTGGCGGCTGGCGGTGCTGGCCAGCTTCACCACGCCGCTGTCCTTCGCCGAGGCGCTGCGCATCCCGCTGCGCGCGCTGCCGCCCAACCGCGTGCGGGTGCTCAACGCCGTGCAAGGCCTGCAGGTGCTGTTGACGCTGCAGTTCGCGGTGCCTGGTTGGGGCGCCCGCATCCGTCAGGTGGCCGCCTTGCTGACCGACCCGAGCCAGCGGCATGAACTTCAGCTGTGGGCCGGCGCGCTGGCCCCACGCCTGTTGGAAGCCGGCCAGCGCCTGGACAACCGCGCCACCCGCCAGGCCCTGGAAGACGCCTGGTGCGATGCACGCGTGAACCGCCGCTGGCAGCAGTTTGCCGCGACGCTGGGCGAAACCGGCGTGGAGCGGCTGCTGGCCGCCTGCGCCGAAGCGGGCTTGGCCGGCGTGCGCACGCTGGTGCACGCACCGGCCCAAGCGACCGAAGGCTGGGCCCTGGCCAGCGGGGGGCGCCTGCCACCGCGGGGCCACGGCCCGGCGCAGACGCTGGCCGCCGCGCCCGCACCGCGGCGGCCCACAGCGCCAGCCCTGGTGCCCCCGTCCAGCCCGCACCGCCCGGCGCCGGCCGCCGGGGCCTGAGCCGCTGTGGAGGCGGCCAGCGCCTGCGGCGCTCAGCGGTCCCTGAACACCGGCGGTCGCCGTGCGAAGAAGGCCGACACGCCCTCCACGAAATCGGCACCACGGCCCAGTTCGCGCTGCACCGTGGCTTCCAGTGTCAACGCCTGGGGGAAGTCCAGCCCGGCGGCTTCGTCCAAGGCCTGCCGTGTGGCCACCAGGGCTCTGGTGGGCATGGCGGCCAGGCGCTCGCACAAGGCCAAAGCGCTGGGCATCAGCGCGACGTCGTCCACCACTTGCCAGATCAACCCCAGGCGTTCCGCCTCTTCGGCGGGCAGTTTGTCGCCCAGCAGGGCCAAGCCCAAGGCCTTGGCGCGCCCCACCAGGCGCGGCAGCAACCAGGTGCCGCCGCAGTCGGGCACCAGGCCGATCTTGCTGAAAGCCTGCACGAAGCTCGCGCTGCGCGCAGCCACCACCAGATCGCCGCACAACGCCAAACTGGCACCGGCGCCCGCGGCCACGCCGTTGACGGCCATCACCACCGGCACCGGCATGCTGCGCAGCCGCAAGGCCAGCGGCCGGTAGTGGGTGTCGATGACAGCACCCACGTCCACCGGGCCACCGTCGGGCTGGGCCACCATGGCGGCGTCGGTCAGGTCCTGGCCAGCGCAAAAGCCCCGCCCTTGGCCGGTGATGAGCACGGCGCGCACGCCGCGGTCGGCGGCGGCCGCTTCCAGGGCGGGCAACAGCTGTGCGTGCAGTGCGGCGGTGAAGCTGTTCAGCGCGGCCGGGCGGTTCAGCGTGATGACGCACACCGCGTCGTGCGCGCCGGCACGGTGCACCAGCACGGGAGGTTCGGAGGTGACGGACATGGTGGGCTGCCTGTGGTGTTGGACGGCGCGGCGGCCGCGGAGTCGGCCAATGATGGCCCGCCCCGGACGCGCCGGTGGCCTGGGTTTTCGCGGTGGCCCTGGGCGGCCGTGGTGCCACATCCACCACCCAGGGCTTGCCCCGCCGCAGCCCAGGGCTTAGAACCGGGCCACCCCGTTGAGAGGGCGGCCGGGAGGGCCCATGGACCACGACACACCACCACAGACCACACCCCTGCAACTGCTGGTGTGCTGCGACGGCACCAACAACAACCTGACCGGCCGCCAGCGCGACACCAACGTGGTGAAGCTGTGCGAGTTGCTGGCCCAGGCCCCCGACGCACGCCGCGTGCTGTTCTACGACCCCGGCGTGGGCAACCCCGCGGAACTGCCCGGCGCCACCATCGCCGACAGCCTGAAGCGCCGCAGCGAGCGCATGGCCGGCCTGGCGTTTGGCCAAGGCGTGTACGAGAACATTGCGGAGTGCTACCGCTTCCTGATGCGCGCCTACCCCCCAGGTCTGGCGGACGGTGAGCCGCCGCCACAGATCTTCCTGCTGGGCTTTTCGCGCGGCGCGTTCACCGCGCGCGCCGTGGCCGGCCTGGTGAACCAGTTCGGCCTGTTGCAGCCGCAGTTGGACACCATGGTGACCACGCTGGTGCACGCCTACTTCTCGCAACGCCAGGAAGGCGACGACCGGTTGAAGGCCATCGCCAACCAACTGCGCACGCTGTTCGGCACGCCAGCCACGCGGCGGGTGCCGGTGCAGTTCGTGGGCGTGTGGGACACCGTCGCCGCCGTGGGCATGCCGCCCTTCACCACCGGCTTCACGGCCGAACCGCGCGCCGCCGGCAAAGCGTTTGTGCATGTGCGCCAAGCCCTGGCGCTGGACGAACAGCGGGCCCAGTTCAAGGCCCGTGCGTACCTGGAAGACAACGGCCCGTTCCGCACCGAGTTCGGCACCGAAGGCAGCCTGCAGCAGCTGTGGTTCCGGGGCGCGCACTGCGACGTGGGCGGCGGCTACACCACGCCCGAAGCGGCGCTGTCGGGCCAGGCCCTGGCCTGGCTGGTCAGCGAAGCCGTGCGCTGCGGTCTGCGCCTGACCTCACCGCAGGGCCAGCCCCTGGACACCCCCGAGGCCGTGAGCGCCGCCCTGGTTCAGGCGCTGCCCGGTGAAGGCACGCCGCGGCCACGCCGCATCCACAGCGAAAGCTGGGCCACCCCGCTGTGGGCGCTGAGCGGCCTGGCCGTGCGCCCCACCGACGGGCCGGCCCAGGAACACCCCAGCGTCGCCCACCCACCGCTGCATGCACCGGCGGACACCGCGTGGGCGCAAGCACGCCCAGGCCACGGCGTGCTGCTGGCCGCGGTGCTGGCGCTGCCGCTGCTGTTCTTGTGGATGGGCTGGCTGCTCAGTGGCCACAGCCCACAAGCGGTGCACTGGCTGACGGCACCGCTGTACTTCGCCCACTGGCAGCTGGCGGCGGTGCTGGACCTGGGCGCGCTGGCGCCCATCCGCTTCAACGCTGTGCCTTGGGCGGTGCTGGCCGACCTGCCCTTCATCGCCGCTTACGCCTACGTGCTGGCCTGGTTCTGCACCCAGGGCTTTGCGCGGCTGGCGGGTCTGCGGCGGGGCGGGCAGTCCGCTCCGGTGTGGCTGAACCGGCTGGGCTGGGCACTGCCGGTGGCGGTGGGCGCCGACCTGCTGGAAGACGCCTGCACGCTGGGCTGCTGGTGGCTGGTGCGCGCCGGCCATGAACCCTGGGCCTGGTTGTTGTCACTGCCCATGGCCGCCGCGGCGCTGGTGAAGCTGGGCGCGCTGCTGGCCGCCACCGCCTTGGCGCTGGCGGCCTGGGCACCGTGGCGGCGCGCCGGCTGACGGCAGGCCGGCGGACACGGCCGGCGCCGCGCCCACCGCCCCGCGCTGGCGGCCCTCAGCGGTGCATGGCTCAGGCGCGGTAGCGGCGCTCCAGGAAGCCCAGCAGCGTGCGCAGGCCCTGCGCTTCACCGCCCACCGGGCGGCCGGGGCGGGCGCTGTCGTTCCAGGCGAACAGGTCCAGGTGCAGCCAGTCCTGGCCGGCGGGCACGAAGTCTTCCAGGAACAGCGCCGCCGTGATGGCACCGCCCAGGCCGTTGCGGCCGGTGTTGACGATGTCGGCGATGTCGCTCTCGATGCTGCCGTGGTAGTCGGCCCACAGCGGCAGGTGCCACACCGGGTCGTGCGTGGCCAGGCCCTGGTCGACGAGGTCGCGCGCCGTGGCCATGTCGCGGCAGAACAGGGCCGGCAGTTGCGGGCCCAGGGCCACGCGGGCGGCGCCGGTCAGCGTGGCCAGGTCGATGATCAGGTCGGGCACGCTTTCGGCGCCGTAGGCCAAGGCGTCGCACAGGATCACGCGGCCTTCGGCGTCGGTGTTGCCGATTTCGATGTGCAGGCCGGCGCGGGTCTTGAACACGTCACCGGGGCGGAAGGCGTTGCCGCTGATGGCGTTCTCCACGGCGGGGATGATCAGGTGCAGCTGCACCGGCAGCTTCAGCGCCATCACCAGCTGGGCCAGGCCCAGGGCGTTTGCGGCGCCGCCCATGTCCTTCTTCATCCAGCGCATGCCGTCGGCGGGCTTGATGTCCAGGCCGCCGCTGTCGAAGCACACGCCCTTGCCCACGAGGGTGAGGCGCGGGTGTTTGGTGCTGCCCCAGGTCAGCTCGATCAGGCGCGGCGCACGCGCCACACCGTCGGCGGCCCGGCCCACGGCGTGCACGGCCGGGAAGCCGGCCTTCAGCAGCGCGTCGCCCACGGTCTGCTTGAACTTGGCGCCGAACTGCTTGGCCACCAGTTCCACGGCACCGGCCAGGGCGGCCGGGCCCATGTGCTCCGCCGGGGTGTTGACCCGGTCGCGCGTGGAGGCGATGGCCGCGGCCAGCGCCAGGCCACGCTGGGCTTCAGGGCTGCTGGGCAGCATCAGCACCGCGGGTTCGCGGTGGGCGGGCTTGTACAGGTCGAAGCGGTAGCCGCCCAGTTCCCAGGACATGGCCGCAGCTTCGGCGTCCACGGCCAGGCCGTGTTCGCTCAGCGCGTAGCGGCCAGCCGGCAGGCTGCGCGGCAGCGCCGCCAGCGCCCAGGGGTAGGCGGCGTCGCGCACACCGGCCCACACCTCGCCCAGGCCACCGTCGGCAGCGGGCACCAGGGCGTGGGTGTCGGGTGCGCCGGTGAAGCCATTGGCCTGCAGCCAGCGGCGGGTGGGTTCTGGCGCGGCCTTCAACTGGGCCGGGAAGGTGTCGCGGCTGACCACGCGGATGGGGGTGGCGCCGGCGGTGGGCTTCTTGAGCTGTACGGTCATGGTGCGGGCGCCGGGTGGGCGCGTGGTGCGTGGTTCGAACCGCGCATTTTCGCAGCTGTGGGCGTGGCCGCCCGACCACGGCCGCGCGCCTAGAATGCGCGCCCTTTCCCGTGCAAACGCCGGGCCTCGCCGACAGGCCTGCCCCCAAGGGCCCCCAGTCCTCACCGGCCCGGCCCAGGGTGCCCCACCAGACCGCCAGCATGTTCAAGTCAGCCCAGCTTTACCGCATCGACCAATGGCAACCGCCCACCCAGGCCGAGATTGAAAACCGCCTGGGGCAAAGCCGCTTCGTGGCCTGTGGTGCTTCGCAGCCCGAATCCATGGGCTGGCTGGAACCGCGCGGCCAGGCCCATGGCGCGCTGATGGAGAGTGTGGCCGGCCAGCTCATCTTGCTGCTGGGCGCCGAGAGCAAGGCCGTGCCCAGTTCGGCCGTGAAGGCCGAGGTGGAAGCCAAGCTCGACCAGATCGAAAAAGAAACCGGCCGCCGCCCCAAAGGCAAACGCGCCAAGGAACTGAAAGAAGAGGTGGTGCACAGCCTGCTGCCCCGCGCCTTCCCCAAACGCAGCAGCACCTGGGTGTGGCTGGACCTGGAAGGCGGCTGGTGCGTGCTGGGCGTGGCCAGCGCCAAGCGGGGCGACGTGGTGATGACGCGCCTGCGCGAACTGCTGGGCCCGGGCGTGGTGCTGACGCCGGCACAGACGGCCCTGTCGCCGTCGGTGGCCATGGCGCAGTGGCTGGGTGAACGCGAAGGCCCGGCGGGCTTTTCCATCGACCGTGAGTGCGAACTGAAGCAGCCCGACAGCGAAAAGGCCAGCGTGCGCTACACGCGCCACAACCTGGACATCGAAGAAATCGCCGAGCACCTGAAGCAGGGCAAACAGCCCACGCAGCTGGCCATGACCTGGGCCGGCCGCGTGTCCTTCGTGCTGACGGAGAGCGGCGCGCTGAAGAAGATCAAGCTGCTGGACGTGGTGCTGGAAGGCCGTGAAAAAGCCAGCGGCCCCGGTGCCAAGGACGAAAACTTCGAAGCCGACGTGGCGCTGACCACCGGCGAACTGCGCCAGCTGCTGCCAGAACTGGCCGAAGGCCTGGGCGGCCTGCAGCCTTTCGGCACGGTGCAGGCCGCACCGGCCCCAGCAACGGGCGCAACGGCCACGTCTGAGGCCCCTGCGGCAGCGGCCCCCGTGGCACCCGCCGGCGCGGGCGACGACACCCCGCCCTGGGCCTGATGCCCACGGGGGCTGGCGCCGCACACAGGCTCCGACCCAACGCCGGTTCAGCCCACCCCTTGCCCACCACCCACCCGGCATGAACACGCCCCCGCCGCCGGCCCTGCACACGGCGCCCGCCGCCCCCAGCGGCCTGCGCATCCTGATGGCGCCGATGGAGGGCCTGCTGGACCACAGCCTGCGCGACGTGCTCACCCAGGTGGGCGGCGTGGACCTGTGTGTGTCGGAGTTCATCCGCGTCACCGACCAGCTGCTGCCGCGCCGCGTGTTCACGCGCGTGGTGCCCGAACTGCTGACCGGCGGCCGCACCGCCGCCGGCGTGCCGGTGCGCGCCCAGCTGTTGGGCAGTGACCCGCCCTGCCTGGCCGACAACGCCGCACGCCTGGCCACGCTGCAGCCGGCCGGCATCGACCTGAACTTCGGCTGCCCGGCGCCCACGGTGAACCGCCACCGCGGCGGCGCGGTGCTGCTGGACGAACCCGAGCTGGTGCACGCCATCGTGGCCGCCGTGCGCCGCGCCGTGCCTGCCGCCGTGCCGGTGACGGCCAAGATGCGCCTGGGCCACCGCGACGAAGCGCTGATGCTGGACAACGCCCACGCCATCGCCAGCGCCGGGGCCGACGAGCTGGTGGTGCACGGCCGCACCAAGGTGCACGGCTACCGGCCGCCGGCGTACTGGGACCGCATCGCGCTGATCCGCCAGGCGGTGCACATCCCCGTGGTGGCCAACGGCGAGGTGTGGACCGTGGAAGACGCGCAGCGCTGCCTGGCCGAAAGCGGCTGCAGCGCACTGATGCTGGGCCGCGGCCTGGTGGCCGACCCTGGCCTGGCCTGGGCCGTGCGCGGCGCCACCGCGCCCGACTGGGCCAAGGTGCAGGCCTTGTTGCCGCGCTTCTGGGCCAACGTGGCCCGCCACGTGGCGCCGCGCCACCGTGCGGGGCGCCTGAAACAGTGGCTGAACCTGTTGCGGCGGCGGTTTCCCGAGGCCCAGGTGGCTTTCGACACCGTGCGCGTCAGCAACGACCCGCGCTGGGTGGCGCAGGCGCTGGGCCTGGCGGCCGAGCCGGCCTGAGCGCTCTCAAGCGCTGAGCGCAGCGCAGCCCACCCTGGGCGCTGCCCGGCGCCTCAAGGCCGCGGCCAGATGACGTGGGCGTCGCCCTGCAGGTCGCTGCCCTGCCAGTCGCTGACCGACAGGAACAGCCGGTTGCGCGCGCCGCGCAGGTCCAGCACCGGCCCCTGGGCACGCAGGCTGACACCGGCGAGGTCGAAAAAGCTGTTCTCGCTGCGCAGGGCCAGCGGCCCCTGCAGGCGGCTGGCGGTGGCCGTGAGTTCGCTGTCCACCGCGTCCACCGCGGCACCGCCTGCACGGTCGTCCGGCGCCTGCACCACGCTGTTCAGCAGGCTGACCGTGCTGTTGCGCAGCACCAGCCGCCCGATCCAGGCGTCTTCCACCCGCACCCGGCCACAGTCTTGCAAGGTCAGGCTCTCGAAACGGCCGCTGTAGCGGGCCCCTTGGCCGCCCTGGCACACCACATGGCCCTGGGAAGGCCCCACCGCTGGCGCCCAGGCCGTGCCGGCGGCGGGCGGTGCCGCCAGGGCCGCCAACAAACGCCGATGGAAATCCGCCGGCTGCTCCAGCATGGGCGTGTGGCCAGCGCCCGGCACCACCTGCAGCTGGGCCTGCGGCAGGCGCCGCGCCAGCACCTGGCCCGTCCGCAGCGGCGCCACGCGGTCGTGTTCGCCCCAGATCACCGTGGTGGGTGCGCGCACCTCGCGCAACGCGGCGCTGAAGTCGTGCTCCACCAGGCCCAGGGCAGCGTCCACCTGCACCAGGCCGCCCAACAAGGCCTGACGCACCTCGGGGTGGCGCATCAGCCAGGGGACGAAGTCGTAGCGGTCGTCTCGGCCCAGCAGCAGCAGCGATTGCAGGCCGTTGACCCGGTCTTCCAAGAAGCCGAAGAAGCGGTCGACAGCGCCAATGCCCACCCGCGGCGCCACTGGGCGCGCGATTTCTCGCACGAAGACGGGCTTGAGCAGGATGCCGGCCGCGTCCACCAGCACCAGGCTGGCCACGCGCTGCGGCTGGCGGTGCGCGAAGTGCAAGGCCAGGGCGCCGCCCAACGAATGCCCCACCACGTGCACCGGCCGGCCGGGTGCGGCCAGGTCCAGCACCTGCAGCAACGTGCGGTCCAGGGCATCAAAGCTGTAGGCCCGGCCTGGCGGCGGCGAAGCGCCAAAACCCGGCAGGTCCAGCGCCAACACGCGGTACTGGGCGGCCAGCGCCTCGAAGGTGGGTGCCCAGTCGCGGTGGCCGTTCTGGCCCAGGCCGTGCACCAGCAAGACCACCGGTGCCGACGGCGCTTCCAGGCCCGCCTGCGCCAGCAGCACAGCGCTGCCGTCGGGCAGACCCAGGCAGGTGTAGCGAAGGCCCGGCCAGCGCAAAGACGCGCCGGCGCTGTCGGCCAGGCAGGGGGGCCCATCGGCGGCCGGCGGCGCCACGGCAGGGGCCGGCTGCGCGGTGGCCGCAGCGCCCACCAGCACGCCCGCGGCCAGGGTCGCGGCCCGCACCACGGCCGCGGCGCGGGCGCGCCAGCGAGCAGGGCGCGGCGCGGTCAGCGGCGGCAGGCGCCAGGCCAACGCGGCCACACCCTGGGGGGCTTCAGGCCTGCGCCGGCAGCAGGTTGTGGCGCACCACGTGCCAGTCCAGCAGGCGGCGCATGTGGCCCATGGACACGAAGTGGGCGTGGATCAAGCCCAGCAGGCCGCTGCGGTGCAGGTCCACCACCTCGGCTTCCGGCAGGGCCGTCAGCTTGGCTTCGTCGATGGCCAGGAAACCGTCCACCGCCAGTTCACGGCCGTCCACCAGCTTGGCGTCGAAGCGCATGTCGGTCAGCAGGCCCAGGTCCCACAGACGACGGCACAGCACGCGGGTGCGCTGGGTTTCGGTTTCCAGCGTTTCCAGCTGCTGCTGCACCTGCTTCAGGAACTCGGTGGGCTCGCCAGCGGCGTTGAACAGGGCTTCGCCTTCGGTGGTGTTGACACCGGGCCAGGCCGCGTCCATGCAGACGGCAAAACGCTCTTCGTCGATGCGGCCCACCGCGAAGGGGTAGGTGGCCAGCGATGCCGGGATGTACCGCGCACGCCACTTGCCGTCGGCCTCGACGTACAGGTTTTCGTTCTGCACCATGCCGAGCACGGCGATGGGGGCGATCTCGGGCTTGCCATCGGCGTCCTGCCCGGCACGCACGAACACCACGGGGAAGTCGCGGGCGGCGTCGCCGAACTCCACACCGGTCAGGAAGGCCGCGTTCAGCTGTTCCGTCATGCGCCAGTCGGTGACAGGCACCTTCACGCGCACATTGCGGTGCTGCTGGCTGTCCACCCCGGTGGGGTCACGGTGCAGCAACTGGTTGATCATTCTTCTTCTCCAGGGTTTTCGGTGCGGGTTGCCAGCACCTTGTCGACACGTTTGCCGTCGAGGTCGACGACTTCGAAACGCCAGCCCTGCCATTGCACCGCGTCGGCGGTGCGCGGCAAGCGGCCCAGCAACAGCATCACCATGCCGGCCAGCGTGTTGTAGCGCCCGCGCTCTTCGTCGGGCAATTCTTTCAGCTCCAGCCGGTCCTTCAGCTCAGGCACCGGGATCAGGCCATCGATCAGCCAGCTGCCGTCGGCACGCTGAACCGCCCAGGCGTCTTCGTCGCTGGTGCCGGCAAATTCGCCGGTGATGGCTTCCAGCACATCGCGCTCGCTGATCACGCCCTGCACTGCGCCGTACTCGTCCACCACGAAGACCAGATCGGCGCGGCTGGTGCGGAAGTGCTCCAGCAGTTCCATGCCCGACAAGGTCTCGGGCACGAACACCGGCGGCTTCAGCAGGGCCTGCAGGTCGGGCGCCTGGCCCTGGGCCAGCGGCTGCAACAGGCTGTGCGCGCCCAGCACGCCGATCACGTCGTCCAGGCTGCCGCGGCACACGGGGTAGCGGGTGTGGCCGTGTTCGCTGATCAGGGCCAGCACCTCGGCCTGCGACGCGTCGACATCGACCCAAGCGATTTCCGCGCGCGGGATCATCATCGAACCGATCTGGCGGTCGTCCAGGCGGAACACGTTGCGCACCATCTGGTGCTCTTGCGCTTCGATGACACCGGCGTCCAGGCCTTCTTCGAGGCTGGCCGCGATCTCTTCTTCCGTCACCGACCGCGCCGGCCCACCGCGGATGCCCAGCAGCTTCAACACCGCATTGGTGGAAGCCGACAGCAACAGCACCAAGGGCCGCGTGGCCGCCGACAGCCAGTTCATCGGGCGCGCCACCAGGCGGGCCACGGTCTCGGGGTACATCTGGCCCAGGCGCTTGGGCACCAGCTCGCCGAAGATGATGGTCAGCACGGTGATGATCACCACCACCAGCGCGGTGGCGGCCAGCGACGCCGGCTTCTGCGCCACGTTCAGGTCGTGCACCAACCAGTTGGCCAGCGGCTGAGAGAAAGCCGCTTCACCGACGATACCGTTCAATACCCCGATCGACGTGATGCCGATCTGCACCGTCGACAGAAAACGCGTGGGGTTGTCGTGCAACTCCATGGCCGCCGCGGCGCCGGGTTCGCCGCTTTCCACCATCACCTGCAGCCGCGCCTTGCGCGAAGCCGTCAACGCCATTTCAGACATGGCGAACAAACCGTTGAGAAGGATCAGGAAGGCTAAAAGGGCAACGTCCATGTTGGCCGGCGGCACGGGGCCCCCGACAGGGAATGTGAAGGGCCGGGAGCGTAGCAGAATCGCGTGATGATTTATCTCCTGGGTGACCTGCAGGGCTGCGACGCCGCCCTGGCGCGCTGGCTGGACGAAGCCGGCTTTTCGCCCTCGCGCGACCACCTGGTGCTGCTGGGGGACCTGGTCAACCGCGGCCCCGACAGCCTGGGCGTGTTGCGCCGCCTGCAAGGCCTGGGCAACGCCGTGACGGCCCTGCTGGGCAACCACGACCTGCACCTGCTGGCCGTGGCCCATGGCGTGCGCCCCCCCAAACGCGGGGACACGCTGGGCCCGCTGCTGGTCGCGCCCGACCGCGAAGCCCTGTTGCACTGGTTGCGCCACCGGCCGCTGGCCGCACAGGTGGAAGGCTGGCTGTGCGTGCACGCCGGCGTGCTGCCGGCCTGGGACACGGCCACCACGCTGGCCTTGGCCGACGAGGTGGGCCAGTTGCTGCGCGGCCCCGACCTCGCCGATTTCCTGCCACAGATGTACGGCAACCAACCGGCCCGTTGGCAGGCCGGGCTGCAAGGCGCCGACCGCCTGCGCACCGTCATCAACGCACTGACACGCCTGCGCTACTGCGCGGCAGACGGCGAAATGGACTTCAAGGCCAAGGGCCACCCCGACCAGGCACCGCCGGGGCTGCACCCCTGGTTCGCCGTGCCAGGCCGTGCCAGCGACGGCCAGCCGGTGGCGTTCGGCCACTGGAGCACACTGGGCCTGGTGAACCGGCCCGACCTGCTGGCCCTGGACACCGGCTGTGTGTGGGGCGGTGCGCTGAGCGGCGTGCGTGTGGACGGTGGCCGGCGCGAGCTGCTGCAACTGCCTTGCGCCGCCGAACAAACGCCTGGCGAACTGCAAGACGCCTGACGCCATGACCGACAGCCCGCCACCCAAGCCACCCGCGCCACAACCACGCAACCCGCTGCACGGCCTGACGCTGGAAGCGCTGCTGACGGCCCTGGTGGCCCACTACGGCTGGCCCGGCCTGGGTGAGCGCATCGCGGTGCGCTGCTTCACCAGCGACCCCAGCATCAACTCCAGCCTGAAGTTCCTGCGCAAAACGCCCTGGGCCCGCGAGAAAGTGGAACAGCTCTACCTGTTCATGCTGCGCGAACAGCAGCGCCAAGCGAGGCAGACCGGCCGCTGAAGGGGCCGCGGCAGCGACGCTGCAAGCGGGCCGACTCGACGCACACCGCCCCGGTCCACCGGCGCGCAGGCCCCCCACTTGCCTTTACACTCCGCGCCCTGATCGACAGACAACCCGTCGCACCCCGGAAGCGTGGCAGAGTGGTCGATTGCACCGGTCTTGAAAACCGGCGGCTCGCAAGGGCCCGTGAGTTCGAATCTCACCGCTTCCGCCAAACGTGCCCACCTGGCGCCAGCGTTGATCGGCCGGCGAGCACGACCGCCTTTCAACCCTTGTGCACCGGCTTCAGCCGGCTACGGTCAAAGGCCACCAGTTCGGCCATCAGCGGGGCGGAGGGTTTTTGTTTCAGCCGCCGCTTGTCGAAAGCCAGCAGGTCGGCTTTCAACGCCTTCGCGGCTGTCACGTTGTCGCCGAACACCAGCTGGGTCACCCAGCCCGGGCTGACCACCGTGGCGTACTTGGACTGGTCGTTCAGTACCTTGGTGATGAACTGGCGCAGGTCGGGCACGCTGCGCAGCGCGTACGCCTCCTTGCCGCCAGGGACCACCGCAAAGATCGGCAGGTCGATGTCTTTCACGAACGGACGGCCGCCTTCGTCGCTGTGGTGCACCATGTTGCCGCCGGTGTAGCCACGGCGCAGGAACGCGGTGTTCAACTTGTCGCGCAGGCTGCGCAAACGTTGTGTCATGTTGCCCAGGTGGGCGTCTTCACCCGTGTTGGCCTGCCGGGCCCGGATGGCCGCTTCGAGTGCGGCGTGGCCAACCATGCGTTTGTCGGCGCCGTCGGGGCTGTAGTCGGCCTGGAGCGCCCAGACCGCGAAGAGGTCGTAGTCGCCGGTGGTAGCGGCGCGGTAATCGCTGGCAGGGATGACGCACAGCGGGTCGCGCATGGCCATCACCGGGGTCCAGGCGCCGCTGGTGGCGGCGGCATCGCGCGCGCTCTGGCGGTCGGCGCTGCGGTAGAGCACGGCCCACATCTTTTCGTGGGCGCCTTCGGGCCGCTCCGGCTGCAGCCGGAAGTCCAGCTTCAGGCCCCAGGGTGACACCGCGCGCAGCAGGTAGGCGTCGTTGTCGCGGTCCACCAACTGCACCAGGCGCTGCTGCATCAGCCATTGGCGGCGCGCGTCGGAGATGAACAGCGGCACTTCGATGGCGTCGTCCTCGATGGCGTGCAGCAACGCCGCCTTCTGTTCGGCCTGTCCTTCGGTGCTGCCGCCCACCTTGGTGAAGCGCGGATCGTCCAGCACAAAACCCGCCATCGGCCCCCAGTTGCAGGACTTGGCCTTGTTGTGGAATCCCTTGGAGGCATAACCCTCCAAGATCAGGCCGGTGGCATACACCCCCACCGCACGGCTGGCGATGACGGTTTGGGTGGCGTCGGCCACCTCTTGGAACGCGTCGGCGTGGAGTTCTGGTATGCCTGTGAGCGCGCAGGCAGCGGTTCCGCGAAGCATGGGTGTCCCCCTGTGTGAAGGGCCTGAATTCTGCGTACTCACCCAGGGCCATGCCATTCACGAACAAGGGGTTCCGAAGAACCCCTTGAAGGCTTGACGAGCACGCCAAAGACCCGGTAGGCCCTACCGGGTCGACTGGGGCCTCAGGGCCGTGCCACGGTGATGACCGGCGAGGTCCAGGTTTCCCAGTGCGCCGGGTTGGTTTCTTCACCCAAGGCCTTGAGCACCGACACCTTCACCACGTACTGGCCGTTGGGCACGGTCTGCACCTGGCGGGGCTTGTCGGCCGCACCCTTGAAGGTCTGGCCGTCCCACGCGAACGCGAAGAAGCCCGTCGGCGTGCTGTTGCGGCCCACGTACTCGTCGTCGCTGACCTTGTTCCAGGCCTTGCCGCTGACGGCGTCGAACACCTCCAACTTGATGCGCTGGGCGTGGTGGTCCAGGTGCAGCAGGAAGTAGGGGATGTTGCCGTCGGCCATCGTGAACGTGGCCCCCGCAGGCTGGTTCGTGTAGCTGGTTCCCGCCAGCGACGCCAACCACGGGAAATTGTTCACCGTGGGCAGCAACACCTGGGTGGTCTGGTAGTCACCCTTGAAGCCGCCGTAAGGCACGCTCATCTTCGTGCCGCCACCGTTGGGCGTCAGCGTGATGTAGCCGCCGTACAGGCTGCGTTCCGGCAAGGTGGCGTTGGCCGTGATCGTGGCGGTGAAGGTCGCGCTGCCGTTGGCCGGCACGTTCAACGTGGTGGTGCTGAACGCGACGGTGGCCGGTGCGTCGAACACGCCCGTGACCGCATAGCTGCTGCCGGACGTGGTGTTCGGGCCCGCGGCCACACCGGGCAGGTGCCCGATGGTGTAGCTGGCCGGCGAACGCGACAGGTTGCGCACCGTCAGCGTCTGCTGGTAGCTGCCGCTGGCGCTTTCCCCGGCCGACAACTGCGACGGCGACACCGTGGCCGTGGCCGTGGCGCTGCTGACGATGTCCAGCATGCCCGCACCCTGGCGGAAGCTGTGGTCGATGAGGCCCAGGCTGGCGTTGCCCGACCAGTTCTTGGGATCGGCCACGTTCTGCAGCCGGCCCATCACCTCGCGGGCGCGCAGCTTGGGTTGGGCCTCCAGCAACAGGGCCACACCGCCGGCCACGTGGGGCGCCGACATGGAGGTGCCCGACAGCGTGGCCAAACCACCCAGTTCCAGCGGGTACGACGACAGGATGCCACCGCCCGGCGCGCCGATGTTGGGCTTCAAGCCAAGCTCGGCGGTCATGCCGAACGAGCTGAAGCCGGAGATCAGACCACCGGTGCCGTAGGGGAAGCCGACGTAAGCAGCCGACCAGCTCAGCGTGGTGGGGCCGGCGGCGATGGCGGCGTCCAGCGTGGCGCCTTGGGCCGCGGTGATGCCGACCACCGGGATGGTGACGGCGGGCGTGCCGCTGACCGAGGCGTTCAGCGCACCCGAGGCGTTGTTGTAGAGCACCACGGCGGCGGCACCGGCGGCCTGCGCGTTGCTGGCCTTGATGTAGAACGAGCAGGTGCCGCGGCGGATCAACACGGCCATGCCGGCCAGGCTGCCCGCAGGCTGGGCCACGCAGCCGTCGTCCACCGTGGTGACGGTGCCGATCTTGGCCATGGGCAGCTCACCGCTGGTGGGCGGCAGGGGCGAAGGCGACGCGGCGTTGAAGCCGTAGGGCGTGCCCGCCACTGTGAACGAACGCTGCGCGTTGTCGAACGAGGCCACGCCGATGACGTTGTCGCCCACACCCGGCGCGCCCGCGGCGAACAAGGCGTCCGGCGAAGAACCGCCGGGGCCGTTGTTGCCGATGGAGGCCACCATCACCACGCCCTTGTTCACCAGGCGAGAACTGGCCTGCGCGGTGGGGTATTGCGGCCACTGGCGGCCGGCGCCCAGGCTCTGGTTGATGACCTGCATGCCGTCGGCATAAGCACGTTCCAATGCCTCGACGATGATGTCCGAGGTGGTGGTGCCGGTGCAGCCGAAGACGCGGTACGCGCCGAACTGCACCTTGGGCGCCACGCCCTTCACGCCACCACCGTTGCCACCGACGATGCCGGCCACGTGCGTGCCATGGCCGCCGCAGTCGTCGGGGTTGGCGTCGGGCACGGGCGTGAGCGCGGCGCCGGTGCCGCTGGAGTTGTAGGCATCGCCCACGAAGTCGTAACCGGCCACCACGCGGGCGCTGGGGAAGGCGGTGGTGCCGCCGGTGCCGGTGCCGCCAAAGGCGGGGTGGTCGATGTCGATGCCGGTGTCGACGATGCCGACCTTGATGCCGTTGCCGGACAGGCCGAGCTGGTTCTGCGCGATGTCAGCACCCGTCAGGCCCAGCGCCGCCACCATGTCGGGCAGCACGGGGTCGCTGTTGGTCACCGTCGGGCGCTGGATGTGTTCCACCGGGTACAGGGCCTTCACGCCAGGCAGGCGGGCCAACTTGGCCCGGTTGGCGGTGTCCACTTCCACCGAGAAACCATTGAACAGGGTGTCGAAGCTGCGGCGCTCCTTGAAGCGCACGCCGGCTGCCAGCGCCGCCTTGCGGAAGGCGGCCTTTTCAGACAGCACGGTGCTGCGGGCGCGGCCATCGGCCACCGGCGAACCGGCCAGCTCGACGAACCAGAGGCGGCCACCTTCGGCGGCGGCCACGGGCACGGAAGCAGCGGGGGCCGCGATGGCCACACCAGAAGCCAGGACAGCGGCGACCGCCAATGCGACGGCCGTACGGGATCGATTCATCGAAAACTCCTGAAACTTTGTCGTTGAACGGCCAGCGCTTTGGTACAGGCGCTGGCGGCAATGGGCACCTGAGGCCGGAAGGCGGGATCTCCGCCACACAGCCTTCACAAATGTTCACCAAGGGGGTGCACTCACCTGCGAGGGCTAACCCCGACGTTGCGACTTCCGTACCCGTGCACAGGCCAGACACCCCCGCAACTGCGGGGGGTGGCCGGGGGCGCGCTACAGCTTGTGCGTGGACAGCAGGATGCTGGTTTCGGTGTTGGCAATGCCTTCGAACAGGCGGATGGCCGACAGCACGCGGTCGAAGGCCTCCAGCGTGTCGGCCTGCAGTTCGGCCACGATGTCCCAACGCCCATTGGTGGTGTACAGCGCGGCCACGTGGGGGTGGCCACGCAGCGCGCGCAGCACTTCTTCGCCGCGGTTGCCGTCCACCGCCACGTTCATCAGCGCGCGGATGCGGTGGGCCTCGACCTGGGGCTTGAGCCGCACGGTGTAGCCCACGATGACCCCGTCGGCTTCCAACCGCGCCATGCGGTTTTGCACCGTGCCGCGCGCCACCTTCAGCCGGGCGGCCAAGGCCGCCACCGTGGCGCGCGCGTCTTCGCGCAACAGGGCGATGAGTTCCAGGTCGGTGTCGTCCAAAGCTCGCATTTCGTCTCCATAGGCTGGCGCTTTGATCAGTTTATCGCAAGTTTTGGTCAGTTTTCTGGCTTCCTATTGGCAGCCGGGCCTTGGACACTAAACGGGCTCGCTGCTGACGCGGCCTGCACCCTCCGGCCACTTGGCCCAAACCCTGGCCCCCCGGCTGCACGCCGGGCCACCACAGCAGGCATGCCATGACTCTGTTCGTTGACGTTCCCACCTTGTCCCAGCTGCTGCAGCGCCACGGCCTGCCGCAGTTCATGGCCGATCTGGTCCAGGCCTTGCGCGAAGACTTCCTGCGCTGGGAAGACTTCGAGAAGACCGCGCGGCTGGCCAGCCACTCGCCCCGCGGCGTGATCGAGCTGATGCCGGTGGCCGACCGCGACCACTACGCCTTCAAGTACGTCAACGGCCACCCCGCCAACACCACCACCGGCATGCCCACGGTGATGGCCTTCGGCGTGCTGGCCGAAGTGGCCACCGGGTACCCGCTGCTGCTGTCGGAGCTGACGCTGACCACCGCGCTGCGGACCGCCGCGACCTCGGCCCTGGCGGCACAGGCCCTGGCCCGGCCAGGCGCCCGGCGCATGGCGTTGATCGGCAACGGCGCGCAGAGCGAGTTCCAGGCCCTGGCCTTCCACACGCTGCTGGGCATCACCGAGCTGGCGGTGTACGACACCGACCCGGCGGCCACCGACAAGCTGGTGCGCCACCTGGCCGCTTGGCCCGCGCTGCGGGTGCATCGCGCCCGCAGCGTGGCCGAAGCCGTCGCCGGGGCCGACATCGTGACCACCGTCACCGCCGACAAGACGCGCGCCAGCGTGCTGCGGCCCGAGATGCTGGAAGCAGGCATGCACGTCAACGGCGTGGGCGGCGACTGCCCCGGCAAGACCGAGCTGCACCCCGACGTGCTGCGCGCCGCGCGCGTGTTCGTGGAGTACGAGCCGCAGACCCGCGTGGAAGGCGACATCCAGCAGCTGCCGGCCGACTTCCCCGTGGTGGACCTGTGGCGCGTGCTGGCCGGCCAGGTGGCTGGCCGCGAAAGCGCCGCGCAGGTGACGGTGTTCGACTCGGTGGGTTTTGCGCTGGAAGACTATTCGGCGCTGCGCCTGGTGCACCGGCTGGCACGGCAGCACGGCCTGGGCCGCCACATCGACCTGGTGCCCCAGGGCGACGACCCCAAGGACCTGTTCAGCCACGCGCTCGGTCAGCACGGCCGCGTGCCGCTGCGCCGCGTGGCCTGACCGCCGGTTCAGGCGGCGGCTTCGGCGCCTGCAGGGGCGCCGGGCTCAGCGCGTGGGCGGCGCGGCATGGCGCTTGCCCAGTTCGGGCTGCACCTCCACGGCCGCAGGGCTTTCGCCCACGACGCCCAGGGCCTCGTACGCAGCGCGCAAGGCCGCGTCTTCGTCTTCACCGATGCTGTCGCCCGCGGCCTGCTGGTCGGCGGCGGCGCTGACGGCGGCGGCGGCCCGCGCGTCGTTGATGACCTGCACGGCCACGGCCTGCGGGTTGTCCAGCACCGCGGCCGTGCGGTAGGCGTCGGCCTCGGCCTCGGGGTTGTTGTGTTCGCGGTCGATGGCGGCCACGGCCATCTTGGAGCGCAGGGCCGCCAGGCCGGCTGGCGACCAGTTGCTGACCAGGGCCTCCAGCTGCTGCAAAGCCTTTTGCAGCACGTCCAGCGGCACCTTGTACAGGCCGCGCCAGCCCTTCTTTTCCAGCGCCTGCTCCACAAACGCCAGGTGGCGGAAGTTGGAGCGCAGGCGCGCATCTTCGTCCAGCAAGGCGGCCAGTTCCTGGCGCGCCATCGCCAGTTCCTGCTGCTCTTTTTGCGCCGCCTTCTCTGGTTTGCTCCAGGGGCGGGCGCGCGCCGGTTCTTCTGGCGTTTCCAGCACGATCAGCACACGGCCACGGTCGCGGCGCAGTTTCAGGTCGTGTTTGAAGAAGGCCCGCACGGCGCGGCGCATGCGCCCGAACCACGACGGCCTGGAGGCCGGTGCGGGGGCAGACGGGGCATCCCGCTCGCCCCGCTTCAGGGCGCTGCGGGTGCCAGGGCTGGGATTCGACGGGGTCCGGGAGGCGTTGGCGGAAGGCATGGTGCACGGTCTATCGACGTGCCCCGTGCAGCGCTTGAGCGGCGCTTGGTGCCCAAAAGTTTCAGACGGTGCAGGCTGTTGTGCCCGTCACCCCACGCAGGTGCGGTTCTTGCCCGTGCGTTTGGCCTCGTACAGGGCCTCGTCGGCGCGCTCGAGCGCGGCTTCCAGGGTCTCGCCAGCCCGCCACACGGTGACGCCGGCGGAAAAGGTGACGAAGACTTCGCGCTCCTCGTGCAGGAACAGCGATTCGCTCATGGCGCGCTGCAGGCGCGTCAAGGTCTGCTGGGCCTCGGGCGCTGGCGTGTCGGGCAGCAGCACCACGAACTCTTCGCCGCCGAACCGCGCCAGGTGGTCCACCGGGCGCAAGCGTTCGCGCACGGCGGCGGCCAGGGCCTTCAGCGCCTCGTCGCCTGCGGCATGGCCCAGGGTGTCGTTCAGGCGTTTGAAGTTGTCGATGTCGATCAGGCCCACGGCCAGCGACGGTGCGGCCGCGCCCGCGCGCAGCACGCGGGCGGTCTCGGTCTCGAAACTCTGCGCCAGGCCGCGGCGGTTGGCCACCTGGGTCAGCATGTCGGTGGACACCTCGTCGGACAGGCGCCGCAGTTCGCCTTCCAGCCGGCGCACCTGGGCTTCCAGCTCGGTGGCGCGGCTGTGTTCGTCGGCCATGCGCTGCTGGGCCGCGCCCACCAGCTGTCGCACGGCGTGGCTCTCGTCCAGCAGTTCACGCACCACGCCGGCCAGGCTTTGCAGGCTGTCGGCCTGGGCAATGGCCTGGGCATGGCGGCCCACGCTGTCGTGGAAGCGGCCGGTGTGTTCGCCCAGTTCACCCAGTTCGCCCAGCAGGCGCTGGATCAGGCCCTTCAGCGCGTCGCGCGCGGCGTTGCGCTCATCGCGCACCTGGCGCTGGCGCTGGCGGGTCTCGGCCAGCAGTTGGCTGGCCGCACGCACCGTGCGCGCCGACACACCGCCGGACAACTGCTGCAACAGGGTTTCGCTCTGGCCACGCGCCCAGCTGTCGTCTTCGGCCAGTTCGGTCAGCCCCGCGCCCAGTTCCCGGCACAAGGCGCCGAGTTGATCCACCAGGTGGTGGCGGTGGGCAAACAGGCGGCGCGCACGTTCGCAGAGTTCGTCCACGCTGGCCACGCGTTCGGCCGATAGGCCGTGGTCGCGCAGCGCATCGGCCACGGCGGCCAGGCGGTCGGCGATGTCCAGGGCCCGGGGCTCGTCGGCTGGCAACGCGGCGGCCACGGTGCCCTGCAGGTGGCCCACCACGGTGTGCCAGGGGCCGGTGGCTTCGGCAGCGGCCTCCGGTGCCGCGGCGTTGGCGCCGTCCACCAGATCCAGGTCGTCGGCCGGCAAGGCGCGGTCGGCTTCCCAGGCGCCCACCAACGACTGCAGGCGCTGCTGCAGGCGCGACAGGTCGCCGCGGCTGCCGTCCAGCACACGCTGCAGGCTCTCTTTCTTGCGCGCCGCCGTCCACTGCTGGCTGCCCCGCTCCAGCGCCTTCACCAGCTTTTCCACCAGCAGGGCCCACTGCGGGCCCAGGGTCTTGTCGCGGTGGTCGGCCGCTGGCGCCACCGGTTGGCCGATCTCCTCGGCCCAGGCGCGGGCGTAGTTCTCGGGGGTGGGTTCCAGCTTGGCCATGGCCAAACGGCGCAAAGCGCCCTTGGCCACCTGGGCAGGCACGGGTGGGTTCATGGTGAAGGCAGGAAGCGGTGGGGTTCAGCGGCCGGCCATCAGGCGCAGGTCGCTGTTGTCCGCGCCGAAGTGGTCCATCCAAGGGGCCTTGCGCGGGGTCACAGTCTGCTGCAGCCAGGTTTCCAGGTCGTCGGCGTGCACGGCACGGCTGAACAGGAACCCCTGCATCACGTTGCAGCCCAGGCGGCTGAGTTCGGTCATCTGGCTCAGCGACTCCACGCCCTCGGCCACCACCAGCAGCCCCAGCGAACGCGCCAGCGCGATGATGGCCTGCACCACGGCCGAACTCTGCGGCGTCAGGCCCAGGTTGCAGACGAAACGGCGGTCGATCTTCAGTTCGGAGATGGGCAGTTCCGTCAGGTAGCTCAGCGAGGAATACCCCGTGCCGAAGTCGTCGATGGAGATTTCCACGCCCAGGTCGTTCAGCGCGTGCAACGCCGGCATCACGTCCTTGAGCTCCTTCATCAGGTTGCTCTCGGTGATTTCCAGCTTGATGACGTAAGGCGGCACGCCAGCCTCTTCGGCATAGCGGTTGATCTTGCTGCTGAGGTCGCTGCGGTTGAACATCTGCGTGGGCAGGTTCACCGCGATGCTGTCCTGGAAGTCGATGCGCTTGCGCCAGCGTGCGGCCTGCTCGCAGGCTTCTTTCAGCGCCCATTCCGACAGCGGCACGATCAGGCCGGTTTCTTCGGCCAGCGGGATGAACTCACCCGGCGCCACCAGCACGCCGTTGCGGTTCCAGCGCATCAGCGCCTCCACGCCCACCATGCGCGAGCGCCGCACGTCCATCTTGGGCTGGTAGTGCAGCACCAGTTCATGGCGCTCGATGGCCTTGTGCAGCGCGGCTTCGAGTTCCAGCACGCGCTGGCCACGGCCCACCAGCGAAGGCGAGTAAACGGACTTGCCGTTGCGCCCGGCGTCCTTGGCCGCGTACATGGCCATGTCGGCGTTGCGCATGATGTCGGCCACGGTCTCGCCGTCGCGCGGGTACATGGCGATGCCCACGCTGGCGGTGGTGAAACATTCCTGGCCGGCCACCACGATGGGTTCGCGCATCACCTTCAGGATGCGGTCGGCCACGGCCTGCGCATCGCGCTCGTCGCCCACCTCGGGCAGCAGGGCCACGAACTCGTCACCGCCCAGGCGGCCCACGGCCTCCAGCGTGCGGTTGCTGCGGCCGGACACCGGGTCCATGGCGCTGTCGGTGACGGTGTCGGAGTGGCGCACGCAGGCGCGCAGGCGCCGGGCCACTTCAAACAGCAGTTCGTCGCCGGCGCTGTGGCCCAGGGTGTCGTTGACGATCTTGAAGCGGTCCAGGTCGATCATCAGCAGCGCAAACTGCTGCTGCAAGCGGCGCGCCTGGTCCAGCGCGCGCTCGGTGCGCCACACCAGGTGGCGGCGGTTGGGCAGGCCGGTCAGCGAATCGAAGTTCGCCAGGTGGCGGATCTTGTCTTCGGCCGAGCGGCGGTCTGTCACATCCTGGACGATGCCGCTGTAACCAATGTTGTGGCCGTGTTCGTTGAACTCCGGCTCGGCTTCCAGGTGGATGATGCGCTGGCGGCCGTCCGGCAGATAGACCGCCACGTCGGTGGCCAAGGGGCTGGCGTGGCGGTGCCACTCCTTCAGGCGGTCCAGCAGCAGGCGGCGCTCGTTGCGCTCCACGCTCAGCAACAAGGCCGGCAGCGTCACGCGCGTGCCGGCCCCCAGGCCGAACACCCGCAGCGCTTCGGGCGACATCACCATGCCGTCGACCCCGGCACGCCAGTCGAAATTGCCCATGCGGGCCAGTTCCTGCGCGCGCGCCAACCGCGCACGGTTGCGCTCCAGTTCTTGCCGGGTGCGCGAAGAACGCAGCAGGTAGCGCAGGCGCCCGGCCAGCAGGCTCCACTGCGTGCTCTTCACGTAGAAATCGGTGGCACCGGCCTCGTAGGCACGGGTGATGGAGGCGTCGTCGTCCAGCCCCGTCAACATCAGCACCGGCACGTTTTCGTAGCTGTGCATGGCGCGCAGCGTGCGGCAGGTCTCGAAACCGTCCAGGCCCGGCATCAGCGCATCCAGCACCACCACGTCGGGCGTCTCGGCGCGCAGCAGCGCCAGGGCTTGTTCGCCACTGGTCGCCTCGGTGATGCGGAAGCCGCGGTCGCGCAGCGCGTAGGCCGTCATCAGCAGGCTGACGCCATCGTCGTCCACCAACAGCACGCTGGGCTGCTCGTGGGCTTCGGCGTCGTCAAGCGAGAACTGCGGTGTCATGAATTGGCGGCCCCAGGGCGCAGGTCAGCAAGCTTTCGTAACGTGCATTCACAAACCTTCAGGTTCGCAGCATAGCCCGAACCGCAGCCAGTGCCTGCCTGCCTTCTTCCAACAGCAGCGGCGCTTTCTGCGCGGCGGTGTCCAGCGCCTGTTGCCGCACGGCCACTTCCACTTCGGCGCACAGGCCCGACAGGCGCAAGGCCCCCACCGCGGCCGAAGCCGATTTCACCGTGTGCGCCAGGCGGCCCAGTTCGTTGAAGTTGCCGCTGTCCAGGGCCACCTGGGCCTCGGCCAGTTGCCGCTGCAACGCGGTTTCAAAGGTGGCCAGCACGCGCTGCACCACACCGCTTTGGCCGCTGGGGTCCAGTTCGACCAGACGTGCAAATGCCAGGGCGTCCAGCGCGGGGGGAACAGGGGGAAATGCGGGCGGTTTCATGGCGGTGTGGACGGGCGTTGTGCACACACCGCCGCAGATGGAATCAGGATGGCCAGCGACGAGGTTGCCGTCAAGCCGGGAAACCGGGCGTTGTGGCGCCCTCGCCCCAGGGGCATGCAGGCATGGGATCGGCGGGTCATGCCCGCCTTTCGGCCCGCGTGGGCCGGACTTGAGGCCCGGCCGCCCTGGGCAGACGCGGTCCGTACAATCGTCCACATGCAAGGTTCACGCGTTCGGCGAGCCGGCGACGGCCCGCGGCCGGCGCCGGGCGCGGCCTGCGCGCTGCTGTGCAGCACCGCGCTGACGGGCTGCCAAGCCACCGAGGCCACGGCCTGGGCTGGCGCCTTGGCCGCTTTGGCCGGCACCGCCGCCCTGGCTTTTGGCCTGGGCTGGGTGCTGGCGAACTGGCGCGGCCGTCAACGTTGGCAAAGCCAACAACGCCAATCCGCCCAGGAACAGCGTGCACAGACCGAACTGCTGGACGGCTGGACGCTGTGGACCGACCCCCAGCACCGCCTGCAGCGTGTGCACCCGCCGGTGGGCGCGCCCGCACCAGACTGGCAGCGCGGCCCGCGCCCCGGTGCGCTGTTGTGGGAACACTTCGAGAGCAGCGTGCCGGGCGACGTGGCCGGTCTGCGGGCCCGCTTGGAGAGCCAGGTGCCCTTCCAAGACCTGCGCGTGCGGCTGCTGGCCGACGGCAGCGGCTGGTGGCTGCGGGCCGTGCCCAGGCACGACGACGAAGGCCGCTTCGCCGGCTTCAGCGCCTGCGCGCGCCCCACCGCCACGCTGGATGGCCTGGCCGCCGACCAGGCCGGCCTGCTGGCCCTGATGGCCAGCCTGGACGGCCCCGCCCTGCTGGCCGGGCCGGTGACAGCCCCCGCCCAGGGCTGGCAGGTGCTGCACCTGAACCCGGCCGCCCAGGCGTGGCTGCAGGCCGAAGCGGGCGCTGGCCCGCGCCTGCCCGCGTGGGAGGAGGTGCTGGCGCGGCTGCCGGCCACCTTGGCACCGGCCTTGGTGCCGGGCGAGCACGCGGCGCTGCCCAGCGGCCTGCAACAAGGCTGGCTGCTGCGCCGGTTCCACACCGACGCCGGCCCGGGCCTGCTGCTGCTGCGCCCGGCCAGCACGGCCGAACAAGCCGACCAGGACGCCGCGGCCGAGAGCGCCTCGTTCAGCTTCACGGTGTCGCACGACCTGCGTGCGCCCATCCGCGTGGTGGAAGGCTTCACGCGCATCCTGAAAGAGGACTACGGCCCGCTGATGGACCGCGTGGGCAACGACCACCTCGACCGGGTGCTCAGCGCCGCCGCGCGCATGAACCACATGATCGACGCGCTGCTGGCGCTGGCCAAGCTGTCGCAGCAGCCGCTGCAGCAGCAGCCGGTGAACCTGTCGCAGCTGGCGGCCTACGTGGTGGACGAGCTGCGCCGCGGCCAGCCCGACCGCGAGGCCGACGTCCACATCGAACCCGACCTGCTGGTGCAGGGCGACCCCACGCTGCTGCGCCTGGTGCTGGAGAACCTGCTGGGCAACGCCTGGAAGTACAGCGCCCGCACGCCGCGCGCACAGATCAGCTTCACCAGCGAAACCCACGAAGGCCGGCGCGCTTTCGTGGTGCGCGACAACGGCGCCGGCTTCGACATGCGCGCCGCCGACCGCCTGTTCGGCCTGTTCCAGCGGCTGCACAGCGCCACCGACTTCGCCGGCAGCGGCGTGGGCCTGGCCTCGGTGCGGCGCATCGTGCGCCGCCACGGTGGTGACATCTGGGCCGAGGGCGAACCTGGCCGCGGCGCGGCCTTCCACTTCACGCTGCGCGAGTGAACCCCTTAGACCCCTCCCCCGCCCTGGCACAGGCACCGGCCCCGGTGCCGTCCACCGCCGCCGACCCCGGCACACCGCTGCAGCTGGGCGCGTTGCGCCAGCGTCTGCGCGCGCTGGGCGCCGCGCCCGTGCACGAGCAGCACCTGCTGCGCGGCTGGGTGCAGCTGCGTGGCCCCGGCCCGCGCCGCCGGCCCGAGCACTTTCTGCCGCTGGCGCTGCGCGAGGCCTGGCCCGGCATTGCCGAAGAACTGGCCGGCCTGGTGCGCCTGCACAGCGAACACCCGGGCGACGACGGCTCGGCCCGGCTGCTGCTGGCGCTGCGCGACGGCCAGACCATCGAAAGCGTGCTGCTGCCGCGCGAAGGCCTGTGTGTCAGCACCCAGGTGGGCTGCGCCGTGGGTTGTGTGTTCTGCATGACCGGCACCGGCGGCCTGCTGCGCCAGGTGGGCAGCGCGGAAATCGCCGCCCAGGTGGTGGCCGCACGCCAGCACCGTCCGGTGAAGAAAGTCGTGTTCATGGGCATGGGCGAACCCGCCCACAACCTTGAAGCCGTGCTCGAAGCCATCCAGTTCCTGGGCCGCGAAGGCGGCATCGGTCACAAGAACCTGGTGCTGTCCACGGTGGGCGACCCGCGGCTGTTCGAACGCCTGCGCGCCCTGGGCCCGGGGGACGTGAAGCCGGCGCTGGCGCTGTCGCTGCACACCACCAAGGCGGCCCTGCGCGCCGAACTGCTGCCACGTGCGCCACGCTACGAACCCGCGGCCCTGCTGGCCGAAGCCGCCGACTACGCCCGCGCCACCGACTACCCGCTGCAGGTGCAGTGGACGCTGCTGGACGGCGTGAACGACGGCGACGACGAACTCGAAGCCGTGGCCGCCCTGCTGAAGGGCCGCTACGCCATGCTGAACCTGATTCCCTACAACCAGGTGGAAGGCCTGCCCTGGCGGCGCCCCAACTGGGACCGCGCGGCCGAGATGTCGCGCGTGCTGAACCGCCAAGGTGTGCTGACACGCCTGCGCCGCAGTGCCGGTCAGGACGTGGACGCCGGCTGTGGCCAGTTGCGCGCCCGCGCTGAAAACGGCGAACAACGCATCAGCCTGCACCGCAAGCCGCGGCCCGCGGGCTCCGGCCCCAGCACCCCCGGCGCGGCCCCCAACGCCCTGCCCCCAGCCAGCCCTGCCCCCGCGGCTGGCCCCGATCTTGCCCTTCATCCGGCACCCCTGGCCCCTGCGGCCCACCCTGAACCTGGCGCCGCTGGCGCCCGTGCCCTGCCATGAAGTCGCACCACAAACACCCTGCCCCCGGCGTGCCCGTGCACGCCCCCGTGGCGCCGCGCCCGCCGCTGCCCAACGCACGCCACCTGAGCCTGGTGCCGCCCGACATCACCCCCGCGCAGATCGAGGCCATCCGCAACGCCTCGTTCAGCCTGCCGCAGGTGGTGAAACCGGCGGACTTCATCGCCGAAGGCACGGCCGGCTTTGAAAAGCACCTGGACGACCTGGGCTACGTGCTGCTGCAGAAAAGCGTGCCGGGCCAGCGCCCCAGCCGCTGGATCCACCCCAGCCTCATGCACGCCGCCCTGGCCCACCTGGCGGCCATGGCCGAAGCCCACGTGCCGAACCAGGCCCAGCGCGCGCTGATGCTGGAACGCACGACGGCACTGGAATCGCAAGGCGTGGCACGCCGTGCCGGCGTGTGGACGCGCTTGATCCGCCACAGCCTGGTGCTGGCCGAGCCCGGCTGGAAGGTGCCGGTGCTGTTCCGCATGCCGGTGCCCATCGAGGCCGTGTTCGCCTTCTTCCGCCAGCCCGACGTGCCGGCCCTGCAGGCGGCGCTGGGCGCGCCGGCGCAACACCCGCAGGCGGCCGAGCTCATCGCCCACCTGAACACGCTGGTGGCCACCAGCCGCGCGCTGCGCCCCACCCAGCTGGACGGCCTGCTGCCGCGTCTGCAGGCCGAAGGCGGCCGTGTGCAGAGCACCGAAGAGCTGCTGGTGGCTTTCACCCGGGCGCAGCAGCGCTGGGAGCAGCAGGCTGCTGAACAAGACACGCTGGCCGGTCTGACCAGCGAACTGGCCTTCAGCGGCTACCCGGAAAGTTTCCCGAAAGCACGCCGCGCCAACCGCCGCATCCGCCTGTTCGTGGGCCCGCCCAACAGCGGCAAGACCTACGCGGCGTTTGAACGCCTGGCCCAGTCGCTGGACGGCGCCTACCTGGCGCCGCTGCGCCTGCTGGCGCTGGAGGGCCGCGACCGCCTGGTGGCGCGAGGTGTGCCTTGTTCGTTGTTGACCGGCGAAGAAAACGTGCCGGCCGAAGGCGCACGGGTGATCAGCAGCACCATCGAGATGGTGGGCACGAACACCCCCATCGACGTGGCGGTGATCGACGAAGCGCAGATGATCTTCGACCACTCGCGCGGCTGGGCCTGGACCCAGGCCATCGTGGCCGTGCCGGCCAGCGAGGTCATCATCATTTGCAGCGCCTACGCGGTGCCGGCCATCACCAACCTGCTGGGCCTGTGCGGCGAAAGCCCCGAGGTGCAGCACTTTGAACGCAAGCAGCAGGTGCAGCTGCTGCCCACCACCGTGGGCCTGAACGCGCTGCAAGAAGGCGATGCCATCGTGGCCTTCAGCCGCCGCGACGTGCTGACGCTGCGCGACAACATCGCCGCCAGCGGCCATGCGGTCTCGGTGATCTACGGCGCCCTGCCGCCCGAGGTGCGGCGGCGCGAGGCCGAACGTTTTGCCGGTGGTGAATCCAAGATCCTGGTCGCCACCGACGCCATCGGCATGGGCCTGAACCTGCCCATCCGCCGTGTGCTGTTCAGCACCATGACCAAGTTCGACGGCGTGGACGACCGCCTGCTCGATGTGTCTGAAGTGCACCAGATCGCCGGCCGCGCCGGGCGGTACGGCATGCACGAAGAAGGTTTTGTCGGCGTGCTGCGCGAAGCCGAACCCGCGGCCTTCAAGCAGCTGAAAGAACTGCTGCCGCGCCAGCCGCGCGCACCGCGCGACTTCAAGGCCCCGGTGGCGCCCAACGGCTGGCACGTGAAGACCATCGAAGCCCGCATGGGCAAAGAAAAGCTGGGCGAGGTGCTGCGGGTGTTCGTCGAACAGCTGCGCCTGGACGACGCCCACTTCGCCGTGGCCGAGCTGGAACAGATGACGCAGCTGGCCGAAGAGCTGGACCGCTGCGCCGCGGCCCTGCCGCTGCACCAGCGCTTCACCTACGCCCAAGCGCCGGTGGACTCGCGCAACAACGACACCGTGCAGCAGTACCTGGGCTGGGCCGCCGGCCACGCCGCCGTGGGCCAAGCTGGCCGGCCGTTCTTCCTGGACACCGTGGACGGCCACAGCCGCCTGGACGCCATGGAGCAAGCCCTGCGCGCCTGCACGCTGTGGTTGTGGCTGGACCTGCGCTTCCCCGGCATCTACGGCCACCTGGACGAGGTGCTGGCGCTCCGCGCGATGTTGAACGACGGCATCGAACGCCAGCTCAAAGGCAAGCGCCCGCTGGCGCAGCGCCGGATGCGCCGATGAAGACGCCGGCCCGCCTGCAGGTGCTGCTGGACGAGGGCCTGATCGACCACGTGCTGCGCCAGCTGAAGAGTGGCAAGGAGGCCGAGGTCTTCGTGGTGCAGTGCGGCGACGAAAACCGTGCCGCCAAGGTCTACAAAGAAGCCACGCACCGCAGCTTTCGCCAGGCGGTGGACTACACCGAGAACCGCAAGGTCAAGAACAGCCGCTCGGCGCGGGCCATGGCCAAGGGCACACGCTTTGGCCGTCAGCAGCAAGAGGCGGCCTGGCAAAGCGCCGAGGTCGATGCGCTGTACCGCCTGGCCGCCGCCGGTGTGCGGGTGCCCAAGCCGCACCTGTTCTTTGAAGGCGTGCTGCTGATGGAACTGGTGGCCGACGCCGACGGCAACGCCGCGCCGCGCCTGGCCGACGTGCCCTACACGCCCGAGGCCGCACGCGCCCACCACGCCCGCTTGCTGCAAGAGGTGCAGCGCATGCTGTGCGCGGGCGTGGTGCACGGCGACCTGTCGGAGTTCAACATCCTGCTGGCCGAAGACGGGCCGGTGGTCATCGACCTGCCGCAGGCCGTGGACGCCGCCGGCAACCAACCCGCGCCGCGCATGCTGCTGCGCGACGTGGACAACCTTCGCCACTTCTTCGGCCAGTTCGCACCTGAGCTGCTGGCCACCGAATACGGCCCCGAGCTGTGGACGCTGTACCAGCGCGGCGCGCTGCAGCC
>JBKCUM010000046.1:0-3706 GCA_046318395.1 Rubrivivax sp.
GAAGAGCCACTGCAGAACGCCTGTGTGGGTGAACTCAGCGTGGCGCAGAACATGGCGCTGCGCCAGTTCGACGAAGCGCCTTTTGCGCTGCCCGCGGCCACCGGCGGCTGGGTGCGCTGGGGCCGGCTGCGCCAGCGTGCGCGCGCGTGGATCGCCGAATACGGCGTGAAGACGCGCGGCGAACGTGCGGCCATCCGCAGCTTGTCGGGCGGCAACGTGCAGCGTGCCGTGCTGGCGCGTGAACTGGCCGGTGACGCGCAGCTGCTGCTGGTCAGCAACCCGGTGTTCGGGCTGGACTTCGCGGCCGTGGCCGAGATCCACAGCCGCCTGCTGGCCGCACGTCAGCGCGGTTGTGCCGTGCTGCTGCTGAGCGAAGACCTGGACGAGCTGCTGCAGCTGGCCGACCGCATCGTCGTCATCAGCGAAGGCCGCATCGTGCACGACGTGCCTGCGGCGCAAGCCGACCGCCATGAGCTGGGCGCCCACATGGGCGGCAAAGGCCATGCGGCGCCGGTGGCCCTCACTGCGGAGGCCGCATGAAAAACACCATCGCCAACGCCCAGCCTTTCCCCTTCGCACTGGACTTCGCCCACGCGGCCCTGGTGCTCATCGACCTGCAGCGCGACTTCGTCGAGCCCGGCGGTTTTGGCGCCTCGCTGGGCAACGACGTCACACGCCTGCAGGCCATCCTGCCCGCCTGTGCGCGGCTGCTGGCGGCTTGGCGCGCGGCCGGTGGTTTTGTGGTGCACACCCGCGAAGGCCACGCGCCCGACCTGGCCGACTGCCCACCGGCCAAACGCGAGCGCGGTTCGCCCAGCCTGCGCATCGGCGACCTGGGCCCCATGGGCCGCGTGCTGGTGATAGGCGAGCCCGGCCACGCCATCGTGCCCGAGGTGGCGCCCATCGCCGGCGAGCTGGTCATCGACAAACCCGGCAAA
Organism: Rubrivivax sp.; assembly: GCA_046318395.1. Classification (GTDB taxonomy): domain Bacteria; phylum Pseudomonadota; class Gammaproteobacteria; order Burkholderiales; family Burkholderiaceae_C; genus Rubrivivax. Next base: position 939 of record JBKCUM010000046.1, read on the forward strand.
GGCGCCTTCTACGCCACGGCTTTGCAGGCCGAACTGCAGGCGCGTGGCATCACGCAGCTGGTGGTGGGCGGTGTGACCACCGAGGTCTGTGTGCAGACCACGCTGCGCGAGGCCAACGACCGCGGCTACGAGGCCCTGCTGGTTGAAGACTGCACCGAGAGCTACTTCCCCGCATTCAAGGCCGCCACGCTGGCCATGCTGACGGCCCAAGGCGGCATCGTCGGCTGGACGGCCTTGTCCGACGCCGTGATCGCGGCCCTGCCTGGATGACCCCATGCAAGCACCTTCCTCCCCGCTGACCCTGGCCGACTGGCGTGCCGCTTACGCCGCCGGTGCCACCCCGGCGCAGTTGTTGGCCCCCTGGCTGCGGCCCGCCGCCGAGGCCGACCCGGCCTGGATACACCGCGCCGCACCGGCCTTTGTGCAGGCCCAGATCACCGCCTTGCTGGCGCGCCCGGCCGCGCACACGCTGCCGCTGTTCGGCGTGCCTTTTGCGGTGAAAGACAACATCGACGTCGCCGGCCTGCCCACCACGGCGGCCTGCCCGGCTTTTGCCTTCACGCCAGACCACCATGCCACCGTGGTGCAGCGCTTGCTGGACGCTGGCGCCGTGGTGGTGGGCAAGACCAACCTGGACCAGTTCGCCACCGGCTTGGTGGGTACGCGGTCGCCCTATGGCGAGGTGCCCAACAGCTTCGACCCGGCTTATGTCAGCGGCGGCAGCAGTTCGGGTTCGGCCTCGGTGGTGGCGCGCGGCCTGGTGCCGTTTGCGCTGGGCACCGACACCGCCGGCTCCGGCCGGGTGCCGGCCGGCTTCAACAACCTGGTGGGGCTGAAACCCACACCGGGCCGCGTGCCCATGGGCGGTGTGCTGCCGGCCTGCCGCACGCTGGACGTGGTGTCGGTGTTCGCGCTGACGGTGGACGACGCCGCGCGGGTGATGGCGGTGATGGAAGGCCCGGCCGCTGGCGAGCCGGTGTTCCAAACCGCCGCGCTGCAGCCCCCGGTGCTGGGCCGTGGCGCCGCGCCGCTGCGGGTGGGTGTGCCCGCGGTGGTCGATGCCGACGGCCGCCTGGGTTACGACCAGGCCTGGGCCCAGGCCGTTGAACAACTGCAAGCCTGGGGCTTGCAGCCACAGCCGGTGGACATGGCGCCGTTCTTCGCCGTGGCCCGCCTGCTGTACGACGGCCCTTGGGTGGCCGAGCGCCACAGCGTGGTGGCCTCGCTGATGGCGCAACAGCCCGAAGCGCTGGACGCGACGGTGCGGGCCGTCATCAGCGCTGCCGACCACTTCAGCGCCACCGACGCGTTCGAGGCGCGCTACGCACTGGAAACCCTGCGCCAACAACTGGCGCCGCTGTGGCAACAGCTGGCCGTGTTGATGGTGCCCACCGCGCCCCCCCCCCCCACCCCCGCCCAGGTGGCGGCCGACCCCGTGGCGCGCAACAGCGCGCTGGGCCGCTACACCAACTTCGTCAACCTGCTGGGCCTAGCGGCGCTGGCCCTGCCCAGCGGCTTCACGCCCACGGGTCTGCCTTTCGGCGTGACCTTCATCGCCCCCGGTGGCAGCGACGCGGCTTTGGCCCGCCTGGGCCAACAATGGCAAGCCGCACGAGGTTTGCCTTTGGGCTGCCGGCTTCGTGATGCGGCGCCCGTTTCGGCGTTGGCCGCCTCGGCACCGACTGAACCACCGCCCGCGCTGACCCTGCCACCAGCCGCCGCCCCCACGCTGGCCCTGGCTGTGGTGGGCGCCCACCTGCAAGGCATGCCGTTGCACGGCCAGTTGCTGGAACGCGGTGCGCGTTTGTTGGCCCGCACGCGCACAGCGCCGGCTTATCGCCTGTTCGCCTTGCCGGGCACCACGCCGCCCAAACCCGGCCTGGCCCGTGTGGCCGAAGGCACGCCGGGCCACAGCATCGAGCTGGAGGTGTACGCGCTGCCCATGGACCAGGTGGGTTCTTTCCTGGCCTTGATCCCACCCCCGCTGGGCCTGGGTTCGGTGGAGCTGGCGGCCCCGCTGGACGGCGCCGCCGGCGGTTCGGCCTGGGTGAAAGGTTTCATTTGCGAAGGCGCGGCCCTGGCCGAGGCCACCGACATCAGCGCCCACGGCGGCTGGCGCCATTACATGGCCAGCCGTTGAAGGCGGTGCCAACACCATGAGCTTGAGCACACACCCACTGGACGACCCGGCCGTGCTGGCCGAAGTGACGGCGCTGTTCCATGCCTACGAACAGGCGTTGATGGCCAACGCCGTGCCGGCCCTGCTGGCCTTCTTCTGGGAAGACCCTCGTTTGACGCGTTATGGCATCGCCGATCGCCAGCTGGGTTGTGCCGAGATGGTGGCCTTCCGCCAAGGCACGCCCGCGCCCGGTTTCACCCGCCGCCTGGAGAACCTGCGCATCAGCTCCTTTGGCCCCGACCTGGCTGTGGCCCAGGTGGAATTCGTGCGCAGCGACACCACGCTGCGCGGTTTCCAGACGCAGACCTGGGCGCGGCTGGCGCCGGGTGCCGCGGGCTGGAAGATCGTGTCGGCCCACGTCAGCATGCTGCCCTGGCCGGGCTGAAACCCGTAGCGCGCCCCGTGGCTGGCGCGCTGCCTATCATCGGAACCCCATGCCGCCCCCGAAACCCCTGGCCCTTCAGCCTGCACAGCCTGCCTTGGCCGAACCCGAACCGCAGAGCCTGGCCGACCAGGCCTACGCGCAGCTGAAGCGTTTGATCTTCGACTTCGTGCTGATGCCCGGCGAGCGCTGCAGCGAGACCGAACT
>JBKCUM010000047.1:0-19048 GCA_046318395.1 Rubrivivax sp.
GGCAGGGCGTCGGCCATGGCCTTGGCCCGCACGCTGCTGACGCTGACCCAGGTGCCGCTGATCAGCTTGAAGTCTTCGGCGATGCGGCCATCGAAACGCAGACCACGCTGCGGTTGCTGGGGGTCGATGAAGGTGGCCGCATCACCACTGCACAAGAAACCTTCGTCATCGAAGGTTTCGGCCAGCAGTTCAGGCTGGCGCCAGTAGCCGGGCGTGATGCTGGGGCCGCGGTAGCGCACCTCCAGCTTGTCGCCCACCGGCACCAGCTTCAGTTGCAGGCCGGGTGCGGGCAGGCCGATGACACCGGCCTGCCAGCCCGGCCGGTGGTGCGAGGCGGCAAAAGGCGCGGTCTCGGTCATGCCCAGGCCCATGGTCATGGGCACCCGGCAACCCAGACTCTGCAAGGCCAGGCGGTCGAACTGTTCGATCACGGCATTGGGCATGGCCGCGCCCGCGGCGAACACCAGGCGCAGTTCGCGGAACACGTTCTCGCGCAGCGCGTCGTCCTGCGCCATGTGGTGCACCAGCACCTCCAGGCCCTTGGGCACGGTGTAGATGGCCGTGGGCGAGACCTCGCGCAGGTTGGCCACGGTCTCGGCCACACCATCGGCCGTGGGCTTGCCTTCGTCGATGTACATGGCGCCGCCGTTGCGCAACACCAGGCCGAAGTTGGAATTGCCACCGGCCGTGTGGTGCCAGGGCAGCCAGTCCACCAGCACCGGCGGCAGCTGCACTAGGAAGGGGTAACACTGGGCGTACATCTGCTGGTTGGCGCACAGCATGCGGTGGGTGTTGACCACGGCCTTGGGCAGCTTGGTGCTGCCGCTGGTGAACAGGAACTTGGCGATGGTGTCGCCGGTCACGGCCGCGTGGGCAGCGTCCACCGCGGCCGTGGGCACCGTGGCCTGCAGGTCGGCGAAACGCAGGTGCGGGCGGTCGGGCAGCTCGCCTTCGGTCAGCACCACCGGCACGTCGGGCGCCACGGCTTGGGCGATGGCGCGGGCGTAGGCGGCGCCGTCGGCCGCAAACACCAGGCCCGGGGTCAACAGCGCAGTGGCGTGGCGCACACGGGCTGCCGTCGGGTCCAGCAGCGCGTAGGACGGCGATATCGGTGCGATCGGCACGCCCACGTGCATGGCAGCCAGGCCCAGCAAGGCCTGCTCGAAGTCGTTGCCCGACAGCACCACCAGCGGCCGGTCCGCCGACAAACCCAGGTCCAGCAGCGCCTGCGCCAGCGCGCGCACACGCTGCAGCGTTTCGGCATAACTCAGGCGCAACCAGGGCCGGCCCGGTGCACGGCTGCGGCGCGCCAGGAAGGTGTGGTCGGGGCGCTCTTGGGCCCAGCGCAACAGGTGTTCGGTGAAACGCTGCGGGTAAGGCTGCAGCGCTTCTTCGGCCTGCAGCAGCAGGCCACCGTCGGCGCGGTGTTCGATGTGGGCGGCGTAGGGGCCGAAGGCCACGGGCCGGTAGCCGGCGGCGTCGGGGGTCACGGCGGTGGACAGGCTCATGGCGGTTCCCTCGTTTCAGCTGCGCTGGACTTTGGCCGCGCGTTTGGCCAGGAAGTCCTGCACCCGCTGCTTGGCCTCGGGTTCCGACTGCGAGATGGCGGCCATCAGCGACTCCGTCATCAGCCCGTGGCTCATGGGCTGTTCGGCGATCAGCGGCAGCGCACGCAGGATGGCGAAGTTCGACATCGCGGCGTTGCCGGCGATGCGCGCCGCCAGCGCCTGCGCTTTGGCCAGGCCTTCACCGGCACCCACGGTGTAGTGCGTCAGGCCGATCTGGAAAGCCTGTGCGGCGTCGTAGACGCGGCCGGTCAGCATCATCTCGGTGACGCGCGAGAAGCCGATCAGCTTGCTCACACGCACCGAACCACCGCCACCCAGGAAGATGCCACGTTGGCCCTCGGGCAGGCCGAAGTAGGCCGTTTCTTCGGCCACACGCACGTGGGCGCAGGCCGCCAACTCCAGGCCACCGCCCACCACCGCGCCCTGCAGCACGGCCACCACGGGCAGGCGGCCGAACTGCAGGCGTTCGAACACCTGGTACCAGGCGTGCGAGTGGTGCACACCTTCAGCGGCCGACATGTCGGGGATCTCCGACAGGTCCAGCCCGGCGCTGAAGTTCTCGCCGCGCGCGGCCAGCACCAGCACTTTCACGCTGGGCGGCAGGCTGGCCATCTGGCGGTCCAACTCGCCCACCATGGCCAGGCTGATGGCGTTGCGCTTGGCCGGGCGGTTCAGCGTCAGCGTGGCCACGGGGCCATCGACCTGCAGCAGCACCAGGGGTTCGTCGTGGGGGGAAGCGGTGGATTCGGACATGGTGGTGGGCCGGACCCGGGCCCGGCGGAAGGCGGCAGAACAAGGGGCGGGGTGCTGCGCAGGACCGCAGCCCTGGCCGCACACCCCGCGGTTATAGTTAGTATAGATAATGATTTTCCATGCTGCCCATGGGGCAAGCCCGAAGGTGGGCCGACCGGCACCGCGCCACGGGCCCGGCCAAGGGCAGCTTGCACGCCGGGGGTGGAAGACGCGGTAAATTGCCGTGATGACGCAACACTCCAAGGCCGCGCTGAAGGCGCGCAACTTCCCGTCGGCGCAAGAAGAAGCCGGCCAGTCGGCCAAGGCCACCCCGGCGGACCGCTACAGCGAACCCGGCAGCGCCTACAAGCTGGCCTTCACCGACACCGAATTCCTGCTGCGCGAAGAACTGCGCCCGCTGCGCGTGCAGCTGGAACTGCTGAAGCCCGAGGTGCAGCAGCAGGAACAAGGCATCGAATCGACCATCGTCATCTTCGGCAGCGCGCGCATCCTGGCGCCCGAAGTGGCGCGTGCGCGCCTGGCCGAGGCCGACGCCGCGGGCGAGCCGCAGGCCATCGCCAAAGCCCAAACCGCGCTGGGCATGGCGCACTACTACGAAGAAGCGCGGCGCTTTGCCAGCATCGTCACCACACGGTCACAAACGCTGGAAACGCCCATCTATGTGGTGACCGGTGGTGGCCCCGGCATCATGGAAGCCGGCAACCGCGGCGCCTACGAGGTGGGCGGCAAGAGCATCGGCCTGAACATCGTGCTGCCGCACGAACAGCGGCCCAACCCGTACATCACGCCGGAGCTGTGTTTCCAGTTCCACTACTTCGCGCTGCGCAAGATGCATTTCGTGATGCGCAGCATCGCGCTGGTGTGTTTCCCGGGCGGTTTCGGCACGCTGGACGAGCTGTTCGAAACGATGACGCTGATCCAGACGCGCAAAAGCCGCGCGCGGCCCATCCTGCTGTTCGGCCGTGCGTTCTGGGAAAAGCTGATCGACTTCCAGCACCTGGTCGACACCGGCATGATCAACGCCGCCGACCTGAACCTGTTCCATTTCGTTGAAACCGCAGAAGAAGCCTGGGAGCGCCTGTCGGCCTTCTACGGGTTCGACCTGCCAGAAACCGCCACTGGAGAATTTGCAGATGACGTCTAAGGTCACCCAGGTCAGCCTGATCGGCGCGCCCACCGACATCGGTGCCGGCGCGCGCGGTGCCAGCATGGGGCCCGAAGCCCTGCGCGTGGCCAACATCCGCCCCATCCTGGAAAGCCATGGCCTGCAGGTGGAAGACCGCGGCAACCTGAGCGGCCCGGCCAACCCCTGGCTGCCGCCCACCGAGGGCTACCGCCACCTGGACGAGGTGGTGGCCTGGAACCAGGCCGTGCACGACGCCGTTTACGCCGAGCTGCAGCTGGGCCGCATGCCCATCCTGCTGGGTGGTGACCACTGCCTGGGCATCGGCAGCATCAGCGCCGTGGCGCGCCACTGCCGCGAAGCCGGCAAGAAGCTGCGCGTGCTGTGGCTGGACGCGCACGCCGACTTCAACACCAGCGTGCTGACACCCAGCGGCAACATCCACGGCATGCCCGTGGCCTGCCTGTGTGGCCATGGGCCGCAGGCGCTGATCGAGATCGGCGGCACGGTGCCGGCCATCAGCGCCAAGGTGGTGCGGCAGATCGGCATCCGCAGCGTGGACCCCGGCGAAAAACGCTTCGTGCACGAGCAAGGCCTGGAAGTCTTCGACATGCGCTACATCGACGAGATGGGCATGCGCCACGCGATGGAACTGGCCCTGGCCACGCTGGACGACCACACCCACCTGCACGTGAGCTTCGACGTCGACTTCCTGGACCCCGACATCGCGCCCGGCGTGGGCCCCACCGTGCCCGGTGGGCCCACCTACCGCGAAGCCCAGCTGTGCCTGGAGATGATCGCCGACACCGGCCGCCTGGCCAGCCTGGACGTGGTGGAACTGAACCCGGCGCTGGACATCCGCAACAAAACGGCGGAACTGGCGGTGGACCTGATCGAAAGCCTGTTCGGCAAGAGCACGCTGATGCGGCGTTGACGGTTTCGGGGCGCCGGCTGGCGCCGCAGCACCGGCCCCCGTCGTCCACCCGGCCCTGTGGTTTGCCGCGCTGCGGCCGATAACGCCGTATGGCCCCAACCGATTTGCCCACCGAAGCCCCGCCCGCCGACGCCACGCCGGGCGCCACGGCCTGCGACTTCGCCATCGTGGGGGCCGGCATCGCCGGCATTTCGCTGGCGGCGCGCCTGGCCGCACATGGCCAGGTGGTGCTGCTGGAACGCGAAAGCCAACCCGCCACGCACGCCACGGGCCGCAGCGCGGCCATGTTCATGGAGAGCTACGGCTCGCCGCAGGGCCGTGCACTCACGCGCGCCAGCCGTGCGCTGTACCAGGTGCCGGCGCTGGTGCCCATCCTCAGCCCGCGTGGCGCGTTGTACGTGGCCTGGACCGGCCAACGGGCGCTGCTGGACCAGCTGGCCGGCCCCGGCCTGCAACCGCTGGACGCCGAAGCCACGCTGCAGCGCGTGCCGGTGCTGCGCCGTGAAGGCCTGCTGGGTGCGCTGCTGGAACCCGAGGCCATGGACATCGACGTGCACGCTCTGCTGCAAGGCGAGCTGGCGCGCGCCCGCGCCCAAGGTGCCGCGCTGTGGCTGAACGCCGGCCTGGTGGCCGGTGAACGTGTCGCCGCCAACGGCCACGGCCCCGCCGGCTGGCGCCTGCAACTGGCCGACGGTCGCACCCTGCACGCCCGCGTGCTGGTGAACGCCGCCGGCGCCTGGGCCGACAGCGTGGCCCTGGCCTGTGGCCTGCCCACGCTGGGCCTGGTGCCCATGCGGCGCAGCGCCTTCAGTTTCGCCGCACCGACCGGGCACGACACCCGCCGCTGGCCCGCCGTGTGCGGTGTGGGCGGCAGCTGGTACTTCAGGCCCGACGCTGGCCAGATGCTGGGTTCCCCCGGCAACGCCGACGCCACCTCGCCGCACGACGTGCTGCCCGAAGCGCTGGACATCGCCCAGGGCATCGCCGACATCGAACAGCACACCGAGCTGCACATCCGCCGCCCGCACCGCACCTGGGCCGGCCTGCGCACCTTCGCGCCCGACGGCGAATTGGTGGTCGGCTTCGACACCGCCGCCGAAGGTTTCTTCTGGCTGGCCGGCCAGGGCGGCTGGGGCCTGCAAAGCGCCGGTGCCTCGGCCATGCTGGCCGAAGCGCTGGTCACCGGCAGCGCCCTGCCCGAGGCCTTGTTGCGCGAAGGCGTGGACGTGGCCGCCGTGTCGCCGCAGCGGCTGCGCGGCGCGTGACGGCCCTGCGCCCGCCCCCCAAGCCGGCGCTCAGCGGCTGTAGGTCAGCATGCGGCCCTTGTAGGCCGCCAGCGCCGGCGTGGCCGCGTGGTCCAGCCGCTGTTCCCGCAGGCTGAAGCCCATCGCCGCCATCTGCCGCGTGAAAGCCGGGCGGTTGCCGCGTTCGGGGTCGACGATCCACACCTGGGCCTGGGCGCTGGCGTGGCGGCCGATGAAACCACCCAGCGCCTGGCTGGCGTCGCGGTCGTAGAGCAGGTCGCTGCCGACGATGAGGTCGTAGGCGCCATCCACCACCTTGCCGCGCCCACCGGGCGACCAGGGGCCGTGGCGGTAGCGCATGGGCGGCAGGCCGTTCAAACGCGTGTTGTGGTGCAGGAAGCTGGCCGTCAACGGGTGGTTGTCGCTGGCCGTCACGTCGGCGCCGCGCCGGTGCGCCACCAGGCTGGCCAGGCCCAGCCCGCAGCCCACCTCCAGGATGCGCTGTGCCGGCTGCAGCACGTGCGCACCCAGGCGCTGCGCCAGGTGCAGGCCCGAGGGCCACAACAGGCCGAACAGCGGCCACATGGCCGATGAAATGCCCAGGCGCTGGGCCTGGCCTTGGGGGTCGAAGAACTGCTGGCGGTCTTGCAGCGAACGGATCTGCAGATCGGCCACGCCGGGGACGGCGATGCACTCTTGTTTCGTCTGGCAAGCAGACGCGAAGCGGGCCACAGGGCACCTTGAGCGCAGTGAGAGAGCCCCGCAGGTTAACAGGCCAGCCCACCGCCAGGGCCGGCGCTGGCGTTAACCTTCGTGCATGGCTTCACCCTTGCAACCGAACACCGCCGCGGCCGCCAGTGGCGCCCGGCCGCTGCTGATCGGCGTTTCCGCCCGCATCTACACCCCCGGCACCCCGGGCATCCGCGTGGCGGGCGTGTGGACCAAGACGCTGCACTACCTGGAACAGTCGGTGGCGCACTGGCTGTTGGCCAGCCACGCGCTGCCGGTGATGGTGCCGGCCGTCACCGCCGACAGCCTGCTGCAGCGCAGCGAACTGAACCTGCACGACTACGCCGCCGGCCTGGACGGCCTGGTGCTGCAAGGCGGCAACGACGTGGCGCCCGAAAGCTACGGCCAGGTGGCCCAACAGCCGGAATGGGCCGGCGACCGCGTGCGCGACCTGTACGAAATGGCGCTGATCGACGCCTTCGTGCAGGCCGGCAAACCGGTGTTCGGCATCTGCCGCGGCCACCAGCTGCTGAACGTGCACTTCGGCGGCACGCTGGTGCAGGACATCCCCACCCACCGCCCCGAAGCTCTGGACCACCGCGACCTGGCCTTGTACGAACGCCACCTGCACCCGGTGGACCTGCAAGCCGGCAGCCGCCTGGCCGCGCTGTACCCGGGGCTGTCGCGTGCGGCCGTGAACAGCATCCACCACCAGGCCATCGACCGCCTGGCCCCGGATTTCGACGTGGAAGCGCGTTGCCCCGACGACGGCACCATCGAGGCCGTGCGCTGGCGCGGCCCCAGCTTCGTGGCCGGTGTGCAGTGGCACCCGGAATTCCACGACCCCGCCGACCCGCTGCACCCCGAACAGCTGGACGATCGCCCCCTGTTGCAAGACTTTCTGCGGGCCGCGGCTGAACGCCGTGCGGCCGCAGGCTGAAGACCCCCACCCCTTCGCTGCACACCATGAAGCTGCAAACCTTGTTCGGTCTGGCCACGGCGCTGCTGATGGCCGTCGGCCTGAGCGCACCCGCCCAGGCCCAGACAGCCGCTGCCGGCCCCACCCTGCGCGTGGCCACGGCCTTCGACCCGCAGACGCTGGACCCGCACGCCCTGGCCCTGCTGTACCACACGCGGGTCACGCACCAGATCTACGAGTCGCTGGTCGGCCGCGACGAGAAGTTCAACCTGGAACCGGCACTGGCCGTGTCCTGGCAGGCTGCGGGCCCGCTGGCCTGGCGCTTCAAGCTGCGCCAGGGCGTGCGTTTCCACGACGGCAGCCTGTTCACCGCCGACGACGCGGTGTTCAGCCTGGAACGGGCCCTGGCCGCGCCCTCGCAGCGCGCCTTCCAACTGAAGGGGGTGGTGGGCGTCAAGAAGCTGGACGAGCAGACCATCGAACTGCGCCTGGAGCAGCCCGACGCCGTGCTGCCGGAAAAGCTGCAGTACATCTCGATCATGAGCAAGGCCTGGTCCGAGCAGCACGGTGTGCAGAAGGCGCAGGACTTCAACGCCAAGCAGGAAACCTTCGCCATCCGCAACGCCAACGGCACCGGGCCCTTCAAGCTCAAGCGCTACGAACCCGACGTGCGCACCACGCTGGAACGCCACCCCACCTGGTGGGGCTGGGCCGACGCCAAGCGCCACGGCAACTTGCAGAACGTGGTGTTCACCACCATCAAGGCCGACGCCACCCGCCTGGCGGCCCTGGCCAGCGGCGAGGTGGACATGGTGCTGGACCCGCCCTTCCAGGACATCGAACGCCTGAAGCGCGATGGCCGCGTGACGCTGCTGCAAACGCCCGACATCGGCCAGCAGTACTTCACCTTCGACCAGGCGCGCAACGAGCTGGAAGGCAGCGACGTGAAGGGCAAGAACCCCTTCAAAGACCTGCGCGTGCGCCAAGCCGTCTACCACGCCATCAACATCGACCTCATCACGCAGAAGGTGCTGCGCGGCCAGGGCGTGCCCACCGGCGCCTTCCTCAGCACCCGCGTGGACGGCTCGCCGGCCGACCTGGACCGCCGCCTGCCCTACGACCCCGCCAAGGCGCGCGCCCTGCTGGCCGCCGCCGGTTACCCCAACGGCTTCAGCGTGACCATGGATTGCGTGAACGTGGCCTGGCGCGAGGCCGTGTGCCAGGCCGCCACGGCCATGCTGAACCAGGTGGGCATACGCGCCAGCCTGCGAAGCAGCGGCACCAACCAGTTCTTCCCCAAGCTCACGCAGGGCACGGCCAGCATGGTGGAGTTCGGCTGGGGTCCCACCCCCGATGCCTGGGCCTCGCTGAACGCGCTGTTCCGCAGCAACGCGCCTGGCGGCTTCGGCACCTTCAACGCCGGGCGCTACAGCAACCCCAAGCTGGACAGCCTGATCGACGCCATGCGCGTGGAGCCCGACCTCACGCGCCGCCGCGCCATGGTGGCCGTGGTGCTGCGCCTGCTGGCCGAAGACCTGCCCTACGTGCCGCTGTACCGCCGCACGCTGACCTGGGCCATGGCCAAACCGGTGACGGCCGTGCAGTGGCCCAGCGACACGCTGGAACTGCGCTGGGTGCGCATGCGCTGAAGCCCACGGGGTGGTGGCGCGGGCGGCCGGCACTCAAGCTGGCCGCCAAACGCCCGATATGCCGGTATGGGCAAGGGCCGCATGCGCCCCTGCCGGCGTACGCAGGGCCCCGATGCATTCCCATGTCCCCCCTCCTGTGCCCCGGCACAAGCACCCGGCCAAACCCGCCCGCAGGCGCCTGGCGGTGGCCTTGGCCGCGGCCTGCGTCGGCCGTTTCGCCTGGGCCACCGACAAGCCCGCGACGCCCACGCTGCTGGCCGGCGCCCAGGTGGTGGACGTGGCCCAAGCCCATGCGCTGCTGCGCCAGGGCCAGGCGCGCTTCATCGACACCCGCAGCGCGCTGAACTTCGGCAAGGGCCACGTGCCCGGCGCCGTGTCGGTGGCCTACAAAGAGCGCAGCGAGTACCGCCCGGACTTCGACGCCACGCTGGACCAGTTCGACCTCAGCGCCCTGGGCCCCGACCGCCACCAGGTGCTGGTGTTCTACAGCGACGGCCCGCAGGGCTGGAAGTCCTACAAGGCCGCCGTGCTGGCCGTGCGCGCCGGCTACCAGCGGGTGCACTACCTGCGCAGCGGCTGGCCGGCCTGGGCAGCGGCAGGCCTGCCGGTGGCGCGATGAGCCTGCGCCCACCCCGCGGCCTGAGCCTGCGCAACCAGGTGCTGGGCGGCACCGTGCTGATGGTGCTGGCCGCCGCCACGCTGCTGGCCCAGGCCTGGACGGCTTTCGACCGCATGCAGCACGCCACCGAACGCGCCGAGCACAGCCACCACCTGCAGCTGCTGGGCCAGACCCTGCTGCGCACCGCAGGCGAAGTGATGCTGAGCCAAGGCAGCAAGACGGCCCGCGAAAGCACGCTGCAGGCGCTGGACAGCCTGCAGGCTGAAGTGACCATCGTCGCCGCGCAAGACCCCGCGCTGAACACCACCCTGCCCATCGTCGCGGCCGTGCGGGCCGAGACCCAAGCGCTGCTGTCGTTGCGGCTGATCGAAGCCGACGACGACGCCAGCCTGGCGCGCTACGGGCGGCTCATCCACCACATGGAACGCCTGCTGCCCGAGGTGCAGGCGGCCCACCTGCGTGCAGAAGCCCACGCCGCCGCCGCGGCCCACACCACCGGCGCCTGGCTGGTGGGCGGCAAGCTGGGCCTGGTGCTGCTGTGCGCCGCCGCCGGCTGGACCCTGTTGCGGCGGCTGGACCAGCAACTGGGCGGCGACCCGCGCATCGCCCACCAGGTGTCGGCGCGCATCGCTGACGGCGAGCTGGACACCCCCGTGCCGCACAGCCACCCGCGCAGCGTGCTGGCCGCGCTGGAACACGTGCGCGTGCGCCTCCTGGAGCGGCGCAGCCTGGAGCAGCGCGCGCAGTACCTGGCCAGCCACGACACGCTGAGCGGCGCCGTCAACCGCGCCCACTTCAACGACCTGCTGACCCTGGGCATCGAACAGGCCCGCCGCGACGGGCACGGCCTGGCCATGCTCTTCATCGACCTGGACCGCTTCAAGGAAGTGAACGACACCCTGGGCCACGCGCAGGGCGACGAGGTCATCCGCATCAGCGCACAACGCCTGCGTGGCCTGCTGCGCCAAGGCGACCAGCTGGCCCGCCTGGGCGGCGACGAGTTCGCCGTGCTGGTGCGCGCCGTGCGCGACCGCGCCGACCTGGAACGCCTGGCCCAGCGCGTGACACAGGCCCTGGCCGAGCCCATGACGCTGGGCGGCCAGGTGGCGCGTGTGGGCGCCAGCGTGGGCGTGGCCCTGCTGGACGCGCAGGTGGCCGACCGCGAAGACCTGATGCAGCGCGCCGACCTGGCGATGTACCGGGCCAAGGCCGAAGGCCGCGGCGGCTTCAGCGTGTACGACGAACAGCTGGACGCCAAACTGCGCGACCGGCGCGAACTGGTGCAAGACCTGCGCGGCGCGCTGGACGCGCAGCAGCTGTTCCTGCACTACCAGCCCATCTACGCACGCGACGGCCAGGCCCTGCTGGGCTACGAGGCGCTGCTGCGCTGGCGCCACCCCACACGCGGCCTGGTGCCGCCCGACGAGTTCGTGCCCCTGGCCGAAGACGCCGGGCTGATCCAGACCCTGGGCCGCTGGGTGCTGCACCAGGCCTGCGCCGACGCGGCCACCTGGCCGGCCCACCTGACCGTGGCGGTGAACCTGTCGGTGGCGCAGTTGGAGGCCAGCGACCTGGTGCCCAGCGTGGCCCATGCGCTGGACCTGGCGGGCCTGCCGGCCCAGCGGCTGAACGTGGAGATCACCGAATCGATGCTGATGACGCACCGCGAACAAACGCTGCGCGCGTTCGAAGGCCTGGCGGCCCTGGGCGTGGGCATCGTGGTCGACGACTTCGGCACCGGCTATTCCAGCCTGGCCTACCTGTGGCGCTTTGACTTCGACAAGCTGAAGATCGACCGCAGCTTCATCAACGACCTGCAGCCCGACACGCGGGTGCACACCGTCGTGCGGTCCATCATCTCGATGGCCCACGCGCTGGGCATGCGCGTCACCGCCGAGGGCGTGGAACGGCCCGAACAGATGCGGCTGCTGCAGCAGGAACAGTGCGACGAACTGCAGGGCTACCTGCTGGGCCGCCCTGGGGCCGGGCCGGGCGCCGCGCAGAGCGCAAGCGAAGGCAGCCCCTCTGCCACGGTGGACCACACCACCCACAGCACCACTGCACCACGCGCAGCCACGCCCCCGGCGGGCCACCCGGCTGCGCTGGCCTGAACGGCACCGGCGCCAGCGGCCTCGGACCGCGGGCCAGCCGCCGCCGGCCGCGCACCTTCAACGGCCGGGGCCGATGGCCTTCAGCGGCAGGGGCCGTTCAGGCGCTGGTACTCCGCCGGTGGCAAGGCCTTGCCGTCGATGAACACCCCGCGGTTCAGCGCCAAGGCCATGCGCTCTTGTTTGACGTAGGGACCCTGGTCCCACCGTGTGCGGCTGCTGAAGGCGTGGCCCTCTTCCACCAGGCGGCGGTTCAGCACCGTGGTGCCGATGGTCACCGTGCCACGCACCGGGCCCTGGCGCGCCGCGCCGTGCAGGCGCACCGTCACCTCGCGCGCATGCGCCCATTCCTGCAGCGCCTTGCGCGCCTCGGCACCACCCGGCTGACAAGGCAAGGGCCACACCAGGCCTTCGAGCTGCACGTCCACGGGCGGGCCGTTCTCCGGCTGCACGCGCAACCCACCGGTCTGCGGCAGCACCTGCAGCACATAACCCTTCAAAGGTGCGGCACCTGGCGCGGCGCCCGCCCAACCCGGCGCCACCAGCAGGGTGGCCAGCCACACCGCGCACGTGGCCACGCGGGGGCGGTGCAGTGCACCTGCAGGCGTTCGTGGAAATGGCATGCCCCAACCTTGCCGGCACCCCGGCCGTGTGCGGTCACTGCCGCGGTGCAGAAACCTTAGCACGGCGGCGCCGTGGCACGGCCGGCAAGGTGGCCGGGTCGGGCGTGGTGCCGGTGCCGTCCAGGCCACGTTCGGCGTCGGCCAGCAGGCGGTCCAGGCGGTCTTTCAGCTGCTCGGTGCTGAACTGCTCACGCAGCCGCTCCACCATCAGCGGCAGGCTGAAAGGGCTGGCGCTGGGCAGCGCCACCACCTGCAGGGGCCACGCGGTCAAACGCTGCAGGCACTGGGCCAGGCGGCCCAGTTCCAGCTCTTGCTGCAGCACCTCGGCCTGGGCCTGGCCGAGCAGGCGGTTGCCGCTGTCGTACTGACGGAACACCTCGTAGAACAGGCTGCTGCTGGCCTGCAACTGGCGCAGGCTTTTCGGTGCGCCGGGGTATCCACCGAACACCAGGCCGGCCACGCGCGAGATCTCGCGGAAGCGGCGCTGGGCGAGCTCGCCGCTGTTCAGGCTGGCCAGGACATCGTCGGCCAGCGTGGTGGTGTCGAACAGGCGGGCCGGGTCCAGCGCATCGGCCGGCAGGGGCAGCGCGGCCAGGATCTCCAGCCCGTAGTCGTTGACGCTGAGCGAGAAGGTGTTGGGCTGCGCCCGGCTGAGCCGCCAGGCCAGCAACTGCGCCAGGCCGATGTGCACGTTGCGCCCGGCAAACGGGTAGAGAAACAGGTGGTGGCCTTCGCGCGAATGGAAGCGCTCCACCAGCAGCCGGCCCGGCACCGGCAAGGCCGACAAGCGCGCCTGCGCCGCCAGCATGGGCTGGGCGGCCTGCAGTTCCGGGCTGTTGAAACCGCCCGCAGCGGCTTCACCCAACAGCGCCAGCACGTTGTCGGCCAACTCGCTGGACAAGGGCATCTTGCTGCCGCCCCAGGTGGGCACGGTGCCCCGTGGTTTGGTGGCGCGCCGAACATAGGCCGCCATGTCCTGCGTGCGCACGTACTCCAGCACCCGGCCGGCGAAGACAAAACAGTCGCCCTTCTTCAGCCGCGCGATGAAGCCTTCTTCGATGGTGCCCAGCGTGCCCCCGCTGAGCCACTTCACCAGCATGCTGGCGTCGCTGACGATGGTGCCCACCTGCAGCCGGTGGCGGCGCGCGATGGCGCGGTCGGGCACACGCCAGCGGCCGTCCACCAGGGCCACGCGGTGGTACTCGGGGTAGGCCGTCAGGCTGTCGCCGCCCCGCTCCACGAAGGCCAGCGCCCAGTCGAACACGGCGCGCGGCAGCTCGGCATAGGCCGGGGCGCTGCGCACCTCGTCGAACATCGCATCGGCCTCGAAACCACCGCCCAGCGCACAGGTCACCAGGTGCTGCACCAGCACGTCCAAAGGCTGTGTCGGGCTGTGGCGGGCTTCCACCTGGCCGGCCAGCGCGGCGCGGCGCGCGGCGGCGGCCTCCACCAGTTCCAGCGTGTGCGTGGGCACCAGGGTCACGCGGCTGGCCCGGCCCGGCGCGTGGCCGCTGCGGCCGGCACGTTGCAGCAGGCGCGCCACGCCCTTGGCGCTGCCAATCTGCAGCACCCGCTCCACCGGCAGGAAGTCCACGCCCAGGTCCAGGCTGCTGGTGGCCACCACGGCCAGCAGGCTGCCGGCCTTTAGGCCTTGTTCCACCCAGTCGCGCGTGGCCTTGTCCAGCGAACCGTGGTGCAGCGCCACCAGGCCGGCCCAGTCGGGCCGCGCCGCCAGCAGCAGCTGGTACCAAATCTCCGCCTGGCTGCGCGTGTTGGTGAACACCAAGGTGCTGGCGCCGGGCTGGCTGCGCTGGGTGGCTTCGATCTCGGCCACCACCGCAGCCTGCATCTGGGCGCCCAGGTGGCCGCCCCAGCTGAAGCGGCCAGGGTCTTGCGGCAGCAGGGTGTCGATGGTCAGCGCCTTGTCCAGGCGGCCACGCACCAGGCGGGGCGCACGGCGGCTGGGGTGGCCCGTGCCGACCAGGGTGGCCATGGCTTCTTCCAGGTTGCCCAGCGTGGCCGACAAGCCCCACACCACCAGCCCCGGGCACCAACGCCGCAGGCGTGCGATGGCCAGTTGCACCTGCACTCCGCGCTTGCTGGCCAGCAGCTCGTGCCACTCGTCCACCACCACGGTGTGCACGCCGGCCAGTTCCTGCGCCGCGTGTTCGCGTGTGAGCATCAGGCTCAGCGACTCCGGCGTGGTCACCAGGGCCGCCGGCCAGCGGCGGTCTTGCCGTGCGCGTTCGGCGCTGGCCGTGTCGCCGGTGCGCTGGCCCACGGACCAGTCCGGGGCCAGGGCCGGCAAGGGCTGTTGCAGCGCCCGTGTGGTGTCGGCGGCCAGCGCCCGCATCGGCGTGATCCACAACACCTGCAGCCCCGGGGCCGGCCGCTGGCGCGCCAGCGCACCCAGCCACACGGCCAGCGTCTTGCCGCTGCCGGTGGTGGCGTGCAGCAGGCCGCTGCGGCCATGCACCATCGCGGCCCACACCGCCTCTTGGAAGGGGTGCGGCGCCCAACCTTGGTGCTGCATCCAGGCATGTGCACGCGTGTCGGGGTTGGATTTTCTGCGCTGCATCAAGACGGGGTCAGGATTTCAATGAATCTGCCGAATTGCTCCCCCAGAAAGGCCTGCGAACAGGCCAACCTTCAGGGAGTGCACATGATCCGCGAATCCTTCTGGTCCCACTGGCCCTTGCGTTGGAAACTGGTCGCGCTGCTGGCGCCAGGCTTGTTGGCCATGCTGGTGCTGGGCAGCATGCTGGTGCTGCAGTTGCACCACGACGCGGCCACCGCGCGCAAAGCCTACGCGGGCATCGCACCGCTGCGGATGATCCAGGAAACCCTGATGCGCACGCAGCAACACCGTGGCCTCAGCGCCTCGTGGCTGGCCGGCAACGAGCAAGCCGGGCCCCAGCGCGCCGAGCGCGAGGCCCAGCTGGTCAAGGCCATGGCCGAGGTGAAGACCTGGGTGAACAGCGACCCCAGTCACCAGGCCATGGCCGCGGAGTGGGACGCCATGCAGGCGGCCTGGGACAGCACATTGGCCGGCGTGAAGGAAAAGAAACTGCAGGCCAAGCAGGCCATCTCGCGGCACACCGCGCTCATCCAGCAGCAGCTGCAGGTGATGGACCAGCTGCTGTACGACAGCGAGTTGATCCTCGACCCCACGGCCGACGGCTACAGCCTGGTGGTCCTGGCCGGCCAACAACTGCCCAACCAGACCGAACGCCTGGGCCAGCTGCGCGCCCGCGGCAGCGCGGCGTTGGCGGCCAAGAGCCTGTCGCCGCAAGACGCCGCGACCATCACCGGCCTGATCGCGCAGGCCGACGCCGCGGCCAAACTGAGCAACCAGGCCTTGCAACACGCGCTGGACCACAACACCGAGCTGGCGGCCGCGCTGAAGGAGCCCGCCGAGACCGCCCGGCGCGAGATGGAGGCCCTGGTGGCCCTGGTGCGCGCCGAACTGCTGGACGCCGAGAACCTGGCGCTGGACCCCAACCAGTACTACGCCGCCGCCACCCGCGCCATCGACGCGCAGTTCAAGCTGCGTGACGTGGTGACCAACGAGCTCGGCGCGCTGCTGCAGGCGCGCATCCACCACCTCACGGTCAAAGAATGGAGCGTGGCCGGCGCCGTGCTGCTGATGATGGGCCTGAGCGCCTGGCTGAGCCTGGCGGTGTCGGGCCAGATGCTGCGCGGCTTCCGCCATGCGGTGCGGGTGTCCGAAGGCCTGGCCGAAGGCAACCTGGGCGTGCCCATCACGGCCCAAGGCAAGGACGAGTTGGCCCAGCTGCTGCGGGCCATGGCCACCACCCAACAGGCACTGCGCGCCATCGTGCACGAGGTGCGCCAGGGCGTGGACAACGTCAGCACCGCCTCGGAGCAGATCGCCCAGGGCAATGGCGACCTGGAAAGCCGCACGCAGACGCAGACCGCCAACGTGGCCCGCACCTCGTCCACGATGCAGCAGATGACGGCCTCGGTGCGCATGAACGCCGACAACGCCGCGCACGCCAACACGCTGGCCGCACAGGCCAACGCCATGGCCGGCCGCGGTGGCGAGGTGGTGCGCCAGGTGGTGGGCACCATGGACAACATCCAGGCCAGCTCCACGCGCATCGGCGACATCATCGGTGTCATCGACGGCATCGCCTTCCAGACCAACATCCTGGCGCTGAACGCCGCCGTGGAAGCTGCGCGCGCCGGTGAACAAGGCCGCGGCTTCGCCGTGGTGGCCGGCGAGGTGCGCAGCCTGGCCAAACGCAGCGCCGACGCGGCGCAGGAGATCAAGCGGTTGATCGCCGAGTCGGTGGAACGTGTGGCGCACGGCAGCGCCGCCGTGCACGAAGCCGGCCGCACCATCGACGGCATGGTGGCCCAGGTGCAGCAGGTGGCCGAACTCATCGGCAACATCACCGTGGCCAGCCAGCAGCAGCGCGCCGGCATCCAGGACGTGAGCGACGCCCTGACCGAACTGGACGACACCACGCGGCAGAACGCCTCGCTGGTGGAAGAAGGCGCGGCGGCGGCGCGCAGCCTGCGCGAACAGGCCGAGCACCTGCTGCAACAGGTGTCGGTGTTCAGGCTGGAATCGGCCCGCTGAACGGCGGCGCCATCGGCGCGTTCAGGTCGGCCAGGGCACGGTGGCGATCCAGCCTTCCACGGGGTCGCAACCGGCCGGCACGCCACCCTCCGGTTGGGCTGCGGCCCAACCGGCCTGCACCAGGCACAACGCGGCGTCCAGCAGGTCGCCCGAAGCGTCGTCCACCAGGGCTTCGCGCTGGGCGTGGCTGAGCTTCAGGCGCAGGCCCAGGCGCGTGCGGCCCTGTTCCAGCGCTTCGACGATGTCCTTGCGCGCGATCAGCCGGTCGGGCTCGGTGCTGTTCTTGTAAGAACGTTGGGGCGCCAGCTCGTGCGCCAGCAGGCCGGGGTAGCCTTCCACGGCCACACGCTGCGCATCACCCACGTGCTGGCGCGGCACATGCACGCCGGCCGCCAGCAGGCGCGGCAGGCCCTCGAACAGCATGAAACCCACCGGCACGTACCGCGTCTGCAGCGGGCTCGTGCTGCTGATGCCGGGCATGGCGCCGTCGCAGCGCCGGTGCAGCAGGCGCTGGCCCTTGGGCTGCGTGTTGCCCCAGGCGTCCACCAGCGCGCGGAAAGCCATGCGGTCCGGGCAACGGCGGCGCAGTTCGGCCACCACAGCCACGGTGTCGCTGCCCAACTGCTGGGCCACCACGAAGGCGCGTGGCAGGCCGAAGGGGAAATCAAACGCGCCAAACCAGGGGCCGGGTTCGGCCAACAAGGCCTCGAAATCAGCCTGCGTGGGCAAGCTGTCCAGGCGGTCCAGGCGCAGCACGGCGCCCACGCGCGTGCCGCGCGCCACGGTGATGGGTTTCTTCTTGCTGGGCGCGCTGCTGTAGTCCACGCCCAGCAGGGTGAGGGGGGTGTTCGCGCCGCTGTCGGCGGGCGGGGTGTTGAAGCTCATGGCCGCCACGCTAACCCAGGGCCAAAGCCACCACACCGGCTGCGATCATCGCGGCCCCGGCAATGCGCCAGCCGCGGTCGCTTTCGCCCAGCAGCTTGCCGCCCAACAAGGCCGCCACCAGCATGCTGACCTCTCGCGCGGGGGCCACATGGCTCAGCGGCGCCAGCGTCACCGCGTACAGCACCGCGATGTAGGCCGCCGGCCCCAGCACCGCCACCACCAGGGCGTAGCGCCACTGCGCGCGGGCGGCCTGCATGAAGGCCACACGGTCGCGTGCCGCGCCCAACAACAAGGGCACCCGCAACACATTGCCCAGCCAGTCCAGCGCCACGGGCGACACCAGCAGCACCTTCACCGCATAACCGTCGATGACGCTGTAGCCGGCGATCAGTCCGCCCGTCAACGCCCCCCAGCGCAGCCCCGTCAGCAGGCGCGCCCGTTGCGCGGCGTCTTGCCCGCGCCGCCACAGGCCGGGCCCACCGGCGATGAAGAACACGCCCACACACACGCCCAGCACACCGGCCAGACCCAGCGGGCCCAGGTGTTCACCCAGCAGCAGCACGGCCGCAGCGGCCGTGACCAGCGGAGCACTGCCGCGGGCCACGGGGTAGACCACGGTGAGGTCGGCCTCGCGGTAGCCGCGCAGCAAGGCGCTGAAGTACAGCACGTGCACCGCAGCGCTGGCCAGCACCACGGCCCAGATCCAGGGTGTCCAGCGCGGCAGTTCGTCCCAGGCCAGCCACAGGGCTGGCGGCGCCCACAGCACAGAGACCATCAGCGCACTGAGCAGCGCGAACCGCTGGTCGCCCCCGGCGCGCTTGGCGGCGATGTTCCAGGTGGCGTGCAGCACGGCGGCCACCAGGACCAGCAGCAAAGCATTCAAAGGCATGCCGGCATTCTCGCCGCCGGGGCCAGCCCTTACAGTGGCGGCCATGCACACCCACCCCGTTTTGGCCGAAGCCCTGCGCGGCGGCACCGTTGAATCCAGCCACCGTGGCGCCTACGCCGTCGTCGACACCAGCGGCCGCGTGCACAGCGCCCAGGGCGACATCGACCGGCCCATCTTCCCGCGCTCTGCCGTCAAGGTGCTGCAGGCCCTGCCCCTGGTGGAAAGCGGCGCCGCCGACCGCTTTGGCCTGAGCGACGAACAACTGGCCCTGGCCTGCGCTTCCCACGGCGGCGAACCCGCCCACGCCGCCACCGCCGCGGCCGTGCTGGCCCAGTGCGGCGTGGACGTGCAGGCGCTGGAATGTGGCGCCCACTGGCCCTACCGCGACGTGGCCCAGCG
>JBKCUM010000048.1:0-68030 GCA_046318395.1 Rubrivivax sp.
GGTGGTTGGAACAGCCGGCCGTGGCGCTCTGCGCAGCGAAGTCAAGGAGGAGCCCCCGCTGGCGTCAGCCAGTGGGGGCGGGGGACATGAGCGGAGCAGAGCGCCGCGGTCGGCTGTTCACGCGGTGAAAGCCGTACCCAACACCGGGCTGCCAGGCGCTCAGCCGATCACCAAGCCCAGCTTCTTGCAGCGGTAGCTGAACTGCCGAAGCGTCAGGCCCAAAGCCTGGGCCGCGCGCGAGCGGTTGCCGCCGTGGCGGGCCAGGGCTTCGCGCAGTTGTTCGGCCGGGTGTGAATCTGCACGGGCGTAGTCGCGCACCAGGGGCGGGGCGCCCGGCGGCGCTGCCAGCGGTGCGCCGTCGTGCCGCGGCCCGCGTGCGTCGTGCAGCAGGCGGCCGATGGCTTCGGCGCCGATCACCGCGGTGTCGGCCAGCAGCACCAGGCGTTCGACCACGTTGCCCAGCTCGCGGATGTTGCCCGGCCAGGCGTGCTGCGCCAGCCGCGCCAGCGCGTCGGGCGTCAGGTTCACGTTGCGCTGGTGGGCCTGGTTGGCGCGGTTCAGGAAGTGCAGCGTCAGCAGCGGGATGTCGCTGCGCCGCTCGCGCAGGCTGGGCAGGCGGATGGGAATGACGTACAGCCGGTAGAACAGGTCGCGCCGGAAGCTGCCTTGTTGCACCTCTTGTTCCAGGTCGCGGTGGGTGGCGGCCACCAGGCGCACGTCCACCTTCTTTTCGCGTTTGCCACCCAGACGCAGCACCGTGCCTTCTTGCAGCGTGCGCAACAACTTGGTCTGCAGCGGCAGTGGCAGCTCGCCGATCTCGTCCAGGAAGATGGTGCCGCCATGGGCCAGTTCGAACCAGCCGGCACGCTCACCATGGCTGCCCGTGAAAGCACCGCGTTCGTGGCCGAAGAGTTCGCTCTCGAACAGCGCTTCGGGGATGGCCGCGCAGTTCACCTTGATGAAGGGCGCGTCGCGGCGCGGGCTGGCCAGGTGCAGCGCGCGTGCGAACAGTTCCTTGCCCGTGCCACTTTCGCCCAACAGCAGCACGCTGGCCGCGGCCGAAGACACCCGCTCCAGCTGGTCGATGGCGTTCAGCAGGGCCGGCGAGGTGCCCACGATGCCGTAACGCGCGGCCGAACTCTCCAGCGCACGCGTCAGCTGGGCGTTGCGCGCTTCCAGGCTTTGCCGCGTGGCCCGCACCAGCTGCTCCAGCTGCAGCAACTGGCCAGCCAGTGTGGCCAGGATCTTCAGGATGGCCACGTCGTCGGCCAGTTGCCGGTGGCGGCTGCGGATGCGGTGGCAGGCCAACACGCCGATGCTGCGGCGGTTCACCTCGATGGGCAGCGCGATGAAGGCCACGGTCTCCGGTGGCAGGCGGTGCCGGGGCACGGCGCGGAACAGAAAAGCCGGTTCGGCGTCCACGTCCTGCACCAGGGCGGCCTGCCCCGTGCCCAGCACGCGGCCGGTGACGCCTTCGCCTGGGCCGTAGCGGCCGCGATCGATCTCGTCGCGCGTCAGGCCATAGGCGTGGTGGATGCGGCTGGACGGTGCGCTGGCCGAAGCCCGGCGGCGGTCGCCGGCAACTTCGTGCTGGCCGGCCCCTTCCTCATCACCATCGGCCAGCACGATGCGGCCACGGTTCAGGCCCAGCAGTTCGCTCATCAGGTGCAGCATCTCGCGCAGCACCACGGCGCTGTCCACGCCGGCAGCGCCAGCAGCAGCGCCCTGGCCCAGGCCACGCACCACCTGGCTGATCAGCAGCAGTTCCTGGGCGTGCCAGTCCACAGGGGCGTCGTTGGGGGGCAGGGCGGTGTGGGGCATGGTGGTGCTCTGGCGTGCAAGAAACCGGCCACCGCCTGCGCGCCGGTCGCCATGTAGGGCCCGCCCTACAGACCTTCATGCGGCGCACCACGCCAGGTGTCCTGTCGGCGCGATGGTGCGCCTGGCGGGGGCTTCCTACAGTGCACTTCAGACCGAAGGAGCACCCCCATGAGCGCCGACACCACCGACCTGAAGCCCGCCGCCGCGTACGACCCCTACGACGCCGACCGCCCCTTGATGTTGCGTTGTGGCTGCGGTGCCGACCACGCGCCGCAAGACCACGGTGTCACGGCCGCCGTCAGCGAAGAAGGCCTGGGCCGCCAGTTCATGGAAGCCAGCTTGGTGAAGGCGCTGTTCCCGCAAGAAAACCGCCGCCGCGCTTTCCTGCGTGCCACCGGCCGCACCGGCGCCATGGCCGCGCTGGCGGGCCTGCTGCCCATTGCCAGCCTGCAGGCCATGGCCCAGGAGAAGAAGTCGCTGGAGAAGAAGGACCTGAAGATCGGCTTCATCCCCATCACCTGCGCCAGCCCGCTGATCATGGCCGACCCACTGGGCTTCTACCGCCAGCAGGGCCTGAATGTGCAGCTGATGAAGACCGCGGGCTGGGCGTTGATCCGCGACAAGATCATGAACAAGGAGGTCGACGCCACGCACTTCCTGAGCCCCATGCCCGTGGCCATCAGCATGGGCCTGGGCAGCCAGGCCATGCCGATGAACGTGGCCACCATCCAGAACATCAACGGCCAGGCCATCGTGCTGGCCAACAAGCACAAGGGCAACCGCGACCCGAAGAACTGGAAGGGCTTCAAGTTCGCCATTCCCTTCGAGCACAGCATCCACAACTACCTGCTGCGTTACTACCTGGCCGAACACGGCATCAACCCCGACACCGACGTGCAGCTGCGTGTGACGCCGCCGCCCGAGATGGTGGCCAACTTGCGCGCCGGCAACATCGACGGCTTCCTGGGCCCCGACCCCTTCAACCAGCGCGCCGTGTTCGAGGAGCTGGGTTTCATCCACATCCTCAGCCGCGAGATCTGGGAAGGCCACCCTTGCTGTGCCTTCGGTGTGCCCGAGGCCTTCATCCAGCAGAACCCCAACACCTTCGCCGCGCTGTTCCGCAGTGTGCTGACGGCCGCGGCCATGGCGCGCAAGGCCGAGAACCGGGAACTGATCGCCAAGGTCATCAGCCCCGCGCAGTACCTGAACCAGCCCGAGGCCGTGCTGCAGCAGGTGCTGACCGGCAAGTTTGCCGACGGCCTGGGCAATGTGCGCAACGTGCCCGAACGCGCCGACTTCGACCCCGTGCCCTGGCAGAGCATGGCCGTGTGGATGCTGACGCAGATGAAGCGCTGGGGCTATGTGAAGGGTGACGTGAACTACAAGCAGATCGCCGAGAAGGTGTTCCTGCTGACCGACGCCAAGAAGTACATGAAAGAACTGGGCCAGCCCGTGCCCGAAGGCGCCTACAAGAAGTTCAAGGTGATGGGCAAAGAGTTCGACCCGGCCAAGCCCGACGCCTATGTGAAGAGTTTTGCCATCCACAAGATGGCGGGTTGAAGCGGCATGGCTGCTGAACGCCGAGAAGGCCGAGAACGTCTGAAGGCCGCCCTGTTGTCGCTGTTGTTGCTGGCCCTGTTGCTGGGCGTGTGGCACCTGGCCACGTTGAAGCCGGCGCCGGTGGCCGCACCGGCTGTGGCCATGACACCCGAACAGCTGGAATACGCCAAGCTGATGGGCAAGGACCCGGCCGCCACCGCCGGTGGTGCCAGCACCAAGAGCGGTTTCCCCACGCTGGCGCAAATGGGGCAGGCGGCGCTGCACCACCTGTCCAGCCCTTTCTACGACAACGGGCCCAACGACAAGGGCCTGGGCCTGCAACTGGCGCATTCGCTGGGCCGTGTGGGCCTGGGCTACTTGCTGGCCGCGCTGGTGGCCATTCCGCTGGGTTTTGTCATCGGCATGAGCCCGCTGGTCTACCGCGCGCTGGACCCTTTCATCCAGGTGCTCAAGCCCATCTCACCGCTGGCCTGGATGCCGTTGGCGCTGTACACCATCAAGGACAGCGCCATCAGCGGCATCTTCGTCATCTTCATCTGCAGCATCTGGCCGATGTTGATCAACACCGCCTTCGGTGTGGCCGGTGTGCGCCGTGAATGGTTGAACGTGGCGCGCACGCTGGAGGTGAAACCGCTGCGCAAGGCGTTTGCCGTCATCTTGCCGGCGGCCGCACCCACCATCTTGACAGGCATGCGCATCAGCATGGGCATCGCCTGGTTGGTCATCGTGGCCGCCGAGATGCTGGTGGGTGGCACGGGCATCGGTTATTTCGTGTGGAACGAGTGGAACAACCTGAGCCTGCCGAACGTGATCTTCGCCATCTTGGTCATCGGCCTGGTGGGCATGTTGCTGGACCTGATGTTCGCCAAGTTGCAAAAAGCGGTGACCTATGCGGACTGAGCAACAGCAGCCCGAGTTCCTCAAGGTCGAAGGCCTGGCCAAGCGCTACCCCGGCGCCACCGAGCCGGTGTTCGACAGCGTCAACTTCGAAGTGGCGCAGGGCGAGTTCGTCTGCATCATCGGCCACAGCGGCTGTGGCAAGACCACCATCCTGAACGTGCTGGCGGGGCTGGAATCGGCCAGCAGCGGCCATGTGTTCATGGACCGCCGCGAGGTCGCCGGGCCCAGCCTGGACCGCGGCGTGGTGTTCCAGGGCCATGCGCTGATGCCCTGGCTGACGGTGCGCCAGAACATCGCCTTCGCGGTGCGCAGCAAGTGGCCGACCTGGCACCGCGCCGAGGTGGACCGCCAGGTCTCGCGTTTTGTCGATCTGGTGGGCCTGTCTGCGGCCATCGACAAGAAGCCCAGTGCGCTGAGCGGCGGCATGAAGCAGCGTGTGGGCATCGCCCGCGCCTTCGCGATTCAGCCGCGCATGTTGTTGTTGGACGAGCCCTTCGGCGCGCTGGACGCGCTGACCCGCGGCACCATCCAAGACGAGCTGCTGCGCATCTGCGCCGACACGCGGCAGACGGTGTTCATGATCACGCACGACGTGGACGAGGCCATCTTGCTGGCCGACCGCATCCTGCTGATGAGCAACGGCCCGCAGGCGCGTGTGGCCGAGATCGTGCGCAACACCATGCCGCGCAACCGCCAGCGCGCCACGCTGCACCACGACCCGCAGTACTACCGCATCCGCAACCACCTGGTGGATTTCCTGGTGGCACGTTCGAAGACGCTGAGCCACGGCCAGGCGCCCGCGTACCCGCCCACCGTCAGCCCCGGTTTGGACGCTGCCACCCCTTCTGCGCCATCCGGCGCCCCCACTGCAGCCCCTGTGCTGCCCCAGTAACCCCAGCCAAGGAAGGCTTGAAGCCATGTCACGTCTCGACGTCACCGAAAAGATCATCACCACCAAGGTGGCCAAGGGCCTGAAGTGGGCCGACGTGGCCCAGAAGGTGGGCCTCAGCAAAGAATGGGTCACGGCCGCCTGCCTGGGCCAGATGACGCTGGACAAAAAACAGGCCGATGTGCTGGGCAAGATCTTCGGCCTGACCGCCGAAGAGAAGAAGTGGTTGATGGTCGTGCCCTACAAGGGCAGCCTGCCCACCAGCGTGCCCACCGACCCGCTGATCTACCGCTTTTACGAACTGGTCAGCGTCTACGGCACCACCTTCAAGGAACTGATCCACGAAGAGTTTGGCGACGGCATCATGAGCGCCATCGACTTCAAGATGGACCTGCAGCGCGAACCCAACCCGGCCGGCGACCGCGTCAGCATCACCATGTCGGGCAAGTTCCTGCCCTACAAGACCTACTGAAGGCCCGCCCGCCGTGGACGAGACCCTGCGCCCGCCGCTGCCGCCGTTCACCGAGGCCAGTGCGCGCCAGAAGGTGCGTGGCGCCGAAGACGCCTGGAACACCCGCGACCCCGAGGTCTGCGCGCGGGTCTACACCGAAGACACACGCTGGCGCAACCGCGCGGAGTTTCCGGTGGGGCGCGAGGAGGTCAAGGCCTTCCTGCGCCGCAAGTGGGCGCGTGAACTGGACTACCGGCTGATCAAGGAACTGTGGGCCTTCACCGGCCCGGTGCTGGCCGTCCGGTTTGCCTACGAGTGGCACGACCACGCGGGCCAGTGGTTCCGCAGCTATGGCAACGAAAACTGGGCCTTCAACGCCCAGGGTTTGATGACACACCGCCACGCCAGCATCAACGACCTGGCCATTGCAGAAGACCAGCGGCTGTTCCACTGGCCGCTGGGCCGTCGGCCCGACGACCACCCGGGCCTCAGCGACCTGGGGCTCTGAGCGCCCCCAGGGTGGGCTTCAGGCCGCCGGCAGGACCACGCCGCTGAGCGTGGCCACCTGGGCCAGCAGGCCTTCGTCGCTGTAGGGCTTGCCCAGCAGCACGGTGACGCCGGCTTCTCGCGCGGCGTCGCGCAGGCGGTCGTCGGCGCTGGTGATCATGACGATGGGCAGCGTGGCCCCGGCGGCCTGGGTACGCACCTGGCGCGTCAGCTCGAAACCGTCGACGCCGGGCATTTCCACGTCGGTGATCAGCACCTGTGGCCAGGCCGTGGCCAGCTGTCGCAGGGCGTCGCCGCCGTCTTCGGCCAGTGCCACCTGGAAACCGGCCTTGGCCAGCAGGCGGCTGGTTTTCACGCGCACGACCTTGCTGTCGTCCACCACCATCACCAGCGTGTCGGCTGCGGCCCGGGGGGCCGCTGGCGCCGCTGGTGCCGCTGGGGGCGGCGCGGGTGGCGTGGCTTCGGCGGCGGCCCGGGCCGCCGCGGCTTCTGCGGCCTGTGCAGCCGCCAGCGCGGCGGCTTGTTCGGCCTGCTGGCGCGCCAGTGCTTCGGCCTGCGCTTGCGCCGCGGCCGCGGCGGCCTGGGCTTGGGCTTGGGCTTGGGCCAGCGCTTCGGCCTGGGCGCGGGCGGCCGCTTCGGCGGCGGCCCTGGCCTGGGTTTCGGCTTCGGCTTCGGCTTCAGCTTCAGCTTGCGCTGCGGCCAGCGCCTGTGCTTCGGCCTGCGCCCTGGCCGCTGCTTCGGCTTCGGCTTGGGCACGCGCCTGGGCTTGGGCTTGGGCTTGGGCCAAGGCCAGGGCTTCGGCCTGCGCTTGCGCCTCGGCTTCGGCCAACGCGGCGGCCAAGGCCTGGGCTTGTGCTTGCGCCTGGGCTTCGTCGCGGGCGGCTTGTTCGGCGGCCAGGCGCTGTTGTTCGCGTTCCAGTTCGCGGGCGCGGGCGGCGGCTTCGCGCAGGGCCATTTCCTGGGCGGCGGCGTCCAGGCGGGCCTGCAGTTCGGCCCGTTCGCGCTCGGCCAGGGCGCGCGCCGCGGCTTCGCGTTCTGCGCGGGCCTGGGCCGCGGCTTCCGCTTCGGCGCGGGCCTGGGCTTCGGCCAGGGCGGCCTGTTGCGCCAAGGCCGCTGCGGCCTGGGCGTCGGCCTCGGCCCGGGCCTGGGCTTGTGCTGCGGCGCGTGCCTGGGCTTCCTGGGCCAAGCGGGCTTCGTGGGCCTGGGCCTGGCGCGCCTCGCGTTCGCGCGTGGCCTGTTCTGCGGCTTCTTCGGCGGCGCGGTAGGCCGCCAGCAGCGCGACGTGTTCTGCCGCGGCCTCGGCCTGGGCTTGGGCACGGGCGTCGGCCACGGCCATGGCGTTTTCGATCAACGAACCAGGTTCGTTGGGCGGGCTCGGCGGCGCCGGGTGTTCGGCCGCCGGGGGGCGGGTGTCGTTCGGGGCGTCCAGCGGCGCCAAGGGCACCGGGCTGGAGGCCAGGGCGGCCCAGGTGTCCGGGCCCAGGTCCATCACGTCGGCGGAGGTGCTGTCGCCACCACGGCCGTCCATCAGGTGGGTGGACATGGCCTGGGTCTGGGCCAGCGTGCGGGCGCGCTGTTGCCGGCGCTTGTTCCACCAGCGCCAGCCCCACCACCCTGCGGCGGCCAAAACCAGGCTCACCAACAGCCCTGTGTCCATGTCGTTCATCGGCAGATCTTCAGCGTCCAGGCTGTGGCGCCTGTGTGTTCTGGGGTGGCCGCGGTGCAGCCCGGGCGGTAAGCATAGCCGCCCCGTCGCCGGTGTCGGCGCACAAGCGGCCGGGCATGGGCAGAAGGTCGCACCGTGGCTGCGAACAAGCCGGTTTTCCGGCCCTTTTCCAGCCCTGGCGGCGGGCCGCGCTGCCCAGAATCGGCTGATCCACGCCCATCAGGAGCCGCATGGACATGCCGACCCTTGCCATGCCAAAACCACCCACCACCGCCCATGCCGTGGCCGCTGCGGCGGCGCTGGCAGCCGCTGCCCAGAAGGCGGCTGCCACGCCCACGCTGCAGCCCGCCCCACGCCAACCGGTGGCCGCCGCCGGCGTGGCCGGTTCGCCGGCCGAGGCCGCGCTGCCGCCGGACTTTCCCACCCACCTGTCGGCCCTGTTGGAGCGTGCCAGCAGCCTGCAGGTCGCCGGGCAGCCGGCCGCGGCCGCGGCGCTGTACGCCCAGTGGTTGGCGGTGCACCCCGACACCCCGGCGCTGCACGTGGTGTGTTTCAACCACGGCACCGTGCTGTCGGGCCTGGGCCGCGAGGCCGAGGCCGAACAGGCCTACCGCCGCGCCCTGCAAGGCCAGCCCGGCTTCTGCCCGGCGCTGCTGAACCTGGGCCACCTGCTGGAGCGCCGGGGCCAGGCCGAAGAAGCGCTGGCGCTGTGGCGGCAGGCCGCCGACACCGCCGAGCACCAGGAACACCGCCTGCACGCGCTGAACAACAGCGCGCGGCTGCTGGAGAACCTGCGCCGCTACCCCGAGAGCGAAGCGCTGATGAAACAAAGCCTGCTGCTGAAGCCGGCGCAGTTCGACGTCATCCAGCACTACGTGCACATCCGCCAGAAGCAGTGCGAATGGCCGCTGTACGCGCCGGTGGGCGAGGTGACACCGCACCAGCTGCTGGTGGGCACCTCGCTGCTGGCGATGATGAACGTCAGCGACGACCCGGCCCTGCAGCTGCTGTCGGCCCAGCGTTTTGTGCACGAACGGGTGCCCAAACCACCGGCCACGCCGCTGCACAGCCTGGTGCCGGCGGCGCAGCGCCAAGGCCGCATCAAGATCGGCTACCTCAGCGGCGACCTGCACATGCACGCCGTGGGGCTGCTGACGGCCGAGCTCTTCGAGCTGCACGACCGCGAGCGTTTCGAGGTGCACGCTTTCTGCTGGACGCCCGAGAGCGAGCAGCCTCTGCGCAAGCGCATCCTGAAAGCCATGGACCACCACGTGCGCCTGGCCGGGGTGGACGACCTGACGGCGGCCAAGCTCATCGCCCAAGCCGGCATCGACGTGCTGGTGGACCTGCAGGGCCTGACCAACGGCGCGCGTCCGGCCATCCTGGGCCACCGGCCCGCGCCCATCCAGGTCAGCTACCTGGGCCTGCCGGGCACCTCGGCACTGCCGGGGGTGGACTACATCCTGGCCGACCGTTTTGCGATGCCGCCGGAGTACCTGCCTTACTGCAGCGAAACGCCCATCTACCTGCCGCGCTGCTACCAGGTCAGCGACCGCCAGCGCGAGATGGCGCCCGTGCCCACCCGTGCCCAGGCCGGCTTGCCCGACGACCAGTTTGTGTTCGCCAGCTTCAACAACAACCACAAGTTCACCGCCGAGGTGTTCGCCTGCTGGATGCGTGTGTTGCAGCAGGTGGACAACAGCGTGCTGTGGCTGCTGGGCGACAACGACACGGCCAAGGCCAACATGCGGGCTTGTGCGGCCGAACATGGCATCGCACCCGAGCGGCTGATCTTCGCGCCGCGTGTCTCGCCCGGTGAATACGTGGCGCGTTTTGCCTGTGCCGACCTGGTGCTGGACACCTTCCCCTACAACGCCGGCACCACGGCCAACGACGCGCTGTGGGCCGGCACGCCCATCCTCACGCGCAGCGGCCGCAGCTACATCAGCCGCATGGCCGGCAGCCTGTTGACGGCCGTGGGCCTGCCCGACCTCATCACCGAAACGCTGGCCGAATACGAACAGCGGGCCGTGCAGCTCGGGCGCAATCCGGCGCGCATCGCCAGCTACAAGCGTTACCTGGCCGAACACGGCCGCAGCAGCGACCTGTTCAACATGCCGCAGTTGGTGCGCGACATCGAAGCCGCCTTCAGCGAACTGGCGCTGGCGCACCGCGCCAAGCTGGCCGCGGCCTGAACGCCGGGCTGGCTTGCGCGTCTGAACCCCCACCATGGCCCTGGACTCCGTGCCCACCACCGTCGCCGCCTCGGCAGGCGGTGACGCGCCGGCCTGGGACCTGGACAACGACGCCCTGGCCCACGCGCTGAGCTGGCTGACGCGCCACCACGGCCACGAACGGTCGCCGGAATCGCTGCTGGCCGGGCAGGGCGTGCGCGAACGCCTGGGGCCCGACCAGGCCTTGCGCGCCTTGCACGACGCCGGCTACAGCGCCGGCCTGGTGCAGCGTGCGCTGCCCGAGTTGAACGCCATGCTGCTGCCGGCGGTGCTGCTGCTCAACGAAGGCGACGCCGCCATCGTGGTGCGGCGCCACGCCAACGGGCGCGATTACGACATCGTGATGCCCGGCCGCGAGAGCCACGCCTGCGTGGCCAGCGAAGAAGAGCTGAACGCCGAGTACACCGGCCTGGCCCTGGTGGCCACGCCCAAACCGCGGCCCAACGTGCCCGAAGACGACGCCCAGCTGCTGGCCGACCCTGGCGAGCACTGGCTGTGGGGCACGATGAAACGTTTCGTGCCCTACTACCGCGCGGCCCTGGTGGCCGCGGCCTTGTCGAACCTGTTGATGCTGGTGACGGGGCTGGTCACCTCGGTCATTTACGACAAGGTCATCCCCAACCAGGCTTTCACCACGCTGGGTTGGCTGGCCGTGGGCGGCACCTTGGCCCTGTTGTTCGACCTGATGGCGCGCCAGCTGCGCGCCTACCTGATCGACCTGGCCGGTCGAAAGAGCGACCTGCTGGTCGGCGTGGCCCTGTTCCGCCAGGCCCTGAGCGTGCGCATGGAGCAGCGCCCCGCGTCGGCCGGTGCTTATGCCCACCAGCTGGCGCAGCTGGAAACCGTGCGCGAGTTTTTTGCCTCGGCCACCATGGCCGCGCTGTCGGACCTGCCTTTCGTGGTGGTCTTCATCTTCATGTGTTTTGTCATCGGCGGGCCGCTGGGTTTCGTGCCTGCGCTGGCCGTGCCGCTGATGTTGGGCATGTCGTGGTTGATCCAGGGCCAACTGCGCCGCGCCACCATGGCCAACATGCAGCAGCAGGCCGACCTGCACGGCGTGCTGGTGGAAGCCGTGGACGGCCTGGAAGACCTGAAAGCGGCCGGCGCCCAGGGCCGCTTTCTGCGCCAGTACGAAGAAGGCACGGCCGCGGCCACGGAAACCTTGGTGCGCAGCCGCAACATCACGGCCTGGACCACCAACCTGCAGATGGTGGGCCAGCAGCTGGTGACCATGGTGATGCTGGTCTGGGGCGTGATGCTCATCGACGACAAGGTCGTCAGCGCCGGTGCGCTCATCGGCGCCGTCATGTACGCCCAGCGCGCGCTGGCGCCGCTGACCAGCGTGGTGATGCTGGCCATGCGCTACCAGGGCGCGCGCGCGGCCATGCGCAACCTGGACAAGCTGATGAACCAGCCGGTGGACCGCGTGCCCGGCAAGCAGTACGTGGCGCGCCCCGACATCACCGGCCGCGTGGGCCTGCACGAGGTGGGTTTTGCCTACCCGGTGGAAGGCCGCGAAGAACCCACCAAGGTGCTCAAGGGCGTGAACCTGCAGTTCGCCGCCGGTGAACGGGTGGCCATCCTGGGCCGCATCGGTTCTGGCAAGAGCACGGTGCTGCGCCTGCTGGCCGGCCTGTACCAGCCCACCGAAGGCCTGGTGGAGGTGGACGGTGTGGACCTGCGCCAGATCGACCCCTACGACTACCGCGCCAAGGTGGGCTTCGTGGCGCAGGACCCGCGCCTGTTCCACGGCAGCCTGCGCGACAACGTGCTGCTGGACCGCCCCACGGCCGACCCCGCGCGCCTGGCCGAGGTGGCCAAGGTGACGGGCTTGGACCGCCTGGTGTCGGGCCACCCCAAGGGCTGGGACCTGGCCGTGGGCGAGGGCGGTTCGCAGCTCTCGGGCGGCCAGCGCCAGCTGGTGGCGCTGGCGCGCTGCCTGGTCACCAAGCCGCAGATCTTGTTGATGGACGAACCCACCAGTTCGATGGACGCGCAGAGCGAGGTGCAGTTCCTGCGCCAGCTGCGCCAGGCCACGGGCGACTGCACGCTGGTGATGGTGACGCACCGCCCGGCCGTCCTGGAGCTGGTGACGCGCGTGGTCGTCATCGACGCCGGCCGCGTGGTGATGGACGGCCCCAAGGCCCAGGTGCTGGCCGCGCTGCAAGGCAAGCCCCCGCCCAGCCAGCCCGGCAACGTGCACCTGCACCCGGCGGCGCAGCCGGTGCAGCGTGAGGCTTCTTTGTGATGGCCTGGTTCGGCAAAAGCCGCCCGGCTGCAGCCCTTCAAGCCGGCGACCTGCGCTACCTGGGCGCTGTGCGCAGCGCGCTGGTGGTGGAAGCCGCGCCCGCGGCCATGTGGGCCGTGTACCTGTTGTTGGCCGCGCTGGTGGCCGCCGTGGTGTGGGCTGCGGTGGCGCAGGTGGACATCGTGGCGCGTGCCACGGGGCGTGTCATTCCCGACGGGCGCGAACAGGTGATCAACAGCCTGGAAGGCGGCATCTTGCGCGAGCTGATGGTGCGCGAGGGCCAG
This sequence comes from Rubrivivax sp., assembly GCA_046318395.1. Taxonomy (GTDB): domain Bacteria; phylum Pseudomonadota; class Gammaproteobacteria; order Burkholderiales; family Burkholderiaceae_C; genus Rubrivivax. The sequence continues at coordinate 12,561 of JBKCUM010000048.1, forward strand.
CCTGTGGAAGCGGGCCAGGACCTGGCCATGCTGGACCCCACCCGCGTGGAAGCCCAGCAGGCCGAAGGTTTGGCCAAGCGCACGGCGCTGCGCGCCACGCTGGCGCGGCTGACGGCCGAGGCCACCGGCAAGGCGCTGGTCTTCCCGCCCGAGGTGCAGGCCAGCCGCAGCGTGGTGGAGGGCGAGACCGACGCCTACAACGCCCGCCAGCACGCGCTGAACGAAGCCGTGGCGCTGAACCGCCGCAGCATCGCCTTGTTGGGCCGCGAACTGGCCGTGGCCGAGAGCATGTCGGCCAAAGGCTTGATGAGCGAGGTGGAGGTGATGCGCCTGCGCCGCCAGGTCAACGACCTGAACCTGCAGGTGCAGGAACGCAGCAACCGCTTCAGGCAAGAAGCCAGCAGCGAACTGGTGCGCGTGCGCACGGAGCTCTCGCTGCTGGAAGAACAGATGGTGGTGCGCGACGACGTGCTGCGCCGCACCACGCTGAAGAGCCCGGTGCGCGGCATCGTCAAGACCATCAAGACCAACACCCTGGGCGGGGTGGTGTCACCGGGCGCCACGGTGATGGAGATCGTGCCCATGGGCAACAAGCTGCTGATGGAGGCGCGCATACGGCCGTCGGACATCGGCTTTGTGAAGGTGGGGCACGACGTGGTCATCAAGCTCTCGGCCTACGAGTACGCCATTTACGGCGGCCTGAAGGGCGAGGTGCAGACCATCAGCCCCGACGTGCTGACCGACGGCGACCGCAACCCTGGCACCGGCGACACCAGCTATTACCGCGCCCTGGTGCGTGCCGACACGCCCTACCTGAAGGTGGGCGAACGCCAGCTGCCCATCCTGCCGGGCATGACGGCCACGGTGGACATCCGCACTGGCCAGCGTTCGGTGTTGGCCTACCTGCTGTTGCCGCTGAGGAAGAGCCAGGAGGCTTTCCGCGAGCGGTGAGTGGGCTGGGCAGGCTGGTGGCCTCCCCCAAGAAGAAACGGCCCCGCAGGGCCGCTTTCATTGCGCAGGTCGCGTCAGCCGGTCAGGCGGCGCGGCGGCGGCGGGAAGCCGCACCGGCGCCCGCCAGGGCCAGGCCCACCAGGGCCAGCGAAGCCGGTTCCGGCACCTTGTTGCCCGAGACCGTCAGATCGTCCACGTTCCAGCCGCTGATGGTGTACACACCACTCGCGGTGACGTCGTACGAAAACCGCACGGCGAACTTGCTGTTGTTGTCGGCGTAAGCGGACACGTCGTAGCTCTGCAGATTCCAAGCGCTGTCGGTGACCAAACCATTGCCGCCCACGCAGCAGTTGGTGTAGATGACGTTCCAGGTGCTGCCGTTGAACACCTCGACCTGGCTGGTCATGAACGGGTCGTAGTCGCTGTTCAGCCAGCGCCAGAACGACAGCGAACTACCGGTCACGCCGGTGAGGTCATAGAACTTGCTGGTGGCGTAGTAGAAGCCGTGCTGGCCTTCCGGGGCGCCGATGTTGCCGCCCAACAGAGCCCCCAGCACGCCGTTGTCGGCGGTAGGCGTCTTGTCGAAGGCCGGGTCCGGATTGCCAGTGCCGGGGGGGCTGACGCTCGTCGGCCCGATCTGCCAGTTCGTACCCAGGGTCCAGCCCTGGTTGCTGCTGAAGTCGTCGAAGGCCACCACCGCGGCAGCGGCTGGGGTGGCAGACAACACGAGTGCGGCCGAGGTGGCGGCGGCGGCGGCGGTACGCTTCAAGGTCAGGTGCATGCGGACTCTCCGGTTCTGAAGGTCTTGGTTCGGGGCGCCCTGCCATGCGTCCATGCGGCGGGCGGACTGTATCTGCATGTCACACTTAGCAATCTGCGAGCCAGGTCTTTTTGTTATTTAGAATCAACAACCTAAATGCCTAGCCCCCTGTTTGTTGGTTGCAAAGGTGTGCACATGTAAAAATTTCCGACGGCGCAGTCCGAACCACTGTTGACCGCTGAATCTGTGGAAGCACGGCCGTGCCCGTGCCCCACGCTCACAAAAACGCGTGCAGCTCCAGGAACACGCTGCGGCGGTTGTCGAAATTGTTTTGCGGAATGCCGCCGTTCTTCCTGAACCCGGCACGCAGCTGCACATAGGGCCAGGGCGTCAGTTCGTAGACCAGGCTGTGGCGCACCTTGTGGTCGTTGCTGACGGCACGGTCAGGGTCCAGCAGCTCGGCCGTGAACTTCAGGTTGTGGCCGGTCCGCAGCTTCCAGTTCACTTCGCCCAGGGCCGCCAGTTGCCGGCGCTGGCCGGTGGCGAAACCTTGGTCGGTCACCAGGTCCACCTCGGCCAGCCAGGCCAGCGGGCCGGTCTGCAGGCCGCCGAACACGGTGCCGGCGTTGCGGTCACCCGCAGAAGACTTGGTGCGGGCCAGGCCCAGCCCCACCCGCCAGCCTGGCTGCAGCCAGACCGCCTGCGCCGTGTTCTGGTGGCCGGTGGTGCCGCCCACGTTGCCGGGGCCGTTGCTGTGGGCGAACTGCACCGAGAAGTCGTCGGTTTCCAGGCCCAGTTCCCAGCCCTTGTCGGGCGTGGTCATGCTGATGCCGCTGAGCGAACGCACAAAGGCCGTGCTGTCCTGCAGCCGCCAGCCGAAGGGCAGGTAGAACTGGCCGGCCTTGGCGTACCAGCGCTGGTCGGCGGTGGTGGCGCGCACATAGGCTTCCTGGCGCACGGCCTTGCCGGGGCGCAGCTGTTCGTCCAAGTGCAGGCCCAGGTGGTCGCGCACGAGTTGCAGGTCGGCGTAGACGCGCAGCTGGTCCAGCTCGCGCTGGGTCTGCTGGGCCTGGGTGGGCACTTCGCTGCGCTGCCAGGAAGCGCGCAGGTCGGCGCCCAGGCGCAGGCGGTGGTCGAAGAAACCGCCTTGCCAGGCCGGCAGGGCTGCCGGCAGCCGGTTGGCGGCCATGGCGTTCTGTGCGAACACGTTGCCGGCCAGGTTGCGCAGGCCCCCACCGGTGGGGTTGGCGTGGCAGGCCACACACTTCAGCCCTTGTTGCACGGCCAGGTAGGGTTCGGCTTGGGCCGCCCAAGGCAGCAGCAAAGTGGTGGCCAGCGCCGCGGCACAGGCGCGCAGCCAGGTGATGCAGCGGTGCGTCATGGCCGGGGCTCCTTCAGCGCGCCATCGGCGATCCACTGGCGCACCAGGGCGATGGTGGCGGCGTCCAGGTAGGGGCCCCCAAATGGCATGCGCGCGCCCACGGCGGCCGAGCCTTCCAGCTTCTGCACCAGGTAGCTGTCGTTGGGGTTGCCGGGGTTCACACGGCGCAGCGAAGACACCTCCACGCTGGACACGCCCACCAGCTGGCTGTAGCTGTTGTCCAGCGTGTCCAGCCGCAGGCCGGCCGGCGCGGTGGCCCCCGCATGGCAGCCAGCGCACACCGGGGTGAACACGTTGGCCTGCAACGCGGCCAGCGTGGCGGCGCTGGCCACCGGGCCACCGCCTTCGCTGAGCGGGCGGCCGTTGGCGTCCAGTCCTTCGCCGCTGCCGCCGCCGCAGGCGCTCAGCAGGGCCAGGACGCACCAGGTGCACGCGGCACCGACTTTCAGCCACACACCGGCCCGGGGTGGGGCCGTTCTTGTTTGCCGCATGGGGACTCCTCTTTTGGGCATGAACCGGCGCGTGGGTACCGGTCGGGCCGGCAAAGGTTCAAACCCGCCCCACGCAACCGTGGTGGCTGGCCACCGCGCGGGGTTCCGACATACTCCGGCGCCAGCCACCATGACCCTGCCTTCCACCCCACACTGCGCCAGCATCCACGGGCCCCGCCAAGCTTTCCGCGTGCGGGCGCTGCCCCTGCGCGCGTGGCTGGGTGTTGGGGCTGCGCTGCTGGCCTGCGGCGGCGCGCTGGCCCAAAGCCCACCGTTGGAATGGCAGGGCCGCGTGGGTCTGGGCAGTGCCTACACCGCCCGTGGGCTGGTGCTGGGGCAGGGTGCGCTGGGGTTTGCCAACCTGGACGCCTACACGCCCGCGGGCTGGAGCCTGGGCGGCGGTGCCCTGCTGCTGCGCGACACCGCGGCCCAGCTGGCCCAGGGCTGGACCTGGCGGCTGGGCTACGCGCCACCCACTGGCGACGCCTGCCGCCCCTTCGTGCACTGGCGGCAAGACCGTTTTTTCCACAGCGACACCTTGGCGGGCTGGGGTGGCACCCACGGCAGCCTGGGCTGGCAGTGCGACGACCGCTGGTCGCTGACGCTGAACCACGACCGCCTGCGCGCCAAGGCCTTGTCGGCCACCAGCCTGGACTTCAGCCTGCAGTGGCCACTGGCACCGGGCTGGCACGTGAACGCCGGCCTGGGCCACGCTTGGCTGCGCGACGCGCCGGCCTATGGTTATGCCCAGGCCGGCCTGGCCTGGCAGACTGGCGCCTGGCACTGGCACCTGTCGCGCCAGGGCGTGCTGGCGGCGGCCCGGCCCGGCTATGGGCCCAGCGCCGCGCCGCGCTGGGTGGCCAGCGCGGTGTTCAGGTTCTGAAACGGCCCAGCGTGGCGCCGCGGGGCCGTTTCAGGCCCGTGCGCGCAGCGCCGATAAAAAGTTTGGGCGGGCCCTCAACCTTTTGCAGCCACCTGGGTACCTACCGCGCGAAGCCGGTGTTTCTCCGGCACACCCACCGCCCCACCCCGCCCCATGAGCCCGCCCCGCGCTTCACCCACCGCCACCGCCGACGCGCAAGAGCTGCAGCAACTGCGCCGCGTGGCTGGGCAGGACCGCGCGGCGCTGGCCAGCCTGTACCGCAACTACCAGCCCCGGCTGGCCCGCTTCCTGGCGCGCTACACGCGGCAGGAGAACCTGGTCGAAGAGGTGGTCAACGACACCTTCTGGGTGGTTTGGCGCAAGGCCGGTGAGTTCCGCGGCGAAGCCCGGGTGTCGACGTGGATCATGGGCATCGCCTACCGGCTGGCGCTGAAGGCCTTCCGCGACGGCGCCACACCGCTGGCCACCGACAGCCTGGACGACGACAGCCTGGTGCAGCTGAGCACCGACCCCAGCGACGCGCGTGAAACCCGCGACTGGCTGGACCAGGGCCTGCGCCGCCTGCCCGACGACCTGCGCACCACGGTGGACCTGGTCTACGGCCAGGGCTACACCCTGGAAGAAACGGCGGCCATCATGGACTGCCCGCTGGGCACGGCCAAGTCGCGCCTGTTCCACGCGCGGCTGCGCCTGCGCAACCTGTTGCCTGCACTGGCCGGTTGGCCAGCGACCGAAGGAGACCGCCATGTCTGAACAGCCAAACCGCCACCAGGCGGTGTGGGCCCTGCTGCCCTGGTTGGCCAATGGCACGGCCACCGCCAGCCAGCGCCAGGAGGCCGAAGACCACCTGCAGACCTGTGCCGATTGCCGTGCCGAACTGGCGCGTGAAGAAGCGCTGACGCAACACCTGGCGGCCACGCCGGCCGCGGCGCCCCCGCTGGAAGCCGGCCTGGCCCGGTTGATGCAGCGGCTGGACCAGGCCGATGCCGGCGCCGAGGCCGATGGCCCGGCGGCCGACCACGCCGGCCAGCAGGCGGGCCCGGCGGCCGTGCGGCCCGCACCGCGCCGCCGGCGTGGCCTGCTCACCGCCTGGGTGGGGCGCCCGGCGGCGGCGGCCGTGGCCGCCTTGGGTCTGCTGGAGCTGGGGGCGCTGGCCGCCGCCGGGCTGTGGTGGTGGCAGCGGCCGACCACGGTGCAGGCGCCGGCGGCCTACCGCACCTTGTCCAACGCCCCGGCGGCAGCGGGGCCGCAAGAAGCCGGGGCGGGCCCGCGTTGGCGGGTGGTGTTCGACGACAGCGCGCGCCTGCACGACGTGCAGCGCCTGTTGCAGCTGCAAGGCCTGCGCATGGTGGCCGGGCCCAGCGAGGCCGGCGTCTTCACGTTGGGGGCGGTGCAGGCCGCCGGCGGCGCTGGCGCCACCGCCCAGTCCCAGGCCCAGGCCGATGTCCAGGCGCAGGCGCTGCGGCAGTCGCCCCTGGTCCGTTTCGCCGAAGTGCAGACCACGGCGGGCGTTTCGCCATGATGGGCCTGCGCCGTGGCGCGGTGCTTCTGTGGCGGGGCCTGCTGACGGGGTGGACTTGCCTGGCGCTGGTGGCCTGCGGCACAGGGCCGGCCGAGCCCGTGGCGTCACAGGCCAGGGCCGTGGCGCCCTTGCTGGCCGGTGCGCCGCCAGGGCTGGCGCACCGGGTCATCGTGGTCGCCGTGGCCAACCCGCGGGCAGAGCTGCCCACCTTGGCGGCGGGCACGCCGGGGCTGTACGGCGCGTCGCCGCGCTACAGGGCCGGCGGCCAGGCCCTGGCCGTGCTGCAGGCGGTGGCGCGCGAGCACGGCCTGCAGCCCTTGGCCGCTTGGCCCATCGACCTGCTGCAGCTGCACTGTGTGACCTTGCTGGTGCCCGAAGGTGTCTCGCGCGAGGCCCTGCTGGAGACCCTGCAGCGCGACCCGCGCCTGGCGTTGGCGCAGCCGCTGAACAGCTTCGACGCCTTGTCCAGCCCGCTGCCCCACTACGACGACCCCTACCTGCCCTTGCAGCGCAGCCTGGCGCAATGGGGCGTCTTGCAGGCCCACCGCTGCACCCGCGGCGAGCGCGTGCGCGTGGCGGTGGTGGACACCGGCGCCGACACCGGCCACCCCGACCTGCAGGGCCTGCGTTTCGAGAGCAGCAACTTCGTGGACGGTGACGCCACGCTGTTCCGCAACGACCGCCACGGCACCGAGGTGCTGGGTTTGATGGCCGCCAGGCCAGGCAACGCCCGTGGCATCGTGGGCATCGCGCCCGAAGCCCATTGGCTGCTGCTGAAGGCCTGCTGGCAGCAGGCCGATGGCCGAACGGTCTGCAACTCCTTCAGCCTGGCCCAGGCTTTGGCGGCGGCCGTGGCCGGGGGCGCACAGGTCATCAACCTCAGCCTGGCCGGGCCCGCCGACCCCTTGCTGACACGCCTGGTGTTGGCAGCCCAGGCCCGGGGCGTGGTGGTGGTGGCGGCGCAGGCACCGGCCGGGCCGGCGCAAGGTTTTCCCAGCGCCATCCCCGGCGTGTGGGTGGTGGGCGACGACCGCCAGGCCGGCGCCGATTTGCCCGGCGCGGCCAGGCTGGCCGCCCCGGCCCGCGAGGTGCTGACGCTGACGCCTGGCGGGCGCTACGACTTCGGCAACGGCAGCTCCTTGGCGGCGGCCCAGGTCAGCGGCCTGGCGGCCTTGCTGCGTTCGCTGCGGCCGCAGCTGACGCCCGAGGCCCTGGTGCTGGCCTTGCAGCAAAGTGCCACCCCGGCCGCGGGCGGTGGTGTTGCGCAGGGCCTGGCGGCTCCACGCAGGCTGGACGCCTGCAGGGCGCTGCGCCAGGTGGACCCCCGCTGCGACTGCACGCCGGGCCAGGCGCACTCAACCCTTTGACGCTGGGCCGGTACCCACCGCGTGGATGTCGGGCCAGTCGGCCCGGCCATGCGGCCTGCGGGCCAAGGAAACCGGCATGAACAAGGGAACAGCGCTGAACCGTCAACAGTTTCTGCGCCTGGCCGCGGGTGGCAGCGTGCTGCTGCTGTTGCAGGCCTGCGGGGGTGGTGGCGATGGCAGCAGCGGCGGCAGCAGCACGCCACAGGCCAGCAGCTGCGACCCCAGCAAGGCCAGCATCGCCAACAACCACGGCCACAGCATCCTCATCGCCACCGCCGACCTGGACTCGGCCACCGACCGCAGCTACAACATCCAGGGCACGTCCACCCACGCCCACACCGTGGTGCTGACGGTGGCTCAGCTGCGTTCGCTGAAGGCCGGGCAGTCGGTGGTGGTCACGTCCAGCACCGACGCCAGCCACAGCCACAGCGTGTCGCTCTGCGCCTGAGGGCGAGGGCCCGCTGACAGCGCCCACTGGCAGGGCGCGGTGGCGGGCCGTGGCCTTGAGCACGCCGGTTCTGCAGGGTTTTTCACCTCCTTTTCTGGCTCAAGCCAACGGCAGCACCTGCCTAGACTTTGTGCAGTCCCGGTGGGGTCTGCGCCCGTGAGCAAGCACGGCGTGCCCCCGCCGTTTGCAACCCGCATGGCCCAGGTGGGTGGCCCAGCCCGCCAGGGCCGCTGGTCCCCACCGCGCCACCTGCACGCCAGCCTCAGGAGACCCCCCATGCAAGCCGTCAGCACCCCGGTGGCGACCGCACCCGTTGTCAAAAAGTATGGCAAGTCGTCGTCGTTCTACCTGGGTGGCAAGAACGCCTATTTCGAGGCCAACGACCGCCTGCTGGCCGACGAGATGGTGCGCAACGCGCTGTACCTGCAGCAGCCACTGCGCAGCGGTTGCAAGATCTGCGGCACGCCGTTGCAGGCCACGTCGGACTTCGTCTCGCACGGGGTGGCCTACCACTTCTGTGAACACTGCGGCCACCTGAACGGCGCGCACGAAGAGACCCAGGCTTTCCTGGACGGCCTGTACACCGGCACCACCGCCGGTGGTTACGCCACGGGCTACATCGACAAGAACTACCAGCACCGGGCCGAGACCATCTACGTACCCAAGGTGGAGTTCCTGCTGGAACAGCTGGAAGAAGACGAGCGCAGCCTGCTGGACGTGGGCTGCGGCAGCGGCCACTTCGTCTACGCCTGCCTGAGCCTGGGCCTGCAGGCCTCGGGGGTGGACGTTGGCGAGCCCATGATCAACTTCGGCAACACGCAGATCGCCGCCTTGCTGGACCGCCAGCCGCTGGTGCACAGCGCGCCTGGCGACGTGTTCAAGCACGTGCTGGACACCCGCTGCAAGGTGGTGTCGGCCATCGGGGTCATCGAACACCTGAAGAGCCCGGCCGAGTTCTTCGCGGCCTTCCAGGCCAGCCAGGCGGAATACCTCTACTACTCGGTGCCGATGTTCTCGACCTCGGTGGTGCTGGAGAACGCCTTCCCCAGCGTGTACCCGCGGCAGCTGGCCGGTGGCCACACGCACCTGTTCACCGAGTCGTCACTGCGCGAGATGCACGCCCGCCACGGCGTGGCGCCGGTGGCGGAGTGGCGCTTCGGCACCGACATGATGGACCTGTACCGGGCCCTGTTGGTGAAGCTGGCCGCCAATGGCGCTTCCAACGCGCTGGTGTCGCGGTTCGAGCGTGGTTTTGGTCCGAAGATCGACGCCATGCAGGCCGCCCTGGACGGCAACGACTTCTGTTCCGAGATCCATTGCCTGGTGCGCAAACAGCGCTGAACCACGGCGGGCCGGTGCCACGCGAAATCAGCCCGCTTATTTGCGGGCAGTGGTCGCGGCACCGGCCGTTTTGCGCGTCAGGAACGGGTAAGCTTCCACCGACCACGTGACACCATGTTCAGTCGGTACCCCGCATGTCCGTAGCTTTCCGCAAGACCGCCAAAGGCCAGGCCGAGGTTGAAACCCGAGCCCACCGGCTGAGCCCGCGCCTGCGGGCCTTGCTGATCATGGTGGACGGCAAACGCGACCTCGCGGCGTTGTCCACCGTCGCACCGCCTTCGGCCCAGGCTGCGCTGGACGAGCTGTGGGCCCAGGGGTTTGTGGAGCCGGTGGCTGCTGCGGCGGCGCCGACGGCCCCTGCGCCTTCGCCTGCGGTCGCGGCCGGTGTGGCCGGCCCCACCCGGTCGGCCAGCACGCCCGCCGCGGGGCTGGACACCCTGCGCCGTGACGCTGTGCGCGCGCTGAATGACGCCGCAGGTCCGGCTGCAGAAGCCTTGGCCGTGCGCATGGAAAAAGCCCGTGGCGCCGAAGAACTGCGCCCGCTGATCGCCCTGGCCGCCCGCACCGTGGCCAACCTGCGCGGCCGCGCCGCCGGCGAGGCTTACGCCGAACGTTTCAACGTCGACTGAGCGAAGGGCGACTTTCGCCGGGCGTCCGATGCGGCGTTGTGGGCTCGGCCACCTGGGCTGAAACTGGGGCGCTTTCCACCGGCACATCGGCCTTTAGTTCCACGGGCGGGCGAACACACTGCCGGCATGTTGCCAGCCCACCCCACGCCCCCCATGCCGCGACCCCTGCCGCCGCCGCCCGGTGGCGCCTGGCCGCTTCAGCCACCGCCACCACGCGGCCGCCGCCGTCCTGAGGGCCCCTTGCAGCGCCAGGCTTGGCGCCGCCTTCGTGCGGGTCTGCTGGGCAGCCTGGGGTGTTTGTTCGTGGGTGGCTGGCCCCTGACCTTGCAGGCTGCCAAGCCCGTGCCGCCCGCCAAGTCCAACCCGCCCGTGCGCAGCACGGTGCCACCGCCCCGCGTCACGGTGGTGGTCAACGAAGCCCCGCCAGCGCCGGCCAGCAGCCGCTGTGTCGACGACGCCAACCCCGAAGTCGCACCTGGCGAAGCCGGCGACAACGCCAACGCAGCCGCGGTGCCGGCCTTGCCGACCGAGAGCCCGCGCGAAACGCTCAGTGCCCTGGTGCGCGAAGCCCTGGCCCGCAGCCAGGCCTTGGGCGCCAGCCGCCTGCTGGCCGACGCCACGCAAGACGACGTGAAGGAGACCCTGGCCGGCAAGGACATCCAGGCCAACCTCAGCGGCACCATGGGCCCGCAGGGCAGCAAACAAAGTGGTGGCTTCGAACAGCAGCAGACGGCTGTGCTGCGCGCCAATTTGAACGTCAGCCAGACGCTGTACGACTTTGGCCGTCTGAACGCGCTGGCCGATTGGCGCAAACAGCTGGCGGAGTCGGCCCGGCTGGGCGTGATGTCGCAGCAAGAACAACTGGCCGCGGCCACCGTGTCGTTGGCGCTGGAGCGCAGCCGCTACCGGCAGCAAGGCCTGATCTACGGCCAGTTCGCGCGCAAGATGGGTTGTCTGGTCCAGGCCCTGGAAACCATCGTGGCCGCCGACCGCGGCCGCGCCAGCGAACTGCTGCAGGCGCGCAAGTCGTTGCAGCAGGCCGAACTCTCCCAGGTGCAGGCCCTGGCCTCGGTGCGGCAGGTGGAAACGCGGCTGCGCCGCCTGGTGGGCGATGGCCTGCCCAGCGCGGCGGGCTTGTCCACCGTGCTGCTGGCCACCCCGCCCATGGACCAGCTGCTCGACGAGATGGCCCGGGCGCCGGACATCGCCCAACTGGGCGCGCAGGTGAACGCCGCCGAGAAGCTGGCCCGCGCGCAGGCGCTGGCCGGCAAGCCGCAGATCGGCTGGCAGTTCAGCGGTGGGGGCAGCTACGCCACGGCGCCGCGCAACGGCGGTGTGCAGCCGGTGCCCGAAGGCCCGCAAAAGCAGGCGAACTACAGCGTGCAGCTCACCGTCAACGTGCCGCTGTTCTCCACGGCCACCGGGCCTGCGCGCGACGCCGCCTTGAAACGTGCCCAGGCCTCGGCCTTGCAACTGCAAGAAGCGCTGGACACCCGCCGCAGCCGCCTGACCGAGCTGTACGACCAGACCTCCGCCACCTTCGACCGCGCGCGCCGCCTGAGCGCCGTGCTGCGCGACAGCGAACAGGTGCGCAACTACACGCTGCAGCAGTGGCAGCAGCTGGGCCGACGCAGCCTGTTCGACGTGATGGGCGCCGAGAGCGAGCACTACAACCTGCGTGTCAGCTACATCAACGCCCTGCACGACGGGCAGCAGCTGAACGCCAACCTGCTTTCCATGGGCTTGGGAGTCGCCGAATGGCTGAAGTGATGATGAAACAAACCCCCGCACACAGCGTCGTCAACCGCGACCTGCTGGGCCTGATGCCCGCTGGCGCACGCCGCGTTGTGGAAGTGGGCTGCATGCACGGCGCCCTGGCCCAGGCCTACCGCCAGGCCAACCCGGCCACGCACTACACCGGCATCGACATCGACCCCGACTACGCCCGCGTGGCCGCCAGCCAGTGCCATCGCGCGCTGGCCGGCGACATCGAGAAGATGGACGCCGAAGACTTCGCCTCGCTGTTCCCCAGCGACGTGTGGGTGTTCGGCGACTGCCTGGAGCACCTGCGCGACCCGTGGCGCATCGTCCAGGCCATCCGCCAACACATCGACACCGACGGCACGCTGCTGGTCTGCATCCCCAACGCCCAGCACTGGAGCGTGCAGATGCGCCTGGCCACCGGTCTGTTCCGCTACGAAGACAGTGGCTTGCTGGACCGCACCCACGTGCGCTGGTTCACCCGCATCACGATGATCGAGATGTTCCAGCAGGCCGGCTGGCGCATCGAAGCGGGCTTGAGCCGCCGCATCCCGCAGGCCGCGCCGCCGGCCCTGATGGACGGCATCCGCGCCATCGCCCAGGCCGGTGGTGCCGACCCCGACCAGGCGGTGGAAGACGCGCAGGTGTTCCAGTACCTCTTCCGCCTGCGGCCGGCCTGAACCCGGGCCGTCCAGGCACCGGCCTGGCGGCCTCACGCTGCCTTTGTTGAACACACCCTTGCGATGAGCGAACCGTCCACCTCCCCGGCCGCGCCTTGGCCTTTGCTGGTGCTGCAACGCAGCGACGTGGCCCAGCTGGCGCGTGAGCCGGCCCTGGCCCAGGGGCGGCGCATCTACTTCGTGGACCCGGGCTTGCTGGACGAAGCCGCCACCGGCGGCTTGCGTGGCCTGGAGTTCAAGCCCTTGCGGGTGGGCCCGGACTACCAGGCCCAGGCCACCACCGAGGCCTTCACGCTGGCCACCTTGCTGGACCTGCGCCTGACGGCCGAACGCCAGCGCCTGTGGCCCGGTGCCCTGGTGCAGGGTTGGGACGTGGGCCTGTTCTTCCTGGCCTTGCAGCGCCTGCTGCTGGCACGCCAGTTGGGCGAGCGCATCGTGGCCAGTTTCGACGAGCCCCAGCTGGCCGTGCTGCGGCCCAGTGCGGCCCAGCAGATGTACTTCGACAGCTGCCTGGTCACGGACCTGGTGGTGGCCCAGGCGCCGCAACGCTTCGTGGTGGTGGGGGCTTACGACCAGGTGCGTTGGGCGCGTGCCGACGCCTACGACACGGTGTTCGACGCCGCCGGCCTGCGGCACGCCATGGCGGGGGGCCTGGTCAGCCTGGTCAGCCACGTGCCGACCTGCTTTTACGACCGCCCTTGGTTGCTGGAGCAGGTGGCGCGGCGCCATCGTTTTTCGCTGGACCTGCCCAGCCCCTTGTGGGACGTGCCGCTGCAGCGCACGCCGCTGCCGGTGCTGGCGCAAGGCCAGGCCCCGGCCGCGGCGCTGGCGCTGGCGCAGCGTTACGCCGAGCGGGCCCGCGCTGTGCTGGCCGACCTGCTGGGCCCATTGATGCCACAGCCCCAGGCCGCGGCGCTGCAGCTGGACGCCTGGGCACACCGCTGCAGCTGGCAGGCGCTGAACTTCCAGGCCCTGCGCGACGGCCTGGCGGGCCTGCGTCCGCAGTTCCTGGTGTCCGACCAGGACGTGGGCCTGAACGGCCCGATCTTCTCGGTGGCCAACGACCTGGGTTCGGCCATCACCGTCAGCCCCCACTCGGGCTACCCCAGCATGGCCGTGCCGCATGGCCGCAACGTCACGGTGGCCGAACGGGCCGGCTGGGGCACGCAGGCGCGCACGCTGCTGGGCCAGGCGGTGGCCATGCGGCCGGTGAAGTTGCAGCCCGGCCCGGCACGCCGCCCGGTGCAGCGCATCCAGCGCGTGTGCCTGATGCTCAACGCCATGCAGACCGAGGGCCTGAGTTACGTGGACGCGCCGTCGCTGGCCGCCTTCTACAAACCGCTGCAGGCTTTCTGCCAGGCCCGGGGTGTGGACCTGGTGTTGCGCGCCAAACCCGGGGCACCGGCCCTGAACGTGCTGGCCTGGCTGCTGCACACACGCGCCGATGATTTGGTGGGCAACGCCCGCAAACCGCTGCACGAACTGGCGCTGGAGAGCGAACTCTGTGTGGCTTTCGGCGACCCCACCACCGGCGTGGCGCCTTTCCTGGACGCTGGCAGCCTGGTGCTGCAGGTGGGCCCGCAGCACTGGCCCACCGACTACCTGGTGAGCCTGCCGCTGATCCACGACCGCGTGGTCCACAGCCTGCCCATGAGCGACGGCCTGCAGCAGGTGCAGCGCTGGGTGGACGACCCGGCGGCCTTTGTCGCGGCCTGTCAGCGGCAGAACGAGGCCTACGACCAACGCACGGCACAGGCGCAAGACCACCTGTTGTGAAGTCCGGCGCGCGCCGGCCGCGGGCAGCACCCGGTGAAACCGGGCCGGAGAAAGGCCGGAAAACCGCCTGATCTCCGGCGATGCCCCACCCTCAAGCTCAGCAAACTGGCGTTCATGGCAGCGCGTGCGTTTGGCGCCTGCCGACCAACCCGCCCGTGACTTGTGAGTGATTGATGGCCGCCAGCGGCCGCAGTGGAGCGCCAGACCATGCTGAACAACAAATCCATCCTGATCACCGGGGGCACCGGCTCCTTCGGCCGTGCGTTCGTGAAGACCGTGCTGCAGCGCTACCCCGACGTGCGCCGCCTGGTCATCTTCTCGCGCGACGAGCTCAAGCAGTTCGAGATGGCGCAGGAGTTCTCCCCATCCAAGTACCCGCAGCTGCGCTTCTTCATCGGCGACGTGCGCGACGCCGCGCGGCTGCAGCGCGCCGTGGAAGGTGTGGACGTGGTGGTGCACGCCGCCGCGCTGAAGCAGGTGCCGGCCGCCGAGTACAACCCCTTCGAGTGCATCAAGACCAACGTGCTGGGTGCGCAGAACCTGATTGACGCCTGCCTGGACAGCCGCGTCAAGCGTGTGGTGGCGCTCAGCACCGACAAGGCCGCCGCCCCCATTAACCTGTACGGCGCCACCAAGCTGTGCAGCGACAAGCTGTTCGTCGCCGCCAACAACATCAAGGGCGACCGCGACCTGCGTTTCAGCGTCGTGCGTTACGGCAACGTGATGGGCAGCCGCGGCTCCGTCATCCCGTTCTTCCAGGACAAGCGCGACAGCGGCGAACTGCCCATCACCGACCCCAACATGACGCGCTTCAACATCAGCCTGCAAGAGGGCGTGGAGATGGTGCTGTGGAGCATCGAAAACGCCTGGGGCGGTGAGATCCTGGTGCCCAAGATCCCCAGCTACCGCATCACCGACGTGGCCGAGGCCATCGCACCCGAAGCGCGCAAGCGCGTGGTCGGCATCCGCCCGGGCGAGAAGCTGCACGAAGAGATGATCACGGCCAGCGACAGCCCCAACACCGTGGACATCGGCCGCTACTACGCCATCCTGCCCAGCGGCCACACCGAGTACAGCATCGACGACTACTGCGACCGCATGGGCGGCCAGCGTGTGCAGCCCGGCTTCTGCTACGACAGCGGCAGCAACAGCGATTTCCTCAGCGTGCCGCAGCTGCGTGCGCTGATCGAGCGCCACGTGGACCACCCCCACGCCGCCCACCACTGAGCCGCGCGCCGTGCACAGCGCAGGGCAGGGCATGGACACGCTGAAACCCGTGGTGGTGCTGGGCGCCACCGGCCTGCTGGGCCAGGCCCTGGTGCGTGCCTGCAGAGAAGCCGGCCGGCCTGTGGTGGGCCTGTCGCGCGCCGACGGTGTGGACTTCGCCAGCGCCTTCAGCCTGCTGGCCTTGCACCAACTGCTGGACCCGCACCGGCCGGCCTTGGTGGTGAACGCCGTGGCCATCACCGACCTGGCGGCCTGCGAGGCCGACCGCGGCCGCGCCTGGGTGCTGCACGCGCAGCTGCCGGGCGTGCTGGCCGCGTGGTCGCGCGCCACGGGCACGCCTTGGGTGCAGGTCAGCACCGACCATTTTTTCAGCGGCGAACACAACACGCTGCACGACGAACAGGCCACGGTGGCCCCGCCCAACGAGTACGCACGCAGCAAGTTGGCCGGTGAAGCGCTGGCGCTGACCAGCCCGCAGGCCCTGGTGCTGCGCACCAACATCGTGGGCCGCCGCGGCTGGGCCGGCCGGCCGAGTTTTGCCGAGTGGGTGCACGAACGCCTGCGCAGCGGTGAAAGTTTTGCGGGCTACACCGATGCCTGGGCCTCCAGCCTGGAGGCCGGGCAGTGCGCCCGCCTGCTGCTGGCCCTGGCCGACAGCGGCGCGCGGGGCTTGCTGAACCTGGCCGCGGCCGAAGCCATCAGCAAGGCCGATTTCATCGCCGCGTTTGCCGCCGCCGCCGGCCTGCCCACCACCGGCCTGCAGCCGCAGCCCCGTCCGGCCACCGCCCCCGGCGCCCTGCAACGCGCCAACGCCCTGGGGCTGGACGTGCGCCGTGCCCAGGCCCTGCTGGCGCCGCTGGGCCTGAAATTGCCGAACACCGAAGCCGTGGCCCAGGCCCTGGCCCAAGCCTTCCAGGAGTGAACCCCATGTCGACCCACCCCGCCCCCATCCCCATCGGCCAACGCCTGCTGGCGCTGGACCAGCCCAGCTACTTCATCGCCGACATCGCCGCCAACCACGACGGCGACCTGGAACGCGCCAAGGCGCTGATCTGGCTGGCCAAGGAAGCCGGCGCCGACTGCGCCAAGTTCCAGCACTTCAAGGCCGAGAAGATCGTCAGCGACCGCGGCTTCAAGGCCCTGGGTGGCCAGCAAAGCCACCAGGCGGCCTGGAAGAAGCCGGTGTTCGACGTGTACCGCCACTACGAACTGAACCGCGCCTGGAACGCCGAACTCGCGGCCACCGCCGCGGCCGCCGGCATAGCCTTCATGACCACGCCCTACGACGACGAGGCCGTGGACACGCTGAACGCCGTGGTGCCGGCCTGGAAGATCGGCAGCGGCGACATCAGCTACCTCAGCCTGGTGGAGCGTGTGGCGCGCACCGGCAAGCCCATCATGGTGGCCAGCGGTGCCAGCACCCAGGCCGACGTGGACCGCGCCGTGAAAGCCGTGCTGGCCGTGAACCGCCAGCTGGTGCTGATGCAGTGCAACACCAACTACACGGGGTCGCTGGAGAACTTCCGCTTCATCAACCTGAACGTGCTGAAGACCTACGCCGCGCGTTACCCCGGCGTGCTGCTGGGCCTGAGCGACCACTCGCCCGGCCACGCCACGGTGCTGGGCGCCATCGCCCTGGGTGCACGTGCCATCGAAAAACACTTCACCGACGACAACGGCCGCGAAGGCCCGGACCATTCTTTCGCGATGAACCCGCAGACCTGGCGCGAGATGGTGGACCGCAGCCGCGAGCTGGAAGCCGCCCTGGGCGACGGCGTGAAACGCGTGGAAGCCAACGAAGCGCAGACTGCCGTGCTGCAACAGCGCTGCCTGCGCGCCACCCGCGCGCTGCCCGCCGGCCATGTGCTGCAGGCCAGCGACCTGGAAGCCCTGCGCCCGGCCCCGGCCGGCGCGCTGCGCCCCTACGAACTGCCCAACGCCGTGGGCCAGACCCTGGCTGTGGCGTTGGAAGCCGGCGACGCCCTGGTGCCTGCAGCCCTGGTGGGTGCGCCGGCCCCCCGCCTGGTGGTGCCGGCATGATCGAAGGCCGGTTGACGGCGTTGCGCGCCATCGAAGAAGGCGACCTGGCCCAGCTGCTGGCCTGGCGCAACCGGCCCGAGCTGCGCCGCTACTTCCGCGAATACCGCGAGCTGAACCCCACGCAGCAACGCCAGTGGTTCGACAGCAAGGTCAACGGTGACCCCAGCACGCGCATGTTTGCCATCGTGCAAAAGACCGGCCCGCAGGCCGGCCGGCTGCTGGGCGCGGCGGGCCTGTGCTACATCGACTGGGTCAACCGCACGGCCGACTTCAGCATTTACATCGGCGCCGACGGCCTGTACATCGACGACCACCTGGCGCCCGACGCCGCCATCACGATGGCGACTTACGGTTTCGACGAGCTGGGCCTGAACCGGCTGTGGAGCGAGATCTACAGCTTCGACACGCCCAAGACCGCCTTCTTCCAGCGCCTGGGCTTCAGCCTGGACGGCCGCCACCGCGCCACCCACTGGGCCGAAGGCGCCTGGCACGATTCCCTGTACTTCAGCCTGCTGGCCAGCGACCCGCGGCCCAGCTACCCGACGCAGCCAACTGCTTGAGTGAGCGCACCATGGCCCTGAACATCGCCGTCATTCCCGCCCGCGGGGGCAGCAAGCGCATCCCGCGCAAGAACATCAAGCCCTTCGGCGGCAAACCGATGATCGCCTACGCCATCCAGGCCGCGCGCGACAGCGGGTTGTTCGAGCACGTGGTGGTCAGCACCGACGACGACGAGATCGCCGCCGTGGCCCAGGCCCATGGCGCCAGCGTGCCGTTCCGCCGCCCGGCCCACCTGGCCGACGACCAGACGGTGACCGTGCCCGTCATCGCCCACGCCGCGCAGTGGTTCGTGGACCAGGGCCACGCGGTGGACGCCGTGTGCTGCATCTACCCCTGCGTGCCGCTGCTGCGCGCGGCCGACCTGCAAGGCGCCTACGCCATGTTCCAAGAACGCGGGGCCGACTACGTGTATCCCGTGGTGGGCTTCCACAGCTCGCCCTGGCGCGCGATGACCAAGCCCGAGCACGGCCCCATGCAGTTCGTCTACCCCGAGTACGAGCTGACGCGCACGCAAGACCTGCCCAAGTGTTATTTCGACGCCGGCCAGTTCTACTGGGGCAAGACGGCGGCCTGGACCAGCGGCCTGCGCATGCACAGCCACGGCCACGGCTACGAAGTGGAAGGCCACCGCATCGTGGACATCGACACCCACGAGGACTGGGCGCGTGCCGAGCTGATCGCACGCGCGCTTTGAGCGCCCCCCGCGGGGGATCCAGGTGCCCGGCCAAGCCGGTTCACCTTGAGAGGCGCACCGCTTCTCAGCCCAGCGCCGGCGCCGGGCGCTGGCGCACCCACGCCGCCAGTTCTTCGGCCTGCAGCGGCCGGGCGATCAGCCAGCGCTGGTAGGCCCCACAGCCCATGCGCGCCAGCGCGGCACGCTGGGCCTCGGTTTCCACGCCCTCGGCCACCACGTCCATGCCCAGGCCCAGGCCCATGGCCACGATGGCCCGGGCGATGGCCTCGGCCTCGGCGCTGCTGGTCAGGTCGCGCACAAAGGCCTGGTCGATCTTGATCTCGTTCAGCGGCAGTTGGCGCAGCAGGCTCAGCGAGGAAAAGCCGGTGCCGAAGTCGTCCAGGGCCAGCGCCACGCCGTGGGCGCGCAGGGTCTGCATCTTGTTGATCACGCCGGCCAGGTCCTGGGCCAGTGCGCTCTCGGTCAGTTCCACCTTCAGCAGCGCCGGCGGCAGGCCCTGTTGCTGCAGCAGGTGCACCACGGTGGGCACAAAGTCGGGCTGGTCGAACTGCTGGGCGCTGACGTTCACGGCCACCACCAGGTCTTGCAGGCCGGGCTGCTGGCGCCAGGCCGCCAACTGTGCACAGGCTTGCCGCAGCACCCAGTGGCCCAGTTCAGGCATCAGGCCAGATTGTTCGGCCAGCGGAATGAAGTCCGACGGCGGCACCCAGCCGCGCTGCGTGTGCGGCCAGCGCAGCAGCGCTTCCACGCCCACCAGCCGCCCCGCCCCGTCCACCTGCGGTTGGTAGTGCAACTGCAGCCGCTGCTGGTCCAGCGCCAGGCGCAGTTCGGCGGCCAGGCCGTCCAGGCGCACGGCGTCGGTCTGCAGCACGTGCAAGGCCAGCAGGATCACGGCCACCGGCACCGTGTGGTCGAACCAATGGGCCACCTCGTAGGCCAGGCCTGTGGCCGGTGGCCCGCTGTACCAGCTGAGCTGCCAGCCCGCCATCAGCAAGTACAGGCCCATGCACAGCGCCGGGTAGCCCAGGCGCAGCCAGCGCGGCTCTTCCCGCGTGGCCAACGTGGACACCACGCCCAGCGCCAGCAGGTACAGGTGGGCGCCCAGGCTCAGACCGGGCGAAGGCGGCGACACCCACAGGCCGTTCACCAGCGCGAAGGCCAGGGCCATCGCCAAGGTCAGCCACAGGGCCCAGCGGCGCCGCCCTTGCGTCAGCAGCCGCAGGGCGCCAACTGCGGTCGCGGCCGTGACGCCGTAGATGACCGCGGCCTCGGGCTGCCCCATGGCCAACAGCGCCGGCACCCAGCCCAGCGCGGCCAGGGCCACCAGCAGGTTCACCCAGGCCAGGATGCGCCAGGCCCGGCGCTGCAGTGCGTTCAGGTGGGCGGGTGGGCTCAGCAGCCGCCAGGGTTTCACGGCGGGGGCCTCCGGCAGGCCGCGCGCCGGGCGCAGGGCAGGGGGTGACCAGGGGAACCAGGGGGCATGGACACCAGCTTAATCCAAACGTTGGTGGTGGTGCGGCGGCTGGCCAGCCGGCAGCGGCCGCAGGCCCGGTGTGGGTGGGTGAAACGGGGTTGAATGTTCAACGAAACGCTGTTTCATTGCACAATCCGTGCCGGCGAACGCACCCTGCATGGCCGTTGGTGGCCGGGGCGGGGTGGTTGCCCAGGTGGCGTACAGACCACGCCGTCGGTCCCAGGTTGGGGCACGGCACCTGGGTCGACGGTGGGTGCCGCGGGCCCTCTGGCCCCTGGCAGCCCAGCCCCCGCCGCGCACGGCCTTCGCGCCGTGGCCGCCGCCCCCCACCCGCCATCGACGCCGTCACCGGAAAGACAACCGCCCATGAAGATCGCCCTCATCATCGAAAACAGCCAGGCCGCCAAGTCGGAGATCGTCCACAACGCCTTGAAGAGCGTGGTCGAACCCCTGGGCCACAGCGTGCACCACTACGGCATGTACACGCCCGAAGACAAGGCTTCGCTGACCTACGTGATGAACGGCCTGCTGGCCGGCATCCTGCTGAACAGCAAGGCCGCCGACTTCGTGGTCACCGGCTGCGGCACCGGCATGGGCTCCATGCTGGCCTGCAACAGCATGCCCGGCGTGTTCTGCGGCCTGGTCATCGACCCCACCGACGCTTTCCTGTTCGGCCAGATCAACGACGGCAACTGCCTGTCCATGCCCTACGCCAAGGGCTTCGGCTGGGCCGCCGAGCTGAACCTGCAGGACTGCTACCGCAAGCTGTTCGAGGTGGAGCGTGGTGTGGGCTACCCCAAGGAACGCGCGGCCATCATGGCCAAGAACCGCGGCATCCTGAAGGACCTGAAGGCCGCCGCCACCAAGGACTTCCTGTCGGTGCTGAAGGCCGTGGACCCAGACCTGCTGAAGGCCGCCACCGCGGGCGAGAAGTTCCAGGACCTGTTCTTCAAGAACTGCCAGGACGACGCCATCGGCAGCTACTGCAGGGCGTGCTGAAGGCCTGACAGGCCCGCACCCTCGGCCCCCAGCCCGCCACAGCGCGGGGTGGGGGCCGGTGGGGCGCCACCGCCGGCCGTCGGCGAGCGGGGCGCCCCCGGTGGCCAGAGATGGCCGCCACAAACCGCCTTTATCGCGGTTTCCGGGCCCTCAAGCCTGACCAGAATGGGTTCCACGACCTTCTGGCATCGCTTGTTCCACCGTGGCCCTCATCACCCTCTCCAACGGCAAGTCGTTCGAAGCCGGCGCCCAAGAGCCGCTGCTGCCGGCGGCTTTGCGCGCGGGCCTGGCCGTGGCACACAGCTGCCGCAACGGCCGCTGCGGCAGCTGCAAGGCGCAGCTGGTGCAGGGCGACACGCAGACACTGCTGCCCGAAGCCGCGCTGAGCCCCGCAGAACAAGCCGCCGGCTGGCTGCTGACCTGCGCCCGCACCGCCAGCAGCGACCTGCAATTGCAACTGGACCTGCACGACGGCCCACCGCTGCCGGCCGTGCGCACCGTGCCCAGCCGCATCGACGGCCTGCAGCGCCTGGCCCCCGACGTGCTGCAGGTGCTGTTGCGCCTGCCCCCCCAACAGGCTTTCGGTTTTTTGCCTGGCCAGCACCTGGACGTCATCGGCCCGGGCGGTGTGCGCCGCGCCTATTCCATCGCCAACGCGCCGCGCGCCGACGGGCGGCTGGAATTGCAGGTTCGCCGCGTACCGGGTGGGGCGCTCAGCACCTGGTGGTTTGAACAAGCCCAGGTCAACGACCTGGTGCGCCTGCACGGCCCCCAAGGCAGCCTGGTGATGGGCGACCTGGCCGGCCGCCCGCTGTGGCTGCTGGCCACCGGCACCGGCATCGCGCCCGTGAAGGCATGGCTGGAACAACTGGCGGGGCTGCCCGCCGAAGCCTGGCCCGCCAGCGTGCACCTGTGGTGGGGCGGCCGGGTGCCCAGAGACCTGTACTGGGACCCGCTGCGCCTGGAGCTGCCGGCGCCATTCGGT
The DNA here is from genome assembly GCA_046318395.1 of Rubrivivax sp. Lineage (GTDB taxonomy): Bacteria > Pseudomonadota > Gammaproteobacteria > Burkholderiales > Burkholderiaceae_C > Rubrivivax. The sequence goes on from JBKCUM010000048.1 coordinate 34,531, forward strand.
TTCACGCCCGTGCTGTCCCGCGCCCCCGCCGGCTGGGACGGCGCGCGTGGCCATGTGCAGGCCGCCGCGCTGGCCCATGGGGCCGCGCAGGCGCAGGCCCGCGGCCAGCCCCTGGACCTGTCGCGACACCAGGTCGTGGCCTGCGGCTCGCCCGCCATGGTGGACAGCGCACGCAGCCTGCTGCTGGCCGCTGGCCTGCCGGCCCGCCAGTTCCAGGCCGACCCGTTCGTCTGCTCGGCCTGAGCCTGTGCCCGCAGCACCGCTTCTTTTGAACCCGCCCCCGCACCGAGGAATTCCCCATGAAAGCAGTCATCCTGGCCGGCGGCCTGGGCACCCGGTTGAGTGAAGAAACCTCGACCCGGCCCAAGCCCATGGTGGAAATCGGCGGCAAGCCCATCCTGTGGCACATCCTGAAGACCTACGCCCACCACGGCGTGAACGACTTCGTGATCTGCTGTGGCTACAAGGGCTACATGATCAAAGAGTTCTTCGCGAACTACTTCCTGCGCATGTCCGACGTCACCTTCGACATGCGCAGCAACCGCATGGAGGTGCACCACAAACGCGCCGAACCCTGGAACGTGACGCTGGTGGACACCGGCGACGATTCCATGACCGGCGGCCGCCTGCTGCGTGTGGCGCGTTATGTGCGCGATGAAGAGTGCTTCTGCTTCACCTATGGCGACGGTGTCGGTGACATCGACATCAGCGCCAGCATCGAATTCCACAAGGCCCACGGCAAGGCCGCCACGCTGACGGCCACCGCGCCGCCGGGGCGCTTTGGCGCCCTGGTGCTGAACGAAGGCCGTGTGCGCAGCTTCAAAGAGAAGCCGCAGGGCGACGGTGCGCTGATCAACGGCGGCTACTTCGTGCTGTCGCCCCAGGTGCTGCGCTACATCCGCGACGACAGCACGGTGTGGGAACGCGAGCCACTGGACGAACTGTCGGCCGACGGCCAGCTGATGGCCTACGAGCACCGCGGCTTCTGGCAGCCCATGGACACGCTGCGCGACAAGATCTTGCTGGAAGAACTGTGGCAAAGCGGCCGCGCGCCCTGGAAGGTGTGGGACTGCGCCGGGCCACAGGTCACCTCGTTCTCGGCCGCCCGCGGCGACGCCGTGGCCTTCAACGGCGTGCGCGCAGCCTGACCATGGTGAACCCGGCGTTCTGGCGCGGCAAGCGCGTCTTCATCACCGGCCACACCGGCTTCAAGGGCGGTTGGCTCAGCCTGTGGTTGCAGCAGCTGGGCGCACAGGTCTGGGGTTATGCCCTCGCGCCCAACACCACACCGGCGCTGTTCAATGTGGCGCGTGTGGGCGAAGGCATGCACAGCACCCTGGGCGATGTGCGCGACGCCGAGGCGCTGCGCCAGGCCATGCAGGCCTGCCAGCCCGACGTGGTGCTGCACCTGGCGGCGCAGCCGCTGGTGCGCCAGTCCTACAGCGACCCGGTGGCCACCTACGCCACCAACGTGATGGGCACCGTGCACCTGCTGGAAGCCGTGCGCCACGTGGACAGTGTGCGCGCGGTGGTCAACGTCACCAGCGACAAGTGTTATGAAAACCGCGAGTGGGCCTGGGGCTACCGCGAGAACGAGGCCATGGGCGGCTTCGACCCCTACAGCAGCAGCAAGGGCTGCAGCGAGCTGGTGGGCAGCGCCTACCGCCGTTCTTTCCTGCGCCACCACGGCGTGGCCCTGGCCAGCGGCCGTGCCGGCAACGTCATCGGCGGTGGCGACTGGGCGGCCGACCGCCTGGTGCCCGACATCCTGCTGGCCTGCGAACAGGGCCGGCCTGTGGTCATCCGCCATCCGCACGCCGTGCGGCCTTGGCAGCACGTTCTGGAGCCGTTGTCGGGCTACCTGGCGCTGGCCGAACACCTGTTCAACACCCCGGTGGACCCGCTGGAGGCTTGCAACTTCGGCCCCGTGGACGAAGACGCCGTGCCGGTGCAGGCCCTGGTGGCGCAGCTGGTGGCACGTTGGGGGCGCGGTGCCCGCTGGCAGCTGGACGGCGGCCAGCATCCGCACGAGGCCCACCACCTGAAGCTGGACATCTCGCTGGCCCGCCAGCGCCTGGGCTGGACGCCGCGCTGGCGCCTTGCCGAAGCCCTGACCCACACCGTCATGTGGCACCAGGCCTGGTTGGCCGGCCAAGACATGCAGGCGCTGTGCCTGCAACAAATCCACGAATACAGCCAAGCGCTGGAGGCGACCCCCGCATGAACGCAGTCCGCGAGTTCCCGATCCACCTGGTGGCCACCGCCTCGGCCTGCGACACCCGCCCGGCGCCACTGCCGCCCCTGGTGGCCCCGCCTGCACCACCGGCCGCACAGGCCCTGCGCGCGCAGATCGCCGAATTGGTGCAGCAGTACGCGGCCATCACCCAGGCGCCACAAGCCTTCGTGCCCGGGCAGTCGGCGGTGCCGGTCTCCGGCAAGGTGGTGGGCGCCAAAGAAATGCAGCACATGGTCGATGCGTCTTTGGACGCCTGGCTGACCACCGGCCGTTTCAATGCGCAGTTCGAACAACGCCTGGCCCAGTTCCTGGGCGTGCGCCATGTGCTGACGGTGAACTCGGGTTCCTCGGCCAACCTGGTGGCCTTTTCTGCGCTCACCTCACCCCGCCTGGGCGAGCGCGCCATACAGCCGGGCGACGAGGTCATCGGCGTGGCGGCGGGTTTTCCCACCACCGTCAACCCCATCCTGCAGTTCGGCGCCGTGCCGGTGTTTGTGGACGTGGACCTGGCCACGCACAACATCGACGCCAGCCTGGTGGAAGCGGCCATCACGCCGCGCACCAAGGCCATCATGCTGGCCCATACACTGGGCAACCCCTTCAACCTGGAAGCCATCGTCGCGCTGTGCCGCAAGTACAAGCTGTGGCTGGTGGAAGACTGCTGCGACGCGCTGGGCGCCACCTACCAGGGCCGCAAGGTCGGCACCTTCGGCGACATCGGCACGCTGAGCTTCTACCCGGCGCACCACATCACCATGGGCGAGGGTGGCGCGGTGTTCACGAACAACCCCGAGCTGAAACTCATCGCGGAGAGTTTCCGTGACTGGGGCCGCGACTGCTACTGCGCGCCGGGCAAGGACAACACCTGCAACCAGCGCTTTTGCAAACAGCTGGGCGAACTGCCCGCGGGCTACGACCACAAGTACACCTACAGCCACCTGGGCTACAACCTGAAGATCACCGACATGCAGGCCGCCTGCGCGTTGGCGCAGATGGACCGGTTGGAAGACTTCATCGCGCAGCGCCGCGCCAACTTCGACTACCTGAAGCAGCGCCTGCAGGCCAGCTGTGGCGAGTTCCTGCATTTCAGCGAGCCCACGCCGGGTTCCGAGCCGTCGTGGTTCGGCTTTGCGCTGACGCTCAAAGAGAGCGCCGGTGTCGAACGCAAGGACCTGTTGAGTTTCCTGGAAGGGCAGAAGATCGGCACGCGGCTGCTGTTCGCGGGCAACCTGACCAAGCAGCCCTACATGATCGGCCGCAACTTCCGCGTGGTGGGCGAGCTCACCAACACCGACATCACCATGCACCGCACCTTCTGGTTGGGCGTGTACCCCGGCCTCAGCGCGGCCCAGCTGGACTTCATGGCCAGCCAGGTGGAAGCCTTTTTCGGCGTGGGTTTCTGAGCCTGACCCGGCCGCACGAATGGACATCCTGCTGACCGGCGCCACCGGCACCCTGGGCAGTGCCTTGGCCCGGCATTGGGTGGCCCAGGGCCACCGGGTGACGGCCCTGGTGCGCCCGGGCAGCGACCGGCGCCGCCTGGCGGCGGTGGCTGCGCAGTTGCAGTGGCTGCAGGCCGATGGCGACGAACTGGTGCAAACCGTGCGGGCCCACCCGGCCCAGGTGGTGGTGCACACCGCCTGCGCCTATGGCCGGCGTGGGGAAACGCCGCTGCAGTTGTTCGAGGCCAACCTTGGCCTCGGGGTGCGGCTCGTGCAGGGGCTGTTGGCCCGGCCCACGCCTGGCCGTGCCACGCTCCTGCACACCGGCACCGTGCTGACGCCGGAAGTGAGCCTGTACGCGCTGGCCAAACAGCAGTTCAGCGACTGGGCGCAGCGCCTGGCCCAGCTGCAACCCGCACAGCTGCAATGCTTGGAACTGCGCCTGCAGCACTTCTACGGCCCGGGCGACGACGACAGCAAGTTCAGCAGCCACGTGCTGCGCAGCTGCCGGCAGCAGGTGCCCACGTTGGCGCTGACGGCCTGCACCCAGCGCCGTGACTTCATCCACCTCGACGATGCCGTGGCCGCCATCGACACCGTGTTGCAGCGGCGCGCAGAACTGCCCGCCTGGGACGCGGTGGACGTGGGCAGCGGCGAGGCACCGCCCTTGCGCGACTTCGTCGAAACCGCCCACCGCCTGCTGGGCAGCCGCACACGCCTGGACTTTGGCGCGCTGGCGGTGCGCGCCCACGAACCGCCGCTGTGCGTGGCCGACACGCAGCGCCTGCGCGCCTGGGGCTGGCGACCGCGCCACAGCCTGGCCAGCGGCCTGCAGGCCACCATCGCCGCAGAGTTCGGCCACCCGTTGACACGACCCGTTTCCACCGAGACCCTGCCATGCAATTGAAGCGTATCCATGAACCCGGCCAGGCGCCTGGTCTGCTGCTGCTCAGCGGCGACTTCGTGCGCCTGGGTGCCGGTTACAGCGCCGCGCTGAACTTCGACGGCAGCGCCACCGTCTACCCCTTGCACCTGGGCGAACGCACGGCCCAGGGCTGGAAGTTGCGCAACCCGGCCGAGGTGGAAACGCTGCTGCTGCGCCACCGCGCGCCGGCCCACGTGGTGGTGCTGAGCACGCCCGACATGGGGCAGGAACTGCTGTTCCGCAGCCCGCTGGAACTGCCGACCGATTTCTTCGACAGTCGGCTGGACCCCATCGCGCACTACCAGAAGTTCCCCTACCCCAAGCAGCACCGGCTGGCGGTGTTCACCACGGCCTACAACGAGGCCGTGATGCTGCGCGTGTGGATCGACTTCTACAGCCGTTATGTGCCCAAGCAGCACCTGTACGTCATCGACCACGGCGGTGACGCCGCGCACGTGGACCCCTACCGCAGCGAGGTCAACGTCATCAGCATCCCCGGCGGTGAGCTGGACCACCACAACATCGCCAACTACTGCGGCTTCTTCCAGCGCTTTCTGCTGACGAAGTACGAGTTCGTGCTGCACGCCCATGCCGACGAGATGCTGGTCTTCGACGGCCCGGCCGCCGAGTTCGGCGCCCACCTGGCCGGCCAAGCGCCGCGTTCCATCCTGAAGCCGGCCCACGCCTACGACCTGTTGCACGACTTCCGCAGCGAAGCGCCCATCGACCTGACCCGCCCCATCACGCTGCAGCGCCAATGCTTGCTGCCGGCGCCGATGTACCACAAGCCCCTGGTGGCTTCGGCCCCCATCACCTGGTTCACCGGCTGCCACGACTGCGTGGAACCCAGCACGCTGGACCGGCGCCTGTGGCTGGTGCACCTGCGCGACTTCGACCTGGGCCATTCCATCGAACGCGAGGCGCGCTGGAAGGCCTTGAAACAAAGCGCGCTGGACCGCGGGGTGTTCAACGCTTACCGCCACACCGCGGCAGAGATGGAGCAGGTGCTGCTGGACCGTTTGCAGAAAGAACCGGTCACGGCGGTTCCGGCTTGGATGCAGGGTGCGTTCTGACGGGGCTGGCGTCACGCAGCCCCTCGGCGCGAGACGCCGTCCGTCGTTCGCCAGCCATAGAACGCCTTTGGCGTTCTATGTGCGCGCTTGCCCAGCCCGTCGGCGCGAGACGCCGACGGTCGTTCGCCAGCCGTAGAACGCCTTTGGCGGTCTACGCGCGGGCTCACCCCCATACCCTGTAGACCCAGAAGCTTTCTTCTTGGTCGATGAGCCGGCGCAGTTCGGCCGGCGCGAAGCCGGTGATGCGGCGGGTCTCTCGGCACAGGTGGGACTGGTCGGCGTAGCCGGTGTCGGCCGCCACGTCGGTCCAGCGCACCGGTTGTTCACCCTGGGCCAGCACACGCAGAAAGGCCTGCTCGGCGCGGCCCAGGCCGCGCAGCTCGCGCAAGGGCAGGCCGGCCCAGCCCTTGATGCGGCGTTCGGCCTGGCGCAGGCTGCGGCCAGCGCCGGTTTCTGCGGCGCGCAGGGCCAGGCCTTGGGCCCAGTCCTGCACGCGCCACCAGCCTGGCCAGGCCGCGGGTGGGCGCGCCTGCTGCCAGCGGGGGGTCAAGAAGTCTTCGATCCGCTGCACGCGTTCTGCATCGTCGGCGGCCTGCAGCACGGCTTGCCCCAACGCTTGCCAATCGGCGCCCAGCGCCTCGTCCAGCGGCGCGATGCGGTTCACCCAGTCGGCGGGGTTCAAGCCGGTCAGCGCCTGCACGGCGTCGGGCAGCAGCATCAGCATCAGGCCATGGCCTTCGGCGCTGTTGCGCGACACCGCCGGGCGCGAGAACGGGCCCGCGAAGTAGACCCTGGGCAAACGCTGGCCGCTGCAGTCGAGGCTGGCCGCCGCGCCCGGTGGCAGCAGCTCGCTGTGGCCCACGGTGAACCAGCCGATGCTGCACATCGGCGTGGCCGGGAAGTGGTTGTAGTGCCAGGCCGAAGGCCAGGCCTGGCCCAGCCCCAGGGTGCTGCGCGCCACGATGGCGCGCACACAGCGCCCCAGCGCCGGTGTTGGCCACCACAGCTGCACCGGCGCGCGGTTGCGCGCGGCCAGGGCGGGTTGGGGTGGGGCGGCAAGCTGGGCCATGGCGGCAGTGTAGGCAGGTGTCAAGGCTCCGGTCGACAAGGCCCCATGGTGTCGGCAACGTTCAAGACACCGCCGCGTGCCCTGTTTAGCCTGCCGGCCATGACCTGCCCACACCACGCAGCCCCAGGGGCTTTGCCGAGCGCTTTGTCACCCGTCTCCTTGGCCGCTCCCCCGGCGCTGGACGCGCCGCCCGCGGCCCTGGTGCGCCACCCCGGCGACCGCCCGCCCGGCCCGTCCTCGCCGTGGTGGGGCCTGCCCTTGTTGCGCGCCATGAAGCGCGACTACCTGGGTTTTGTGGCCGATCTGCAGCGCCAGCACGGCGACATCACCTTCATGCGCCTGGGCCATGAACAGGCCTACGACATCTTCGACCCCGCCTGGGTGCGGGCCGCGCTGGTCGACCAGGCCGAGCACCTGGTGCGTTGGGAACGGGGCATGGACATCTTCGCGCAGACCTTTGGCCAAAGTGTGCTGGTCACCGAGGGCGAGGTTTGGCAGCGCCAGCGCCGCATGCTGATGCCGGGCTTTTCGCCCAAACGTGTGCAGGGTTACGCCACCCTGATGCAGGCCGCGGCCGACCGCGTGCTCGACGCCGCCGTGCCACTGGGCGCACAGCAAACCACCGTGGCGATGGCCCCGTTGATGACGGGGCTGACCATGGACGTGATGCTGCGCACCCTGTTCAGCCAGCCCGACCAGGGCGCGGCCGCCGCCGCGGCCGCGCGCGCCACCCAGGTGCTGAGCCAGGCCGCGGTGAACGAGATGTTCTGGCCGCTGACACTGCCCGATTGGCTGCCTTTGCCCGGCAAACGCGACAAACGCTGGGCCTTGCGCACGCTGCATGGCCTGGTGCGCCAGCACACCGCGCAGCGCCGCGCCCTGGCGCCCCACAGCGCGCCCCAGGACGACCTGCTGGCCATGCTGCTGGCGGTGCGCGACGACACCACGGGCCAGGGCCTGAGCCCGGCCGAGGTGCACGACCAGTGCATGGTGATGTTCCAGGCCGGCCACGAAACCAGCGCCACGGCCTTGACGTGGTGGGCCGCGCTGATGGCCCAGCACCCGGCCGCCCAGCAGCGTGCCCAGGCCGAACTGCAGCAGGTGCTGGGCGGCCGCCCCGCCACCGCGGCCGACCTGCCGGCGCTGGACTGGCTGATGGCCAGCCTGAAAGAAGCCATGCGCCTGTACCCGCCCATCGCGGCGCTGATGTCGCGGCGCGTGCGCCGCCCACTGCAACTGGGCGGCTGGACGGTGCCGGCCGGGGCCTTGCTGCGCTTGACGCCGGCCGTCATCCAGCGCGACCCGCGTTGGTATCCACAGCCCGAGGCCTTCCGCCCCGAACGGTTCACCGCCCACGCCGAACCGCCGCCGCGCGGCGCCTGGTTGCCTTTTGGCACCGGCCCGCGTGTGTGCATCGGCCAGCACTTTGCGCTGCTGGAGATGGGCCTGGTCGCCGCCGGGCTGTTGCAGCGCTATGAACTGCAGTGCTTGCCGGGCCAGGGTTTGCCGGCGGCCGACTTCAACGTGACCTTGCGGCCCCAGGGCGAGGTGCCGCTGCAACTGCGGCGGCGCGGGCCGGCCGGGGCTTGAATTGGCCGGCAACACCCGTCTTTTCGGGCTTTAGAAAAGGGACCCCCTGGCTACGCTGACGGCATCCCCTCGGAGCCTGATGCGATGACCGCCAAAACCCTTGCCCGCCCCGGTGCTTTCACCCACCTGCTTTCGCGCCCCGACGAAGACAGCGACCCCGCCGGCAAACCCTTCCAGCACCTGCAGTACTGCGTGCGCTGCTGCATCCCGCAGACGCAAGAAGGGGTGATCTTCGACGAGATGGGCGTGTGCCAGGCCTGCCAGAGCGCCGAGCAGAAGATCCACATCGACTGGGCCGCGCGCGAGAAGGTGCTGCGCGGCATCCTCGACAACGCCAAGGCCAAGGCCGGCAACAACTACGACTGCATCATCCCCATCAGCGGCGGCAAGGACAGCACCTTCCAGCTGTACGTGCTGACACAGATCTACGGCATGAAACCGCTGGCCGTGACCTTCAGCCACAACTGGTTCAGCGAAACGGGTTGGTACAACCTGCAGAACTCGCTGGAGCAGTTCAACGTGGACCACGTGATGTTCACGCCCAACCGCAAGCTGGTGAACAAGCTGGCCCGCCATTCGCTGGAAGGCATTGGTGATGCCTGCTGGCACTGCCACGCCGGCGTGGGCGCCTTCCCGCTGCAGGCCGCGGTGCGCTTCAACATCCCGCTGCTCATTTGGGGCGAAAGCATCGCCGAGAGTTCGGGCCGCGCCAGCTACCTGAACCCGGTGCGGCAGTTCGACCGCGAGTACTTCACCAAGGTCAGCGCCAAGCTGCGCCCCGACCAGATGGTGCGCGACGACGTTTCCTTGCGCGACCTGGAACCCTTCCAGGTGCCCAGCGTGGAAGACTGCGAACGTGTGGGCGTGCACGGCATCCACCTGGGCGACTACATCTTCTGGGACGACGAACGCCAGACGGAGTTCGTGCGCGACAACTACGGTTGGCGCGAGACCCAGGTGGAAGGCAGCTTCAAGCGCTACAAGAGCGCCGAATGCATCATGCCCGGCGTGCACGACCTGGCCTGCTACCTGAAGCGGGGTTATGGCCGCAGCACCTTCCACGCCAGTGTGGACGTGCGCGCCGGCCTGCTGAGCCGTGACGAAGCCTGGGAGCTGATCCGCGAGAACGACGCCGTGCGCCCCGAAGGCCTGGACTACTACCTGCAGATCACCGGCATGACCGAAGAAGAGTTCTTCGCCACGCTGGAGAAACACCGCCGGCCGGAACTGCAGAACAAGATCATCCCCATCTACCCCAAGGCCGCGAAGCACGAAGAAACGCTGCTGCCCTACCCGCAGCAGTTGCAGCGCAAGTTCGCCAACCGCGTTTGACGAACCCGTTCCAAGGCCTACAGGGAAAGCACCCCATGGACTTCAAGCAGCACAGCATCGCCCAGTGGCACCAGGCCCTGGTGGAATACCGTGAAACGCCCGAAAGCATCGCGCGCCATTGCATCGCCCAGGTGCAGGCCCTGGACGGCGACGCGCACGCCTGGGTGGGCTTCAACGGCGAGGCTTTGTTGAAAGCCGCGCAGGCCACCGCGCGGCGCCTGGCCCAGGGCGAGCCGTTGCGCCCGCTGGAAGCCATGCCCGTGGGCGTGAAGGACATCTTCAACACCACGGACTTCCCCACGCAGATGGGCAGCCCGCTGTGGGCCGGTTTCACGCCGGGCAACGACGCGCGCGCGGTCTTCAACCTGAAACGTGCCGGCGGCCTGGTGCCGGGCAAGACCGAGACCGCCGAGTTCGCCGTGCACACCCTGGGCCAGACGCTGAACCCCTGGGCGCCCGACCGCACCCCTGGCACCAGCAGCAGCGGCAGCGCCGTGGCCGTGGCCCTGGGCATGGTGCCGGCGGCGCTGGGCACGCAGACGGCCGGCAGCATCGTGCGCCCGGCCAGCTTCTGCGGCGTGTGGGGCATGAAACCTTCGTTCGGGTTGATTCCGCGCACCGGTATGTTGAAGACCACCGACAGCCTGGACACCGTGGGCTTTTTCGCCAGCCACGCCAGCGACCTGGGCCGCCTGCTGGACGGCTTGCGGGTGCACGGCCGTGACTTCCCCCTCAGCGACCGCGCCTTGAACGACACCGCCCGCCAGGCCGCCCCCAGCCAACGCCCCTGGCGTGTGGGCGTGGTGCGCCCGCACGTGTGGGCGCAGGCCCCGGCCTATGCCCAGCAGGCGCTGCAACAGTGGGTGGACCGCCTGAACGCCGACCCGCGGTTCGAGGTGGTGGACGCCACGCTGCCCGCGCTGATGGCCGACAGCCACACCGTGCATGCCACCATCTACAACCGCGCCTTGGCCTACTACTTCCAGGCCGAGTTCCAGAAGGCCGAACTCGTCAGCCCGGTGATGAACGCGCTGATCGTGGCCGGCCAACGCATCAGCCCGGCCGAGTACGCCCAGGCGCTGGACCGCCAGGTGGAACTGTCGCGCGCGATGGAGCAGTTCACCCGCGGTTATGACGTGCTGGTCACGCTCAGCACCGCGGGCGAAGCCCCGCCGCGCCATGTGGAAGAACTGCCGGATTCGGCCCTGATGTGGACGCTGACCCAGCTGCCCGCCCTCAGCGCCCCGGTGTTCAAAAGCCCGGGTGGCCTGCCGTTCGGCCTGCAGTTGGTGGCCCGCCGCTACAACGACCCGCTGTTGCTGAAGTTCGTGGCCGAAGCCATCGAACGTGGCCACCTGCCGGCCACCAGCCACGGGCAGCGTTACGGCGCCGACACCGTGGCGCCCGCCGCAGCCGCCCCGGCCCCGGCGGCCCCGGTGCTGGAACCGGCCTTGCCTTGAAGCCGGCGCAGGAGCCCCTTTGCTGCTGACAGAAACCCTGCCGCCGCCCGCCCGCACGGCGCAAGCCTTGCTGCGCGTGCTGGTGGTGGGCTGCGGCAACCTCGCCGGCGGCTTTGACGCCGCGCGCGACGCCACCTTGCCGCCGCTGACGCACGCCGGCGCCTTCAGCCGCCACGGGGGCTTCCGCCTGCTGGCCTGTGTGGAACCCGACGCCGCACGGCGCCAGGCCTTCATGCAACGCTGGGGCGTGCTGCAGGGTCTTGCGTCGCTGGCCGAGGTGGCTGCCGCGCTGCCGCCGGCCACTTTCGACGTGGTGAGCCTGTGCTCGCCCACCGCGGCCCACGCCGAACAGCTGCGCGCCGTGCTGGCGCTGCGGCCGCGCCTGGTGTTCTGCGAAAAGCCCGTCTCGCCCACCTTGGCCGAAACCGCCGACCTGGTGCGCCTGTGCGCCGAAGCCGGTGTGCCGCTGGCCGTGAACCACACACGCCGCTGGGCGCCGGACGTGCAGCGCCTGGCCGAAGAACTGCAGACCGGTGCCTGGGGTGCCGTGCGTTCGGCCGTGGGCACCTACAACAAGGGCGTGCTGAACAACGGCAGCCACCTGGTGGACCTGCTGCACCTGTTGCTGGGCCCCATGGTGCTGGACCAGGCCGGTGCACCCGTGGCCGATTTCTGGCCCGACGACCCCACCATCCCGGCCCTGCTGCACACGCTGAACGGGGTGCCCGTGCACCTGGCCACCGCCCACGCGGGCGACGTGGCGGTGTTCGAGCTGCAGATCGTCACCGAGCGCGCCGTCATCACCATGGAAGACGGCGGCCTGAACTGGCGTGTGCGCCGCGTGGTCGACAGCCCGGTGTTCGCCGGCTACCGCGTGCTGGACGCCGGTGAACGCCGGCCCGGTGACTACCTGCAGGCCACGGCCCGCGCCGCGGCCAACCTGCACGACCACCTGCAACAGGGCACGCCCTTGGCCAGCAACGGCCACAGTGCCCTGGCCGCGCAGCGGCTGTGCGAAGCCATTCGCCGCGCGGCCACGAACACCGAGGCCCCGCGCCACGCTGTGCACGCGAGGCGTTAGCAACACCGGCCACCTGGCTTTTTGAACCCCGCTTTGAACCCTTCCCCGAGGCCCACCATGCCCACCTCACAAGAACCCCTGGCCCTGTTCGGCGGCCCCGCCACCATCACCCAAGCGCTGCCGCACCCTTCTTTGTTGGGCGAGGCCGACGTGCAGGCCGCTGCCGACGTGATCCGCGGCGGTGTGCTGTCGGGCTACATCGGCGCGCCGGGTGAAGCTTTCATGGGCGGCGAACGCGTGCGCGCTTTCGAGCGCCAGTGCGCCGAGTACTTCGGCGTCAAACACGCCATTGCCGTGAACAGCTGGACCAGCGGCCTGGTGTGTGCCGTGGGTGCGTTGGGCATCGAGCCTGGCGACGAGATCATCACCACGCCCTGGACCATGGCCGCCACGGCCACGGCCATCTTGCACTGGGCCGGGGTGCCGGTGTTCGCCGACATCGACCGCGCCACCTTCAACATCGACCCGGCTTGTGTGGAAAAGCTGATCACGCCGCGCACCAAGGCCGTGATCGCCGTGGACATCTTCGGCCAGAGCGCGGACATGGCGCGGCTGCGCGAGATTTGCGACCGCCACGGCCTGAAGCTGCTGAACGACTGCGCCCAGGCCCCCGGCGCCCGCCACCACGGCGCGCTGGCCAGCACCATGGCCGACATCGGCGGCTACAGCCTGAATTACCACAAGCACATCCACTGCGGTGAAGGCGGTGTGCTGGTCACCAACGACGACCGTTACGCGCGCCGGCTGGCGCAGATCCGCAACCACGCCGAGTGTGTGCAGACCAGCGACGAGCCGGCCGAGTTGGCCAGCATGCTGGGCTACAACTTCCGCCTGGGCGAGATCGAAGCCGCCATCGCCAGCGTGCAGGTCACCCACCTGGCCGCACGGGTGGCCGAACGCCAGCAGGCCGCGGCTGTGCTGAACGAGGCCCTGGGCCAGCTGCCGGGCTTGACGCCGCCGGCCGTGTTGCCGGGCAACACGCACGCGTACTACATCTACGGTTTGCAGATCGACACCGCGCGCCTGGGCCTCAGCCGTGCGCGCCTGGTGGAAGCGCTGAAGGCCGAAGGGGTGCCGGGCCTGGTGGGCAGCTACCAGAACCTGCACCTGCTGCCGTTGTTCCGCCAGCGCATCGCCTACGGCACGCAAGGCTTCCCGTGGAAGGGCGCGCCGCAGGGCGACAGCGCGGTGACCTACGGCCCTGGCCTGTGCCCGGTGGCCGAAGACCTGCACAGCCGCAGCTTCCTGGGCCTGGCCATGGGCCAGTTTGCGCTGGACGCGGCCTCGCTGCAGGCCGTCATCACCGCCTTCCGCAAGGTGTGGGCGAACCTGGACGCGCTGCGCGGCCCGGTGGCCAGCGCAGCCTGACACGGCGGCCTCTCGACCACCGCGCGCCCACCGCCATGTCGGCCCATTCCGTTCCCCCGCTCCCGGTGCTGACCGGCCGCCTGGTGCAGCTGCGCCCCTTCAGCGCCGCCGACATCACACCGGCCTACATCGGGTGGTTGAACGACCCCGAGACCGTGCGCTTCAGCAACCAGCGGTTTGTGCAGCACACGCGCGAGAGTTGCGAGCGTTACTACGCCAGCTTCGCCGGTGGGGCCAACCACTTCCTCAGCATCCGCCTGCGGGCCGACCACAGCGCCGTGGGCACGCTGACGGCCTACCGCAGCCTGCCGCATGGCACAGTCGACATCGGCATCCTGGTGGGCGACCGGCGGGTGTGGGGCCAGGGCATCGGCCTGGACGCGTTCAAGACCCTGGCCGACTGGTGGTCCGCGCAGCCCGGCGTGCGCAAGGTGACCGCCGGCACGCTGAAGCTGAACACCGGCATGGTGCGCGTGGCCGAGCGCGCCGGTCTGCACCTGGAGGCCGTGCGCCGTGGGCAAGAACTGGTGGATGGGCAGGCGGTGGACATGCTGTACTTCGCGCGCTTCACCAGCCCCATCGCCTGAGTGAAGCTGACCCGCACGCTTCTGAAGTTAGACGCTTTGAGTTCTGCCTGGTCATGACGCCCAGCTTGCCCACCTCACCCGGCGCACTGGCCGTGGTGGCGTACGACGCGGGTGCCGCCAACGTGCTGCTGCCCTGGTTGGCCCACCTGCCGGGCGCGCGGGCCTTCATGCAAGGCCCGGCCGAAGCGCTGTGGCGGCAGCGTTACCCTGAGCGCCCGCTCTGTGGCCGCCTGGAAGACGCACTGGCGGACGCCGAACTGGTGCTGACCGGCACCGGCTGGGCCAGCACGCTGGAGCACGATGCCCGGGTGTTGGCGGTGCAGCAGGGCCGGCGCAGTGTGGCCGTCATCGACCACTGGGTGAACTACCCCCTGCGTTTCGAGCGTGGCGGCGTGCAGCAATGGCCCGACGAGTTCTGGCTGACCGACGCCGATGCGCTGGCCATCGCGGCCCAGCACTTCCCTGCAGACCGGCTGCGGCTGTTCGACAACCTCTACCTGGCCGAACAGGCCGCGGCCATGGCGCCCGTGCCCGCGCACGGCGACGTGCTGGTGGTGCTGGAGCCCGCCCGCAGCGACTGGGGCCAGCACGCGCCCGACGGTGGCCCTGGCGAGCCCGGTGAGTTCCAGGCGCTGCGCTACTTCATGCAGCGCCGCGCGCTGCTGTGCTTGCCGTCCGGACTGCCGGTGCGCCTGCGCCCCCACCCCAGCGACCCGCCGGGCAAGTACGCGGCCTGGCTGGCCAGCGCCGAAGGGCAGGGCGCGGTGCTGGACAGCCACCCCACGCTGGCCCAGGCCCTGGGCCCGGCACGTTGGGTGGTGGGCGGCGAGAGCATGGCCTTGGTGGTGGCCTTGGCCAGCGGCCGCCAGGCCATCAGCCACCTGCCGCCCTGGGCGCCGGCTTGCCGCCTGCCGCACCGCGGCTTGCTGCACATACGCGCGCTGTAGCGCGCCGCCGCACCATGAAAAACGCCCGCGTCATGCGGGCGCTGCTTGGGCTGCTATAGCCCGTAGACCGGCCGGCGTTGGCCCGTTGGCTCAGGCCTTGCGGCGCAGGCGCGTGGCGGCCAGCAAGGCCAGGCCGGTCAGGGCCAGGGTGCCGGGTTCGGGCACGTTGTTGCTTGCCGGAGTGTTCAGCGAGATGCTGTGGAAGAAGTACTGGCCGGTGCCCGGGGAGGCGCTGCCGCTGTCGATGGCGTAGACGCGCATGGTCAGCGAGTCGCCGGCGTTCAGGTTCTGGTTCAGCGCCACGCTCTCTGCGGTGTTGTCGTAGGGCTCACCGGCGTTGAAGCTCAGCAGGTCGGCACTGAAGGGGCCGCCGTTGATGGCGTACTGCACACCCCAGGTGGCGTTGGTGCACTTGGGCAGCGGCGTGGCGTCGATCTGGCAATCGTTGTTGAACAGCGTGAAGTCGAAGGTCGACAGCGACAAGGCGGTGCTGGTGGTCAGCGTCAGCGTGAACACGGCGTTGGCCACCGCGCCAGAGCCGTAGACCGACCAGGCGTTCAGGTTGTAGCCCACGTAGCCGTTGGCCTGTTGGGCCACGGGCACCGAGCCGCTGAGGTTGCTGGCGGTCACGCCGGCGGCCACAAAAGAGGCGGTGTTGCTGAACACGCCCCCCGTTTGCCACGTGGCCACAGGCGCGGCTTGGACGGTGGCGAAGGCAGCGGTCGCTGCGGCGGCAATCAGGGCTTTTTGGACGGCGTGGCGCATGAGGGGCTCGGTTTCAGTGCGGATGCCCAAACAAAAAGCAAAACCCGTGCCAGCTTTTCTGTAACGTTCTAAGTGATTGTTTTTAAACAACAAAAACAATCTGTTGGCGCATTCTGATTTACGTATGTAAAAGAATGCGACAAACCGTCGTGCTTAATTCACGAACTGGCGGGGGCGGGGTTGATCGCCCGGCCCATGGCTGTTTCAGGCAGCCTTTTGAACAGGCGCCAAAAACCGCTGTCGGGTGGCCACGAAGGCGTTCAGGTACTCCGGCCAGCCGGTGTCGCGCCAGGCGCGTTTCAGGGCGTCGCTGGCAAAGGCGTCCATCGGGTGTTCGCGGAAGCGGGCCGTGCTCCAGCCCATGCCGAAGGGGTTGTGCGGGCGTGTGCGCCACTGCGGCTGCAGCGTCAGCAGCAAAGAAGCCGCCCGCTCCTGCAGGAACACTTTGCGCTGCACGCCCTGGCCGCCCGGCCCGGGGTAGGTGGTGACGAAGTTCAGCGCCTGCTTCAGCGGGCTGTCGGGCCCCTCGCACACGCGGAACATGGCCTCGTTCAGCTGCAGCCAGGCACGCCAGAAGGCGGGCTTGGCGATGAAGTAGTTGCTGAAGCACACCTGGCGGCTGTCCATCACCAGGTTCTTCAGCGGCAGTTGCAGGCCCTGGGTGCGCAGGAAGCCTTCGTAGGCGGCGATGAGGCCAGGGTCGAAGGTCTCGCCTTGTTCGAACACGTTCAGGAAGAAGGCGCCCATGTCGGGCTGCGGGCTGAACAAGAACACGTCGGTGTCGGCCGCGTGCTGCTGCACAAAGGCCTGCACCTGGGCCAGGTTCAGCTGGGTCTTGTCGCAGAACTTGGGGCTGAAGAAGCCGTAGAAGGCCTGCTCGTCCAGCGGCTGGTTCAGCAGGTACTGGCGGATGGGCCAGTACTCGAACCAGTCGGGTCGGGGGTTGGCCAGGTTGTCCAGGTGCAGCCAGCCGGTGGGCACTTGGGCGCGCACGGCTTCGCTGTAGACGATGAGGTGCAGGTGCTGCGCCACGGCGGTCGGGGCGGGCTGCAGGGCCACGGAGGTGGGGGCTGCTGACATGGCGGGTGCAGACGTGACAACGGGGTGGACGCCCAGTCTAGGCGGCCACCCCGTCGTGGCATGCCGGGAACAAGGGCCCGTAAAGGCCCGTTGTTCCCGGCGATGCACCTGCGCTTTGCGCGCTGCCGTGCGTTACAGCAGCGGGTTCTGGTTGCGCAGCAGCTCTTCCTCCAAACTCAGGCGCTGGGTCGGCGTGTACCCGGCGTGGCCGGTGCGGCCGCCACCCTCGGCGCTGCCGCTGGCCGTGGCCGGCAGGTTGGCGTCGGCCAACAGGCTGTCCCCGGTTTCTGCGAGCAGGTCGTCCAGGGTCGGCGTGCTGCCGTTGTCCTTTGCGAACCACACGTCGGCCACGGCTTGCTGGCTGCCGTCGGTGGCGGTGTAGCTGCCCACCATGCCCAGCAGGTTGCCGTTGTCCACCTCGCTGCCCAGGGCGTAGTCGAGGTTGATCTCCAGCACCCCGGCGTCCAGCAGGCCCACCAGTTCCCCGGCGTCGGTCTGGCCGTCGGCGTCGCCGTCCACCCAGACCTTCAGCTCGTTGAAGGCGGCGTCGGCGGCGCTCAGCTTGCCGTCGTTGTTGCTGTCCAGGGCGGCCATCGCCACGTAGCCGTTGCCAGCACGTTTCCCGTCGGCCAGCTGGGTGGCACCACCGAACAGCTCCTTGCCGTCGTTGATGACGCCGTCGCCGTTGATGTCGCGCACCAGCAGGCCGTCGCCACTGCCCACCCAGCCCACCTTGCCGGTTTCGCCGGTGGCGGTCAGGTCGAACTGCACACCGTCAGAAGCCGCCAGCGTCTTCACGCCGTTGCCGTCCAGGTCCAGCACGATCGGGGTCACGCTCTGCAGGGCCGCGAACTGCGCCGTGCTCATTTCGCTGAAGTCTTCGCCTTCGAAGGCGTTGTACTGCTCCATGGTCATGGCCGCGAGGTCGCGGGTTTCGAAGCCCAGCACCTGGGCCGTGGTCAGCCCGGTGATCTGCTCGGCCGTCAGGGCACGGGCCTGCGAGGTCGTCAGGGCCTCGATGTCGGCCGAGCCCAGGCCGCCGAGCTGTTCCACCGTCAGCGACGAGATCTGCGTGGTGGTCATGGCCGCGATGTGCGTGGTGCTCAGCGCCGCGATTTCCGCCGTGTCGAAGGTGGCGATCTGCTCCAGTGTCAGGCCCTTGACCTGGGTCTCCGTCAGCTCCAGCAGGCTGCTGTCGCTGAGCGCTTCGATCTGCGAGGTGGTCAAGCCCGCGATCTGACCGCTGCTGAAGGCCTGCAGGCTGGTGGTGCTCAACAGGGCGAAGTCGCCGGTGTCGATGGCCGCCAGTTGCGTGGTGGTGAAGGCGCGCAGCTGGCTCGTGGTCAGGGCCCCGAAGTCGCTGCTGTCCATGGCCTCCAGCTGGGTGGTGGTCAGGGCACGGATCTGCGCGGTCGTCAGCACCGCCAGGTCGCCGGTGTCCAGCGTGGTCAGCTGCACCGCTTCCAGCGCGGCGATCTGCGAGGTGCGCAGGGCCTGGATCTGGTCGGCGGTCAGCACCGACAGCTCGGCACCCGTCATCACGCTGTACTGCGTGGTGGTCAGGGCCTGCAACTGCGCGGTGGTCAGCGCCGCCAGTTGGGCGTTGGTCAACGCGTCGATCTGCGCCGTGCTCAGGTGGATGACCTGGCCCGTGGTCATGGCCGCGAGGTCGCGGGTCTCCATCGACTGCAGTGCCGTGGTGCCCAAGGCCGCCACCTGCGTGGACGTGAACGACGACACCTGGGCCGTGGTGAACTCCTCCAACTGATCACCGCTCAGGGCCGCGATGGCGGCGCTGCTCAGCGCACGGATCTGGCTGGTGCGCAGCGCGCTCAGGTCGGTGGTGCTCATGGCGGCGGCTTGCGCCGTCGTCATCACCGCCAGCTGGCTGGTGCTGAAGGCCAGGAACTGTTCGCTGCTGAACGCCGCGTAGTCGCTGCCGGTCATGGTCACCAGCTGCCCGATGCTCAAGGACGCCACCTGGCGGGTGGTGAAGGCTTCGAGCTGGCTGTGGTCGAAGGCCCCCAGCTGGTCGCTGGTGAAGGCCACCACCTGGCCGGTGGTCATGGCCACCAGTTCCGTGGTGTCCAGGGCCGACAGGGCCGAGGTCGACAGGGCGCGCACCTGTGAACTGCTCAGTGCGGCCAGCTGTGCCGTGCTGATGGCGTCCAGCAGCGTGGTGCCCATGGCGGCCACACCGGCGGTGGTCAGCGCGCGGATCTGGGCCGTGCGCAGGGCTTCCAGGTCTTCCACTTCCAGACCGGCCACTTGTGTGGTGCTCAGGCCGGCGATCTGCGAGGTGCGCAGCGCGGCGAACTGGGCGGTGGTCAGGTCGTTGAAGATGTCCGAAGCGATGCCTGCCAGCTGACCGGCGCCGATGGCACCGATCTGCACGGTGTCCAGCGCCACCAATTGGCTGGTGCCGAGGGCGGCGACCTGTTCACTGGTCATCGCACGCAGCTGGCCGGTGCTGAAGGCCGCGAAGTCTTCCACCTCGATCGCGTCGATGTCGCTGGTTTCGATGGCCGCGATCTGGGCCGTCGTCAGGCCGGCGATTTGTGCGCTCACCAGCGCGGTGATCTGCGCTTCCGTCAGCGCGGCGATGTCCGCCGTGTCCAGCGCACGCAGCTGGCTGCTGCGCAGCGCCGCGAGGTCGTCGGTGGCCAAACCTGCCACCTGCGTGGTGGTGAAGGCCGCGATCTGCCCCGTGGTGAAGGCGTTGAACTGCGTGCTGGAGATGGCGCTCAGGTCCGACGCGCTCAGTTCCACCAACTGCTTGGTGGTGAACGACGAGACCTGCAGGTCACCCAGGTTGTTCAGCTGCGTGGTCGTCAGCGCCACCACCTGGTCGGTGGCCAGTGCGCGCACCTGGGCGGCCGTCAGCGCGTTCAGTTGCGAGGTGCCCAGCTCGGCCAGGTCGGCGTTCTCGATGGCGGCGATCTGTGCCGAGGTCAGCACCGACAGCAGCGTGGTCGACAGCGTGGCCAGCTGGGTGCTGCCCATGGCCTCGATGCCGGCGGTGTCGATGGCCTTGATCTGCGTGGCGGTGAACACCTCCAGGTCGCTGGTTTCCAGGGCCTGCACCTGGCTGGTGGTCAGACCGGCGATCTGCGTGGCGGTCAGGGCCTGGAAGGCGCTGGTGCTCAGCGCCGCCAGGTCGGCCGCCGCGATGGCGCTGATCTGGGTCGTGCCCATCAAGGCCAGCAGCGTGGTAGACAGGTCGGTCAGCTGCGACACCGTCAGCGCCGCGGCCTGCGACGAGGACAGCGCATTGAGCTGCGTGCCGTTCATCGCGTTCAGCGTGCTGGTGCCCAGGTTGTCGATGTCGGCCACCTCGATGGCCCTCACCTGCGCCGCCGTCAGCGCACCCACCTGCGTGGTGGTCAGCGCGTTCAGCAGCGACGGGCTCATCGCTTCAATGCCAGCCGTCGAGATGGCCGCGACCGAGGCCAGTTCCAGGTTGGCCAAGTCCGCCGTGTCCATGCCGGCGATCTGGGTGGTGGTGAGCACCGCGATCTGGCCGCTGCTCAACTTGTTCCAGGACGTCGTGCCCATGGCCGCCAGGTCGGTGGCGTCGATGGCGCGCAGCTGTGCCGAGCCCAGCTCCACCAGTTGCGTGGTGGACATGGTGTCCAGCTGCGTGCTGGTCAACGCGCCGATCTGGGCGCTGGTCATCGCGTCGATCACCGTGCTGCTCATCGCGGCGATGTCGGCGGTCTCCAGGTTGGCCAACTGCGCGGTGGTCAGGGCCACGATCTGCGAAGTGGTCAGGGCTTCGGCCTGCGTGGTGGTCAGCGCGGCGATCTGCGAGGTGCGCAGTTGAACCAGGCTGCTGGTGGCGATGGCCGCCACCGCGCTGGCACCCAGCTCGGCCAGGTCTTCGTTCTGCAGGTTGACGAGTTGCGTGCTGGTCAGCGCCGCCACCTGGCGCGTCGTCAGTTCTGCGAACTGCGACGTGGTCAGGCTGTTCAGTGCGCTGGTGGCCAGCGCCTGGATCTGCGCGGTGCCAAAAGCCGTGAACTGCGTGGTGCTGAGGTTGCTGAGTTGGGTGGTCGTCAGCGAGGCCACCTGTTCGGCCGTGAAGGCCGCGGCCTGGCTGTTGCTCAGGCTGACCAGGTCGGCCGTCTCCAGGCTGGCCACGTCCGCCAGTTCCATCGCACGGATTTGGGCCGTGGTCAGGGCCTGGGCCTGGCTGGTGCTCAGGGCCACGATGCCAGCCGTGGTCAGCGCTGCAATGGCCGTGGTGTTGAAGGCGCCGATGCGGTCGGCGGCCATGGCCGCGATGTCGGCGGTCTCCAGCGCAGCGGCCTGCTCACCGGTGATGGCGCGGGCCTGGGCCGTGGTCAATGCCGCGAACTGCGACGTGACCATGGCGGCCAAATCCGTGGGCACGAAGGCCGCGATCTGCGCCGTTGTCAGCCCTTCCACTTGGGTGGTGCCCAGGTTGGCGATGACGGTGGTCTCCAGCGCACCGATCAGCGAGGTGCTCAGCGCGGCCAACTGCGTGGTGCCCAGGCCCGCCACGTCGGCGGTCTGGAAGGCAGCCACCTGCACTTCGTTCAGCGCACCGATCTGCTTGGTCGTCAGCACACTGAACTGCGTGCTGCCGAAGGCGGCCAGGTCGGCGGCTTCGATGTTGGCGATCTGCGCGGTGGTCAGCGCTTCGACCAGGCGGGTCGACAGCGAGGCCATCATGCTGGTCTCCATCGCCGCGATCACCGTGGTGCTGATGGCTGCGATCTGCGACGTGCTCAGTTCAGCGACGTCGGCCGTTTGCAGTGCAGCGATCTGCACCTCGTTCAATGCGGCGATCTGTGCCGTGGTCAGCGACTTGAACTGCGACGTGCCCAGTGCGGCCAGGTCGTCGGCCTCCAGACCGTAGACCTGGGCGGTGCTCAGGTTGGCGATCTGGCTGGTCGTCAGCGCGGTCATCTGGGCGGTGGTCAAGGCCACCAGCTGGTCCACCGAGAGCGCGCGGGTCTGCGAGGTGCTCAGGGCGGCCAGGTCGGCGGTTTCCATGGCCACGATGTGGTCCACGGTCAGGCCGGCGATCTGTCGCGTGCTCAGTGCGTTGAACTGCGTGGTCCCCAGCGCCGTCAGCGATTCAGGCGCGATGGAGGTCAGCTGCGTGGTCGACAGGGCCAGCAGTTGCGAGGTGGTCAAGCCGGCCAGCTGGGCGGTGGTCAGCGCCGCCAGCTGTTCCACACGCAGCACGGCGACTTGCGCGCTGCTGAGGTTGGCCAGCGAGGCCGTGGCGGCCATGGCCAGGTCGGCGGCTTCAATGGCCACCAGCTGGGCCGTGGTCAGCGCGGCCAGTTGTGCGGTGTTGAACCCGGCGATGGTCTCGCCGCTCAGGGCGACGATGGCATCGGCGGTCAGCGCACGCAGCTGGGTGGTGTTCAGGGCCACGACGTCGGCGCTTTCCAGCGCGGCCAGTTGTTCGGCCGTGAGGTTGCGCAGCTGGCTGGTCGTCATGGCGGCGTACTGCGCCGTGCCCATGGCGGCCAGGTCGGCGGCCTCCACCAGTTGCAGCTGGGTGCTGCTGAGCGTAGCCACCTGGCTGGTGGTCAGCGCCGCGGCCTGGGTGGCCGTCATCGCGGCCAGCTGGCCGGCGTTGAGGGCTTGGATGGCCGAGGTGCTGAGCGCCGACAGGTCGGCCGTGCCCAGGTTCAGCAGCTGGTCTTCGCTGATCGCGTTGACCTGGGTGGTGCCCATGGCTGCGAACTGCGAGGTGGTCAGGTCACCCAGCTTTTCATTGGTCAGGCTGGTCACCTGCACGGCGTCCAGGTTGCGGATCTGGCTGGTGCTCAGCGCGGCCAGCTGCGTGCTGGTCAGCTGGTTCAGGCCGCCCGTGCCCAGGGCCGAGACCTGTTGGCTGTTCAGCAGCACCAGGTCGGCCGTGTCCATCGCGGCCAGGCTGGTGACGCTGAGCGCGGCCACCTGGGTGGTGGTCAGGCCGGACACCTGGCTGGTGCTCAGTGCCACGGTGGCGGCGGTCGTCAGCGAACCGATGGCTTCGGCGTTCAGCGCCTGCACCTGGGCACTGCTGAGCGCGCCCACGTCGGCGGCGTCCAGTGCGCCGGCCTGGCTGCTGGTCAGCACGGCCACCTGGCTGGTGCGCAGGGCGGCCAGCTGGGCGGTGCCCAAGGCCGCCAGGTCGTCGGCGGCCAGGCCTTGCACCAAGGTGGTGGACAGCGCGGCCACCTGGCTGGTGGTCAGGCCGTTGAGCTGGGTGCTGCTCAGCGCGTCGAGCTGGGTGGTGCCCAGGGCGTTGAGCTGCGCCGTGCCCATGGCGGCCAGGTCCACGGTGGCCAGGGCCGTCAGCACGTTGGTCGACAGCTCGGCCATCTGCGTGGTGGTCAGCGCCGCGACCTGGGTGGTGGTCAGGTGCTCCACCGCCGAGGAGGACAGCGCCGCCAAGGCGTCGGCCGACAGCGCGCGGATCTGCGAGGTGCGCAGCACGGCGACGTCGTCGGTGCCCCAGCCCGCCGTTTGCGCGCTGGTCAGCGCGGCGATCTGGCTGGAGTTCATGGCCACCAGCTGGGTGGTGCTCAGGGCGTCGATGTAGCCGGCGCCCAGGGCGTTCAGCTGCGTGGTGCTGAGGGCCGCGGTCTGTGCCGTGGTGAAGGCCGTGACCTGGGTGGTGTCCAGCACGCCGAGTTGTTCAGCGGTCAGCGCACGCACCTGGGCTGTGGTCAGCGCGGCCAGGTCGGCCGTTTGCATGCCGGCCAGTTGGGTGGTCGTCAGGATCTCGATCTGCGTGGTGCTGAGCGAGGCGATCTGCGACGTGGTCAGCGCGGTCACCTGCTCGGCGCTGAGCTCGACCAGGTTGGCCAGCGTCAGGGCACGCAGTTGGGCCGTGGTCATGGCGGCCAGGTCGGCGGTCTCCAGGCCGATGGCCTGGGCGGCGTTCAGCACCGAGATCTGGTTGGTCGTCAGCGCCGCGAACTGTGTGGTGGTGAGCGTGGCCAGGTCTTCTGCACTCAACTGGCTGGTCAGCGTGGTCGACAGCGCGGCCAGCTGGCGCGTCGTCAGCGCCTGCAGTTGGGTGGTGCCCAGGGTGTCGAGCTGGGTCAGCGACAGCACGTTCAGCTGGCCGGTGGTCAGCGCGGCGAGGTCGGCGGTCTCCAGCTCCAGCAGCGTGGTGGTGGACAACGCGGCCAGCTGCGCGGTGGTCAGCGACGAGGCTTGCGAGGTCGTCAACGCGGCCAGCGCCGAGGTGGACAGGCTGGTGATGCTGTCGGCCGTGAGGGCGCGGATCTGCGAAGTGCGCAGGGCGGCCACGTCGGCGGCTTCCAGCGCCGCGGCCTGGGCCGTGGTCAGCGCATTCAGCTGGGACGTGGTCATGGCGGCGAAGTGCCGTGTGCCCAGGGCCTGCAGGTCTTCAGGCGTCAGCGAGGCGATCTGGGTCGTCGTCATCGCCACGAGCTGGCCGGTGGTCAGCGCGTCGAGCTGGGTGGTGCCCATGGCGTCGAGCTGGGCCGTGGTCAGCATCGCGATGGCGCTGCTGCGCAGGGCGTCCACGTCGGCGGTTTCCAGGTAGCCGATCTGCGTGGTGCTGAGGGCTTCGATCTGGGTCGTCGTCAGGTTGCGTGCCTGGCTGGTGGTCAGCCCGGCGATGGCGGCGCTGCTCAGTGCCGCGGTGTTGGCGCCCGAGAGCACCGCCAGTTCCGTGGTGCCCAGCGCGGCCAGGTCTTCGCCTTCCAGGGCCGCGGCTTGGGCCGTGGTCATGGCGTTGATCTGGCGGGTGGTCATCGCCGCGTACTGCGCCGTGCCCATGGCGGCCAGGTCGGCGGCTTCGATGGCGGCGAACTGGTCGGCCGTCATCGCATCCACCTGACGCGTGGTCAGGTTGGCCATCTGGGTGGTGCCTAGGGCCGCCACCTGGTCGGCGGTCAGGGCCACGAACTGGGTGCTGCCCAGGGCGGCCAGGTCGGCCGTTTCCATGGCCACCAGGGTGGTCGTGGACAGGGCTTGCAACTGGCGGGTGCTGAGGATGCTGGCTTGCGTGGTGGTGAGGCCCATCACCGCTTGGGTGCTGAGTTCGGCCACGTTCTCCAGGGTCAAGGCCCGCAGGGCGCTGGTGCGCAGCGCACCCAGGTCTTCACCTTCCAAGGCCGCGGCCTGGCTGGTGGTCAGCGCTGCAATCTGCGCCGAGGTCATGGCCGCGTAACGGCTGGTGCCCAGGGCGGCGAGGTCGGTGGCTTCGATGCTGGCCACCTGGCTGGTGCTCAGGCCGGCCACCTGGGTGGTGGTCAGGCTGGCCCATTGTGTGGTGCCCAGGGCGTCGAGTTGGCTGCTGCTCAGCGCGGCCAGCTGGGTGGTGCCCATGCCGGCCAGATCGCTGGTCTCCAGCGCGGCCATGGCTTCGGCGGTCAGCGCACGCACCTGGGCCGTGGTCATGGCGGCCAGCTGGTTGCTGGTCAAGCCGATGGCGCCGGCGGTGGTCAGGCCCGCCAGCGCTTCCACGGTCAGCGCACGGATTTGTGCCGTGTTCAGCGCCGCGAGGTCGCTGGTCTCCAAACCGGCCAGCTGCGTGGACGTCAGCGCCGCGAACTGTGCGCTGCGCAGGCCGGCGATGACGCTGCTGTTGAGCGCCGTGAAATCGGCGGCCTCGACGGCGGCGAGCTGCGCGTTGGTCAGGCCTTGCAGCTGTGTCGTGCTCATGGCCGTCAGCTGCGTGGTGCCCAGCGCTTCGATGGCGGCGGTGGACAGGGCCGACAGCTGCGTGCTGCCCAGGGCCACCAGGTCGACCGTGTCCAGCACCGCCGCTTGTTCGGCCGACAGGGCCGCCAGTTGGCTGGTGCTCAGGGCCGCGGCCTGGCTGCTGGTCATGGCCACGATGGCCGAGGTGGCCAGGGCACCCACGTTGGCGGAGGCCAGCGCTTCGAGCTGGTTGGTGGTCATCACCGCGAAGTCACCGGCTTCCAGCGCGGCGGCTTGCGTGGTGGTCAGCACGGCGATCTGCGCCGTGGTGAGCGACACGATCTGCGCCGTGCCCAGGCCAGCAATGGCCTCGGCCGAGAGGTTGGCGATCTGCGTGGTGCTGGCACCGGCGATTTGGTTCACCGAGAGCGCGGCCACCTGGCTGGTGGACAGCACGCCCAGTTGCGTCAGCGACAGCGCCGCCACCTGGGCCGTGCCCAGGGCCGCGAGGTCGGCCGTTTCCATGTCCACCAGCTGGGTGGTGGACAGGGCGGCGACCTGCGTGGCCGTCAATGCGGCGGCCTGTGCGGTCGTCAGCGCCTGGATGCCGGCGGCGGTGATCTCGATGAGCTGGTCTTCGCTGAGCGCACGCACCTGGTTGGTGGTGAGCGCGGCGATGTCGGCCGTGTCCAGGTTGGCCAGCTGCGAGGAGCTGAGCGCCGCGATCTGCGCCGTGGTCATGGCAGCGAACTGCGCCGTGCCCATGGCGGCCAGGTCCAACGGGTCCAGGCTGGCGATTTGCGTCGTGGTCAGCGCGGCAACTTGCGCGGTGGTCAGGCTGCCGAGCTGGGCGCCGGTCAGCGTCTCCAGCTGGGCCGAGCTCAGGCCCTTGACGGCGCTGGTGGCCAGCGCGGCCAGGTCGGCCGTGTCCAGCGAGGCCAGCAGGCTGGCGTTCAGCGCCGCCACCTGGCTGCTGCTGAGGGCTTGGGCCTGGGCGGTGGTCAGTGCGGTCAGCTGTTCACCGCTGAAGGTGGCCAGCTGTTCGGCTTGCAATGCGGTGGCCTGGCGCGTGGTCAGGGCCGCGATGTCGGCGGTTTCCAGCGACACCACCTGCGCGGTGGTCAGCGCGGCCACCTGGGCGGTGGTCAGTGCCGCGAACTGCGACGTGGTCATGCTGGCCAGGTCGATGCCGCTCAGGGCCTCGAGCTGGGAGGTGCGCAGGGCCGCCACCTGGGCCGTGCTCAGGCTGGACAGTTGGGTGGTGCCGAGGGCGTCCATCTGTGCCGAGTTCAGCGCGCGCAGTTGCAGGCTGCTGAACTGGGCCAGGTCGGCGGTTTCCATGGCGGCCAGGTCGTCCACCTCGATGGCACCGATCTGCGCGGTCGTCAGCGCAGCGGCTTGCGAGGTGCTCAGGCCGGCCAGCGCGTCGCCGGTCAGGGCCGCGATGTTGCTGGTGGACAGCGCTGCGATCTGCGCGCTGTCCATGGCGGCCAGGTCGCTGGAGTCGATGACGGCCATCTGGGTGGTGCCCAGGCTGGCCACTTGGCGGGTGGACAGTGCGGCGAACTGCGCCGAGGTGAAGGCGTTCAGGTCGTCGCCATTGAGTTCTGCCAGTTGGCTGAGCGTCAGCGCACGGACCTGGGCCGTGGCCAAGGCGGCCACCTGTTCGGCGGTCAGCGCGTTGATCTGGTTGGTGCTGAGACCGGCGATCGCGGCCGTGGACAGCGCGGCCAGGTCGGCCGTCTCCAGCACCGGCAGGTCACCTTCTTCGATAGCGCGCACCTGGGCGGCCGTCAAGGCGGCGGCCTGGCTGGTGGTCAGCGCCTGCAGTTGGCCGCCTTCGAGGGCGATGATCTGGCTGGTGCTCAGGGCTTCGACCTGGTCGGTCGTCAGCGCGGCGATGTCGGCGCTGTCCAGCGTGCTCACCAGGGACGTGCTCAGGCCGCGGACCTGGGTGGTCGTCAGCGCAGCGAACTGCGAGGTGGCCAGGCTGTTCAGGTCGGCGGCGCTCAGGCTGTTGAGCTGGGCCGTCGTCAGGGCGGCCACTTGCGCGGTGGTCAGGTTGGCCAGCTGGGTGGTGCCCAGGGCATCGAGCTGGGCGGTGCTCAGTGCACGCACGGCGTCGGTGTCCAGCGCGGCCAGGGCGCTGGTGCCCAGTGCGGCCAGGTCTTCGGCGTCAATGCCACGCACCTGGCTGCTGCTCAGGGCGGCGGCCTGGTTGGTGGTCAGGGCGTTCAACTGGCGGCTGCCCAGGGCGGCCAGGTCGGCGCTGTTGAAGGCGCCCAGTTGCACGGTGGTCAGGGCGGCCAGATCGGCGGTGTCGAGGCCGGCGATCTGCGCGCTCGTCAGGCCCGCCAACTGGGTGGTCGTCAGGTTGGCGAACTGGGTGGTGCCCAGGCTGTTCAGGTCGTCCACGCTCAGCGCGCGCAGCTGGGCCGTGGTCAACGTGGCCAGGCTGGCGGTGGCCAGGCTGGCCAGTTGGGTGGTGGTCAGTGCGTCGATCTGGGCCGTGTCCAGCGCACGCAGCTGGGCGGTGCTGAAGGCGGCCAGCTCGGTGGTGCCCAGGGCGCCCAGGGAAGCCCCCTCCAGGTTGGCCACTTGCGAGGTGGTCAGCGCCTGCAGGAAGGTGGTGCTCATCGCGGCCAGCTGGGTGCTGCCCAGGCCGGCGACGGCGGCGGTGCTCAGGGCCTGCACCTGCGTGGTGTCCAGCGTGGCCAGGTCGCGGGTGTCCAGCGCAGCCACTTGGCTGCTGCTCAGGGCGCGCAGTTGGGCCGTGCTCAGCACGTCCATCTGGGTGGTGCCCAGGCCGGCGATGGCGGCGGTGTCCAGGCGCGCGATCTGCGCCGTGGTGAGGTTGGCCACCTGGGCCGTGCTCAGTTCAGCCAGCTGGCTGGTGGACAGCTCGTTCAGCGCGGCCGTGTCCATGGCCTGCAGCTGGCCGGTGCTCAGCGCCGCCAGGTTGCCGGTGCCCAGGCCCGCGATCTGGTCGGCGTCCAGGGCCGCGATCTGGCGCGTGGTCAGCGCGGCGGCCTGGGTGGTGCCCAGGGCGGCGAGCTGCGAGGTCTCCAGGCCGGTCAACGCGCTGGTGGACAGCGCAGCGATCTGGCTGGTCCGCAGGGCGGCCAGGTCGGCCGTTTCCAGCGACGCCAGGGCGGCGCTGTCCAAGCTGGCCACCTGGGCGGTCGTCAGCGCAAAGAACTGCGACGTCGTCAGCTTGGCCAGACCGTCGCCGGTCAGGGCGTCGAGCTGGGCGGTGGTGAGCGCGGCCATCTGGGACGTGGTCAGCGCCTGCAGCTGCGTGGTCGACAGCTGGGTGATCTGTGCCGTGCTCAGGTTCTGCACGGCGGCGGTGCTGAAGGCCGCCAGGTCGCGCGTGTCCAGCACGGCCAGTTGGTCGCTGCTGAAGCCCCGCACCTGGCTGCTGCCCAGGCCGCTGGCCTGGGTGGTGGTGAGCGCGGTGATGTTGTCTTCAGACAGCGCGGCGATCTGTGCGGTGTTCAGCGCGCGCACGGCGGCGCTGGACAGCTCGGCGAAGTCGGCGGTGTCGAGGTTGGCGATCTGGCTGGTGCGCAGTGCCGCGGCCTGGGCGGTGCCCAGACCGGCGAACGCGGTGCCTGACAGGGCGTTCAGGTCGCTGGTGCCCAGGCTTTGCAGCTGGGCCACGGTCATGCCCTGGATCTGCGTGCTGCCCAGGGCCGCCAGCTGGGTGGTGCCCAGGGCGTCCAGCTGTGCGGTGGTCAGGGCGGCGAACTGGGCCGAGTTCAGCGACTGCAGCTGGCTGGCGTCCAGCACGGCCACGTCGGCGGTTTCCAGTGCACGGATCTGTGCGGTGCGCAGCGCGGCGACCTGGTCGTCCGTCAGCGCCGCCACTTCGGCGGTGGTGAGGTTGGCAATGGCGCCGGCGCTCAGGCCCACCAGCTGGGTGGTGCTCATGCTGACCAGGTTGCCGTTGCTGAGCGCGTCGGCTTGGGCGGTGTTCAGCACCGCCAGCTGGGCGCTGCTGAGGGCCGCGATTTGGCCGGCCGTCAAGGCGTCGGCTTGCGCGGTGGTCAGCACGCGCATCTGCGTGGTGGACAAGGCCGCGATGTCGGCCGTGTCCCAGGCCGCCAGGTCGGTCGTTTCAATGGCGACGATCTGGGCGGCGGTCAGCGCACGCACCTGGCTGGTTGTCAGGGCCTGGAAGTCGGCCGCGTCCATGCCCGCGATGGCGCCCGTGCTCAACGACGCGATCTGGCGCGTGGTCAACGTCTGCAGGTCTTCGGCGCTCAGGCCGGCCACCTGGGCGCTGCCCAGCTGCGCCACCTGGCTGGCGGTCAGGGCCGTCAGCTGGGCGGTGGTGAATTCGCCGATGTCGCTCCCCAACGCGGCCAGCTGTGCACTGGTCAACGCGGCTACCTGGGCCGTGGTGAGCATCTGCAACTGCGCGTTGGGCAGGTCTTCGAGCTGGCTGGTGCTCAGGCCCCGAGTCTGCGAGGTGCGCAGTGCCGACACGTCGGTGGTGGTGAACGAGGCCAGCTGTGCATCGGTCAGGGCAGCGATCTGGGCGCTGCTGAAAGCGGCCAGCTGGGTGGTGGTCAGCAGGTCCAGTGCACCGGTGTCCAGGGCGGCTACGGCGGCCGTCGACAAGGAACGGATCTGTGCCGTCGTCAACGTGGCCAGGTCGTCGGCGTCCAGGCTGTCGATCTGGCTGCTGTTCAGACCCGGCAGTTGGCCGGTGCCCAGCGCGGCCACCTGGGTGCTGGTCAGGCCGTCCAGCACGGCCAGCTGGGCCGTGCTCAGCGCGCGGATCTGCGCCGTGGTGAAGTAGCTGATCTCGGTGGTGCCCAGGCCGTCCAGCTGCGCGGTGCGCAGCGCGGCCATTTGGCTGGTGGTGAAGGCGGCCAGGTCGGCCGACTCCATGGCCTTCAGGTCCGAAGTTTCGATGGCGCGCACCTGGGCCGAGGTGAGCTGGGTCACCTGCGCGGTGGTCAGCGCTTGCAGGTCGGCGGCGTCCATGCCGGCGATGCCGGCGGTGCTGATGGCGCGCAGCGCTTGGCTGCTCAAGGCGTTCAGGCTGTCGGCGTCCAGACCGGCCACCTGCGTGGTGCCCAGGCCCGCCACGAAGCTGGTGCCCAGTGCCGCCACCTTGGTGGTCGACAGGTCATTCAGGTCGGCGGCATTGATGCCGGCCACTTGTGCGCTGCTGAGCGCGTTCAGCTGGCCGGTGCTCAGGGCGTTGAGCTGGCTGGTGGTCAGCGCGTCCAGCTGGGTGGTCGTCAGCGCCCGCATCTGCGCCGTGCTGAAGGCCGCGAGGTCAGCGTTTTCCATCAGTCCCAGGTCGACGGCCTCGATGGCACGCACCTGGGCGGTGGTCAGAGCCGCGGCTTGCGCGGTGGTCAGCCCCTGCAGCTGGGCGCTGGTCATGGCGGCAATGGCCGCGGTCGACAGGGCGCGCAGCTGCGCGGTGTCCACCAGGGCTGCCAGGTCGGTGCTGGCGATGGCGGCGACCACGGTGGTGCCCAGCGAACCCATCTGGCGCGTGGTCAGCGCGTCGAGCTGCGTGCTGGTCAGGCTGTCCAGTGCGCCGATCTGGGCGGTGCCCAGTGCGCGCAGGGCGGTGGTGGTGATGGAGGCCAGCTGGTCGGCGTCCATGGCGTCCAACTGTGCGGTGCGCAGCGCACCGGCCTGTTGCGACGTCAGCGCAGCGACCTGGTTGGTCGTCAGTTCAGCGATGTCGGCGGTTTCCATCGCCCGCAGCTGGGCGGTGCTCAGGGCCACGATCTGCTTGGTGCTCAGCGCGGCGACGGTGTCGGTCTGCAGCGCAGCGATGGCCGTGGTGCCCAGGCCGCGCAGCGCGCTGGTGCTCAGGGCTGCGGCGTCGTCGGGGTCCAGGTGGGCGATCTGGTTCGTGCTCAGGCTGGCCAGCTGGCCGGAAGTCAGGGCAGCGAACTGTGTGGTCGTCAGCGAGGACAGCTCGGTGGTGTCCAGCGTCGCCAGGTGGCGCGTGGCCAGGCTGGCCACCTGGGCGCCCGTCAAGGCGGCCAGCTGGGTGGTGCTCAGCGAAGCGAAGTCGCTGGTGCTCAGCGAGTTCAGCTGTGCGGTGCTCATCGCCGCCACGGCCGCGGTGTCCAGCGAGGCCAGCGAGGTCGTGCTCAAGGAACCCAGCTGCGAGGTGCTGAGTGCGGCGCTCTGCGCGGTGCTCAGGGCCGCCAGGGCCGTGGTGCCCAAGGATGCGATGGCCGACGAGCTCAGTGCAGCGACCTGGCCGGTGCTGAGGTAGCTCAGGCCGGCGGTGACCAGGCCCTCCATTTGGGCGCTGGTCAGCGCGGCCACCTGGGCCGTGCGCAGGGCCGCGACTTGCGAAGCGCTCAGCGCATCAATGTCGGCGGTTTCCAGGCCGCGGATCTGGGCCGTGGTCAACGCGGCCACCTGGTTGGTGGTCAGCGCGGCGACCTGGTCGGTCTCCAGCGCAGCGATCTGGGCTGTGGTCAGCGAAGCCACTTGCGTGGTGGACAGCAGGCGCAGGTCACCGGTGTCCATGCCGGCCAGGGCGCTGGTCGAGATGGCGCGCAGCTGGGCCGTGCCCAATGCCGACACCTGGCTGGTGCGCAAGGCGCTGATGTCGTCGGACTGCAGCGCCGAGAACGCGGCGGTGGTCAAGGCGCGCACTTGGGCCGTGCTGAGGGCCGCCAGGTCGGCGGTCTCCATGGCGACGGCCTGGGCCGAGCCGATGCTGGCGATCTGGCCCGTGCTGAGTGCGGCGAATTGCGCGGTGGTCAGCGCGGCCAGTTGGCTGCTGCTCAGCGCCGCCACTTGGGCGTTGGTCAACGAGGCCACGCCCGCGGTGCCCAGCGCTTGCAGGTCGGCGGGGTCGATGGCGCGCAGGTCACCGGTGGTGATGGCCCGCAGTTGTGTGGTCGACAGCGCAGCGATCTGCGCCGTGCCCATGGCGGTGAAGTCGGCCGACTCCAGGGCGACGATCTGGGCGGTGCTCAGGCCGCGGACTTGCGCGGTCCGCAGCGCGGCGATCTGGTCGGTCTCCAGCGCGGCCACCTGGGTCGCGGTCAGTGTGGACAACTGGCTGGTGCTCAGGCCAGCGACCGCCGCCGTGCTGAGGGTGGCCAGGTCCACGGTGTCCAGGGAACGCAACTGCGCGCTGCTGAGGGCTGCGCTCTGGCTGGAGGTCAACGCACCGACCTGTTCCGACGTCAGGGCCTTGATGGCCGACGTGGCCAGTGCCGCCACCTGCACCGTGGTGAAGGCCGCCACATCCTGGGCTTCGAAGGCCTGGACCATGGTGGTGCTGAGCGACCGCAAACCCGTCACCGAGATGGCGCTGATCTGTCCGACGCTGAGCGCAGCGATCTGGTCTGCGCTGAATGCTGCCCAGTCTTCCGTCGTCAACGCGGCGATCGCTGACGTGCTCAGCACGGCGATCTGCGCGGTGGTCAGGTTCGGGATATTGGAAGCCATGGGGTGTCCTTCGCGGTGCGGGTCCGGTGGCTGCCAGGGCGTTGCGTGCGCCCCAGCACCTGCCGGGTTCTCTTGGTCGGCTTATCGACCGCATTACGAAGGAACTTGAGTTCTGGCGCCCGCCGAACAAACCGGCATTGACCCCGCATTTCGGCCCGGAAAGGGCGAGCGGGTGCGCGTGCCCCGGGACCTGGCGACCCAGGCGGGGCCGAACCCATGGGGCGCATCAGCGCGCGGCCATGGCGTTCTTGGTCGGGTTTTCGGCCCTGCCATGGCCTGGCTTGAGCGCGGTGTGGCATCCGGCCGTGGAGTCCGCACGGTTTGGGGTGCACGGGCGGTTCAGGGCGCTTGCCCGCGCCTGAGTTCGGGCGGTGCGGGCCGGCCACCAGTCTGTGCGCAGGCGTGTGCTTGGCTGCGGCCGCGACGACCGGCCAGCCGCCTGTCGGG